>CANKUB010000010.1 GCA_947486575.1 Betaproteobacteria bacterium | reverse complement strand
GCTGGCATACCCGCAGGCCCCATCAACACCATGGACAAAGTGTTTGCCGATCCGCAAGTGCAACACATCGGCATGGCTGCGCCATTGAAAACTAAATTGTTTGGCGATACAAAGTTTGTAGCGTCGCCGCTGAATTTTCATGGCATGCCGCGTAAACTACGCTGCGAAACGCCAGAGCCAGGGCAACACACTGAAGAAGTTTTGAACTGGATCGGCATTTCAAAAGACGAGCAAGCCACGCTCAAAGCCGCCGGTGCAATTTAATAAACAAAGATAGCCCCTCTCCCCGCTCGCGGGGAAAGGATTGAATGAAGCGATATAACGCATGCTGGAGCCCGCCATTAACACCAACGACATCGCACAACTCATAGAACCCGGACGCATCCACCGCCGCGTCTACACCGACCCCGCGATTTTTGATCTCGAAATGGAACGCCTGTTCGGGCGCGCGTGGCTGTTTGTCGGCCATGAGAGCCAGATCAAAAAGCCCGGCGACTTCATCACCACTGAACTCGGCAGGTATCCGGTGATCATGACGCGCCATGATGACGGCACGCTACAGGTGTTGATCAACCGCTGCACCCATCGCGGGCCGAAGGTGGTCAATGAAAAATGCGGGCACCGCAAGCAGCTGACTTGCCTGTATCACGGCTGGACGTTCGATACCGCTGGTAAATTACTGCGTGTGCCCGTGCCCGAAGGCTGTGCACCTGCGTTCAACACTGACAAATATAATCTCGCCAAAGTGCCGCGTATCGGTTGCTATCGCGGCTTCGTATTCGCCAGTCTTGCCCAAGCGGGCCTCAGTTTCGATGAACACATCGGCGCGATGAAGGCCAATATCGACGATCTGGTAGACCGCGCACCCGATGGCGAAATCGCCTTCGACGCCGGCATGCATCGTTACCTTTATCGCGGTAACTGGAAGTTGCAGGTGGAAAACGTTCTCGATTCCTATCATGTGCCGTTCAGCCACGCCTCAACAGTCAGCCGCGACGGCGTGCAATTCGCAAGGCGCGAAGGCGATGAGAAAGGCACTAAAGTCGTCGCTGAAGGAGGCCGTACCGCTGATGAATGGAAAAAGCGCCGCAGCTTCACGGTTGGCCACGGTCATGGCTGGACCAGCAACACCGCGCTCGACGAGGGCAAGCGCGCCAGTCCCGCGTTCAATCAGTACAAAGCAGTGCTGGCATCGAAAGTGGGTGCATCACGCGCTCAGCAGATTCTTACACCCAAGCTGCACAACACGCTGATTTATCCCAACGTGTCGATCATGGGGCTGAACATTCACGTGCGCATCATCAAACCGCTGGCCGTTGATCTGACAGAGGTCAACATCTACCCGGTAAGGTTGGTTGGTGCCTCAGACGAAATGAACTTCGGCAATATTCGCTTGCTTAACGTCACCCACGCGGCAGCATCGTTTGTGCAAACGGACGATCTGGAATCCTTCACCCGCGCGCAAATCGGTTTGCAAAGTGATCTGAACGATTGGGTGGATATTTCGCGCGGCCTGGGCGCTGAAGAAACGGCCGATGGCGTCAGCAGTGAATTCGCCACGCACGAAATGGTGGTGCGCGCGCAATACGCTGCGTGGCGTGATTATATGTGTGCGGTGTAACGCCATGGATACCTCCACGCATATACCCAGTGCCAATTTCTCGCGCGAGAACTTTGAGTTATTTCTGATACACGAAGCACGCCTGCTGGACGAACGGCGTTTTCGCGAATGGATGATGCTGTTCACGGACGATGGCACGTATTGGGTGCCCGCCGTACCCAATCAGGAAAGCCCGTTTAATCAGGCATCGCTGTTTTACGACGACCGGCAGTTGATGAAGACCCGTGTTGAGCGGCTGGAGCATCCGTTGATACACGTGCAAACGCCACCATCAAGCACCGTGCATCTGGTGGGTAGCGTCTCCATTGAGTCGCACGACGATGCAGCAGGCGAAGTGGTCGTGGCTTCCAGTGTGATCATGGCCGATTACCGTCTCGACAATCAACGGGTATTTGCGGGACGGCAGACGCACCGGCTGCGGCGCGTGGATGACCATTGGCGCATCGTGCAAAAACGCGTAGATCTTGCAAATTGCCAATCGGCTTTCGAGGCTATAGCGGTGCCGATATAGCTACACTAACTATTTGTTTTTATTGGGTATTTTTAACTCCCGCTCCATCTGCATGCGGGCCAGGAACGGCACCAGCGGATGCACGCCCAGGGCAGTTATGGCTTTGAAATCCGCAGCAGCGAGCAACACCGCCTGATCACCGCTTAGCCCCTTGGCTGTCGCAAAGCCTGCCGCATCGCTTGCAAACGCCACGCGGGCATTCGCATCATTGGCCAACGCATGTAGCGCGGCGATCAACGTGACTAATTCAGGACGCGTCGCCGGATAATGGGGCAAGGTCTCAGCCACAGGTGGTGACCAGAATCCCAGCGAAGCGTAATTGTGGTGCCAACTGGGATTGAGCTCGACGACATCCGGCTTGCGTTCGCCCAGCATGCCTGCAGCAACCGCCCAACAACGCAATTCGATATTACCCGTGTCATCAAGTTGTTGATCGTTCAGCCCGATCAGCGACTTCAGGTTACCCCGCGACAGGGGTTCCAGTACGACCTTGTCGAAAGTGAGATCAGGATTTGAGTAGCGATCGGTGCCCGGAAAATGCGACATGCCGCCACTGGCCATCACCACGGCCTTGACTTGTAGGGCGGCCAACGCGGTTGCCATGGCCTGACCCAAGGCATAACAGCGCTCCATCGTCGGTTGCGGTGGCAGATAGGCATTCACAAACAACGGCACGATCGGCCCACGCACGCCCATATGCGTGAGCGGTATACCCAACGCGTAATCGACCGCTGCTGTGCTGCTGAATGCGGGATCAAAGCCCAGCTTATAGAGCTGCCGGATCAGCGCAAAGGACACTTCGCTGGCAATCGGATAACAAAAATCCTTCCCGGCGAAATGGCCGTGCGCCTCGCCGCCAACGTGCAACGCAAAGGGTGGCGCGCAGTCCAGAAAAAACTGCTGGGCATGATCGTTGGAAATTGTGATCCAGACATCGGGTTTGAGTGCAGCGAGCCGTTCGCCGATGCGCGTGGCGACTTTCTCCACACGGGCGATATTGTCTGCGTCCTCAGTTTCGGGACGCGTGAAGAATTGCGGGGCGTGGGGCAACAACGCGCCGCCGAGAACAGATTGAAATGCTGTGACGCTCACGAAATCACTCCACTATTCTTTTCACAATCAAAAAAACCATGATCTATTTCACAAACGTATTGCGACTTCACTTCACCTGCGCCGCTGCCGCCTTTACGATGGGCGCCCATCGGGTAATCTCCGTACGCATGAAGTTTGTAAACTGCACAGGGCCGAGATCATTCGCCTCTATCGCCTCTTCCCCCAGACGGCGGCTCAGCTCCGGCGTACGCAGGGCTTTGCGCGTTTCCTGATTAATACGCAGGGTTAACGCCACCGGCATTTTCGGCGGCCCCGACAGCGAAAACCAGGTCGTCGCCACCAGCGTGGGGAATCCACTTTCCACAAACGTTGGCACCTCGGGAAATTGCCGCACGCGCTTTTCCGAAGTGATCCCCACGGCGCGCAGCGCGCCCGCCTTCATTTGCGGCGCGGCAGCCACCAGTGTTGCGACCGCTACTGGTATGTGTCCGGCACGCAAATCAATCACCGCTGGCCCGGCACCTTTGTAGGGCACATGCTGCATCTCAATTTTGGCCAGCTGCTTGAAAAACTCAATCGCCAGATGCCCGCTGCTGCCAGTGCCAGCCGAGCCAAAAACCAGCGGCTGCGCTTTCGCCTGTGCGATCAAACCTGCGATATCGCGTACGCTGGAATTGCTGTTCACCAGCAATACGCCTGGCGGCCCGCCCAACAAAGCGATGTGCGTAAAATCGCTGAGGCCGTCATAGGCCAGCTTGGTCATCGCGGGCGCATAGACATGCGACCCCACGCCAGAAATCAGCAGCGTATAACCATCAGGCGAGCTTTTGGATACCAACTCCGAACCTATGGCACCGGTAGCACCCGGACGATTGTCCGAGATGAAATTCTGTTTGAAGGTGTCCGCCAGTCTTAGCGCGAGCAGGCGCCCGAGCAAATCCGAACTTCCGCCAGGCGCGTAAGGAATCACCACCCGGACCGGCTTGGTTGGCCAGTCTGCGCCGCACGCACCGCGCGCCACCAACACCAGCATCCAACTCACAATTAATCTTCTAAGTATTTGTTTATTAGACATTTTTTTAAAATGGATAGACAATCCCCTGCGTCAATAAAAACGCCGCGCCAAAACCTGGCGCGGCGTTTTATGTACCACAGCCGTAAAAATCAAACGCCCATTAAACCAGCCGCAGACCGCCCGTCAGCGGCAAGCTGCGCACCGGTTTGCCGGTGGCCGCATGTATTGCATTGAGGATCGACGGAATCACTACGCATATTGTCGGCTCGCCCACACCACCCCAGAAATCGAAGGTCGGCGCAATGACCGTTTCGACTTTGGGCATATGCACCATCTTTGGCAAAACCAGCGTATGGAAGTTGGTTTCCACGATGCGTCCGTTGGCCACCGAGCTTTGACTGAGCAATGCGCTCATCCCCATTGCCACGCCGCCCTGCACCTGCGCGGCAATCTGCTCGATGCTCACGGCGTGGCCGCAGTTGGTGGCCAGCACCATGCGATGCACTTTGACATTGCCGCCGGTGACTGAAACCTCGGCAACCGCTGCCGAATAGCTGCCATAGCCCATGAACTGCGCGATACCGCGATGACGCCCAGCCGGCAACGGCGAGCCCCAACCCGCTTTCTGCGCAGCAGCGTTGAGCACAGCCAGATGTTTGGGATTTTTTTGCAGCACCGCCTGCCGGAACGCCAGCGAATCCTTGCCCGACGCACGCGCGGCTTCTTCCATGAAACATTCAAGGAAGTAGCCGTTCTGGTTGGTGTTCACGCCGCGCCACGCACCGACCGGCACATGCGTGTTGCGCATCGCGTACTCGGTGCGCAGATTCGGCGGCGTATAACCGATTTGCGCATCGCCCGGTTCTTTCCACATGCCCTGCAGCTGGCGCACGTCCTTGCCATCCTTGATTGCCGCCGGATTGGCAAATGCGTTGATCGATTGCCCTGATACGCGGATATTCAGGCCGACAAGATTGCCCTGCGCGTCAAGGCCAGCGGACAATTTGGCCTGCGCGATCGGCCGGTAAAAATCGTGGCCGAGATCTTCCTCGCGCGACCACAGCATCTTGACCGGTGTGCCCGGCGGCAATTGCTTGGCAATCAGTGTGGCTTGGCGCACAAAATCCTGATTGCCGCCGCGGCGACCGAAGCCGCCACCCAGATCCAGCTTGTACACTTCGCACGCGCTCAGCGGCAGGCCCGACGTTTGCGACAGTGTGGCCATCGATGCCTCGGCGTTTTGCGTCGCCACCCAGCACTCGGCCTTGACCGCCGTCAGACGCACGGTGGCATTCATCGGCTCCATGCAAGCGTGGGCGACGAACGGCGCGGTGTAGACTGCTTCCAGTTTTTTGGCGGCACCCGATATCGCTGCGTTAACGTCGCCATCATTGATGTCGGCGAACGCATCGTTGGAGGTCAGCCCGGTAGTCAGGTGCGCAAGAATGGTCGCCTGCGATGCCTTGGCATTGGGGCCTTCGTCCCAAACGATAGGCAGCGCATCGAGCGCCTTTTTTGCACGCCACCAGGTATCGGCAACGACCGCTACCGTGGATTCATTTACGCGATACGCCACCGGTTTGCCGGGCATGTTGGCAATTTTGGCCTGATCAAAACTGACTGCTTTGCCGCCGAACACCGGGCAATCCTTGATGGCTGCGCACAGCATGCCGGGCAACTTGACATCAACCGCGTAAATTTTGCTGCCGTCGAGCTTATCTGCGGTGTCAAGTCGTTTTACCGGCCTGCCCGCAATTTTCCACTGACGCGGATCGCGCAGCTTGATGCTTTTTACATCGGGTGGCGTCAACTTTGCAGCGGCTTCGGCCACTTTGCCGTAACTGGTGCTGCGCCCGGAGATGCTGTGCGTAATCGTGCCGCGATCAACGGTGACTTCACCCACCGGCACTTTCCAATCGTCCGCCGCAGCTTGCAACAACATCATGCGCGCAGCGGCACCCGCGCGGCGCACGTAGTCTTGTGAGGTGCGTATGCCGCGGCTGCCGCCGGTGGACATATCGCCCCAGATGCGTTTGCGCGCGAGACTTTGCCCTGGAAAAATATGTTCAGTGGTGACTTTGTTCCAGTCGCAATCCAGTTCTTCGGCAACGAGTTGCGCCAGGCCGGTCAGCGTACCCTGCCCCATTTCAGAACGCGCAATGCGAATCACCACAGTGTCGTCGGTTTTGATCGCCACCCATGCGTTGAGTTCCGGTGCGCCTGCGGATGCGCCTTGCGCGAGCACAACGGAGGGCATGGCGAGAAAGTTAAAGCCCAGCGCCAAGCCGCCACCGGCAGCAGCGGCTTTAACCACGAAGTCGCGGCGTGCAGGATTCTGGACGGAGTTTTGGAGATCAGGGTTCGTCATATCATTCATGTCAGGTCTCCGGTTAAACCACAGTGTGTTCGTTGGCCATAACTTCGGCAGCAGCGGCGGTATTGCCCGCTGCCTTGTGGATCGCAGCGCGGATGCGTTGATACGTGCCGCAACGGCAGATATTCGTCATCGCCGCATCAATCTGCGCATTGGTGGGCTTGGGTGTTTTCGCCAGTAGCGACGTGGCTGCCATGATCTGGCCCGACTGGCAGTAGCCGCATTGCGGCACGTCGATTTCCTGCCAGGCTTTTTGCACGGCGTGCGTTGCGTTGGGTGACAGACCCTCAATCGTAACAATCTTGTCGCTGGCCTTTACCGCCGACAGCGGCATGGAGCACGAGCGCACCAGATTGCCGTTGATGTGTACTGAACATGCGCCGCACTGCGCAATGCCGCAGCCGAATTTGGTGCCGGTCAGTCCGACCTGTTCACGTATGACCCACAGCAGCGGCGTATCCGCCTCTGCCTGCACGTCATGCTCTTTACCATTGATATTCAGTTTTGCCATGATTTTCCTCCTGCGGTTCTACGGTTGATGTAATAAATTCTGAGACAATTCGGCGCGTAGCATAGCGCATCCCGCGTCAGCTTGACTACCGGTGATTAAGCCTGATCTTTGCGATTTAACAATTCGACACTCACGCCATCCGGCGCATTGATAAACGCCAGTTGCGTGGTCGGATTGAAATCGCGCGGCTCCACGCTGAATTCCACGCCCTTCGCCTTGAGCCCCGCGCAGAACGCGGCAAAATCGCCTTTTACTTTCACGCCAAAGTGGTCGACGCCCCACTCCAGACTGGATTTATCACTGGTGGTCTCGCCCGGACGCTCACCACGAACGATCAGCATCGCGCCGCCACCGATTTCCACATAGACCTGCGGCGCACCCCGCACCTCGCCATCGCGCACAATTTCGCCGCCAAGTTTGTCGACGTACCAATTGGCAGTGCGCTTCGGATCTTTGCTGATCAAATGCACGTGATCAAATGTAATGTTGGGATTGGGCATACAGATTTCCTGTGATGATTGTATGGGAGCGGTTTGGACAACCGGTGAACGCCAGTTCGACGACGAAACCTCCGCGAAATTGTAGCCGCACTCGAAGGGCTGTGTGCTACCGTTGGCAAATATTTCATAAGTATTTGTTTCTTAACATTATTTAATTATTGCCCTGCAACAAAATTTGCCACCATCTGTATTCGCGCTAGTCGCGCGCGGAGATTGCAGCATCGCTGTCCACTGTGCTACGTTTCGGCTTCCCTTTCCGTAGCAAAATTCGACTTAAAATCACCCCCAATTTCATCATCTGGAACACGAGGTTTAGACCATGAATCACCCCGCAGAAGCCGCCGCAACACAAACAGCAGCCCTTCCACTCTCGCGCATCACTGTGCTCGACCTGACGCTGGCGCGTGCGGGCCCCACCTGCGTGCGCCACCTCGCCGACTGGGGCGCCAACATTATTCGCATTGAGCCGCCCGATACCGGCGGCGAAGATGTCTCCGGCAAGCGCGATGGTTTTGATTTTCAGAACCTGCATCGCAATAAAAAATTTCTGAAGCTCAATCTCAAAACCCCCGAAGGCCACGAAGCCTTCATGAAACTCGCCGCCAAAGCCGACGTGGTGATCGAGAACATGCGTTCCGAGGTCAAGCATCGCCTGAAGGTTTCGTACGACGACGTGAAAAAAGTAAACCCCCGCATCGTCTACGGCAGTATCAGCGGCTTCGGCCAGAGCGGCCCCTATGGCAAACGCGCGGGCGTTGACCAGATCGTGCAAGGCATGGGTGGCCTGATGAGCATCACCGGCCTGCCTGGTCAAGGGCCGGTGCGCGTGGGTGTGGCGATTGCCGACCTCACCGCAGGCAATTTGCTGGCGATGGGCGTGATGACCGCGCTGTTTGATCGTGAAGTCACCGGCGTAGGCCGCTGGGTGCATACCAGCCTGCTGGAATCCATTATTTTCATGCTCGACTTCCAGGCCACGCGCTACCTGATCGCTGGTGAAGTCGCAGGACAAGCCGGTAACGATCATCCGACCGGCGTGCCCACCGGCGTGTTTCCGGCGAGCGATGGCCTGTTCAACATCGCAGCGTCGTCGGGCCGTGTGTTCCATCGCTGCTGCGACGCGCTGGGCAAACCTGAATGGAAAACCAAGCCGGAATGGGATACCCAGGGCAAGCGCAGCAAGGATCGCCTGGCCATCAATGCCGCAATTTCCGAAGTCACCAAGCACAAACCCACCGCTCACTGGGTCGATGTGATGGAAGCCGCTGGCGTGCCGTGCGGCCCGATCAATACCATCGACAAGGTATTTGCCGATCCACAAGTCCAACACACCGGCATCGCGCAGGAAGTAATGAGCGAGAAGCTCGGCAAAATCAAACTGGTGAGTTCAGCGGTCAACATGGTCGGTACCACCAAGAAAATTCGCCGCGCCACGCAGGATTTAGGTGCGGACAGTGACGAAATTCTAGCGTCTGTCGGCTATACCAAAGAACAACTTGCTGATTTACGCAGCAAGGGCGTAATTTAGACTCAGCATATCAAACCACGGCAAATTGCAATAAACGCTTTACCTACTCTGTCGTTCCCGCGAAGGCGGGAACCCAAACCACCGTGCCTCTTGTGACATTGTATGGATTCCCGCCTTCGCGGGAATGACGAGGTTAATGAATTACGAAAGGCAAAAATGGATTCCATCAGCACAGACAAAATTCTAGGCAGCAAAAAAGGCGCCATCGGCACCCTCACCTTTAATTATCCGGAAAAGCACAACGCCATGTCACCGGAAATGGCGCAGGCGGCGGCTGCCGTCATTAACGATTTCGCCAGCGATCCCGCCGTGCGTGTGGTGATTCTGCGCGGGGCAGGCACCAAGGCATTTGTGTCGGGCGGCGACATTTCCAAATACGAAAAAAACCGCGCCACGCCGGAGCAGGTGGCCGAATACACCAAGTTGTCTTCGGGCTTTCGCGATGCGCTGATCAATATTGATAAACCCACCATCGCCATGATTCGCGGCTGGTGTCTGGGTGGGGGCCTCGCCATTGCGCTGCGCTGTGACATGCGCATCTGCTCCGAAGACGCGCAGTTCAGCGTGCCAGCGGCGCGGCTAGGCATCGGCTACGGCGCTGACTCACTCGGCCAATTGGTCGAACTCGTCGGCCCGTCGGTCGCCAAGGAAATCATGTTCACCGCGCGTCGCTACACCGCACACGAAGCGCATCGCATCGGCTTGGTTAATCACGTGTTGCAAGCGGGCGTGCTGGAAGCCTTTGTGCAGCAATACGCCGACACCATCGCCGACAACGCGCCGCTTTCGATCGTCGCGGCCAAGCACGTCATCAACGAATACGTCAAGGATGCCAGCACCCGCAATCAGGCGCTCGCCGATAAAGCCGTAGCCGATTGCTTTACCAGTCAGGATTACGCTGAAGGCCGCCGCGCCTTCATGGAAAAACGTAAACCCGTGTGGACGGGGAAATAATAACGATGTAAATATTTGTTTTAAAAAAGTTTTTTCTTACAAAAGCCACGTGGATATCACGTGGCTTTGTTGTTTTCAGCCTCAAGAAAAACGCACAGGAACCGATACTGCACAGGAACCCCACACGCTTTCAGAGGATTGGAAAATGATTTTCAAAGCAAGCCGTTGGCCAATAGTGCTCGCGTTGGCACTGATTCCCGCAGTATGCGAATCGGTCGAGGACAAAAAAGCGCACGATAGCAAAGCAGAGGCGAAGGCCGATGCAAAAACAGCATCATCCGAAAAATCCAAGGCCACTGCTACGGTGCAACCCCCAGCCGCCAAGGAAGAATCCCATGGTGTGGCAAAAGAAGAATCCAGCAAAGCCGCCAAAAAACCCTTTATCACAGCACTGACCGAACGCACAATTCCTGTTGACCGCACACCCCCAGTGGACCGCAAGCCGGTCGAAGCCAGCACGCATCACGCGCGCCCTACGCCCGTTATCAGCCGTCCCCCGCCGCCGCGCGTGGTAGTGGCGCTCGCGCGAAGCCGCGCTGAAGTCATCGCTATCGTCCCGGCACCAGCTGCACCGCAGACGGCGCACGCAGCGCACACCGAGCACTGGTCTTACGAAGGCCGAAACGGCCCGCACGCGTGGGCCAAGCTCTCGCCTGAATACGCCGCCTGCGGCACCGGCACGCGTCAGTCACCCATCGACATTCGCGAGGGGATGAAAGTCGATCTTGATGCGATCACCTTTGACTATCGGCCCAGCGGCTTTAAAGTCATCGACAAAGGTCACACGGTGCAGGCCAACATTGGCGGCTGGAACTCACTGCGCGTAGCCGGGCGACGTTTCAAGCTAGTGCAATTTCACTTTCACAGCCCGTCCGAAGAAATGATTGACGGCAAGCAATTCGACATGGTCGCCCATCTTGTGCACAAAGATGGCGAAGGTCGCCTGGCGGTGGTAGCCGTGCTGATCGAAAGTGGCGTGCGTCAGCCGGCAATTCAAACCGTGCTCAACAATCTGCCACTGGAAAAGGGTGAAGAACAAACGGCCTCGTCGCCCATCGACGTAACGCAATTGCTGCCCGCAGATCGCCGCTATTTCACTTACATGGGTTCGCTAACCACGCCGCCCTGCACCGAAGATGTGCTGTGGATTGTGATGAAGCAGCCTGTTCAGGCCAGCGCGAACCAACTCAATTTATTCGCACGCATGTATCCGATGAATGCCCGACCGGTACAAGACATGGGCGATCGGGTGATCAAAGAGTCCAACTAAACGCCCATCATGAATCCCATCGTAACCATTTGTTTTTATTGAGCATTATAATATTCTCGGCAACTGGGGCACTAACCATCATGCTGACATTAGCGACGAACTCTGGGCTCAGCATTTAACGCAGCCCAGGAGTATGGAACCTGTTCGCTCGGACCAAAAGGAATATCAACCGCCAAGCCAGAAGGATACTCCTTGCGATGCTGCTCGCGCAATCGAAGGCGTTGCGCTTCGCGGGCATGCACAAGATCCAGCGGATCTGCATGGCCCAGTGCACGTGCCGCCTGCAACGGCCAATTGGGGTTATCCATTAACTCACGTGCGAGTGCAATGATATCTGCGTGCCCATCACGCAAAATCGCTTCAGCATGGCTGGGATCGGTGATCAAGCCAACTGCAGCCGTCGCAATGCCGACTTCTTGTTTGATTTCACGCGCGTACCCCGCCTGATAGCCGGGAACACGCGGCAACGCAGCCAAAGTACCGTCACCCGTGATGCCGCCAGACGAACAATCAACGACATCGACGCCATGTGCCTTGAGCTCACGCGCCAGCGCCAGCGAATCGTCCATGCCCCATTCGCCGCCCGTGCCGTCGATGGACGAGATGCGGAAAAACAGCGGCTTGTCAGCCGGCCATACCGCACGCACGGCATCGGTGACTTCGAGCGCAAACCGCATGCGGCCTTCAAGGCTGCCGCCATAGCCATCAGTACGCTTGTTCGACACCGGCGACAGAAACTGATGAATCAGGTAGCCATGCGCGCCGTGTATTTCGCAGATATCGTAGCCCGCATCGATGGAGCGTTGCGCGGCTTCGCGCCAGGCAGCGAGATTTTCGCGAATGTCATCACGATCCATCGCATGCGGAAGCGAGCCGCCCGGTATTGCCGGCAAGGCACTGGGCGCGAGCCCTTGCCACGGTTGCAAGCCGTTGCGTCCATCGACCTCGGTGAGGGGTGCGCGGTCTTGCAAGGGGCCATGCGCCGATGCCTTGCGACCGCAGTGCCCCATCTGAATAGCCGGCACCGACCCGAGCGACTTGATGAAATCGTTGATGCGGCGATACGCCGCGACATGGCTATCGTTATAAATGCCGGCGCAGTGGTGCGTCTTGCGCCCGCGCGCCTCAACCGCGGTCTCTTCACCGAAGATAATGCCACTGCCGCCCATGGCAAAGCGGCCAAAATTGATCAACTGCCAGTCCGTGGGCCCGCCATCGTCCGAAACATACTGGCACATCGGCGAACACATGATGCGATTGCGCGCAACGACAGAGCGCAGTTTGATCGGTGTGAACAGCATCGGGACTTCACGAGGTGCGACGTTCATATCCATTTAACCTTTGAGAGAGAGTCGACAATTGTAATCGAACCTGCGCCTGCCAGCAGGCGGACGCCCCATTCGCCAAAACCATGAAATAAAGTCAATCGAGACATCTTTTTCATCAAAAGTGTGCATAAAGTCACGAATACCCTTGTGACAATTATCACACTTGATCCCTTGGTAGTGCTGCCAAAGCACCCGCAATTTGTCACTATCAACCTGTATCAATCACTACGCACCACCGTATTAAATCACTTGTGAATAATCGGTTCGGCCCACTGTTTAAAGGGTCGGGCCCAGGATAAAAAATGGCAGTCACAGGCATCGCAATCTCGACCAATCCGGGCGAACACATCCGCATAGTCGATGGCGACGAAAGGCGTGTAGCAACATCACCGGCAAACAGCCTCTATCCGCGTGCAGCCGGTCTGCACGCGCGTGACACAACAACACCAACTTTCCGGCAAACCGAGTGCGAAAGCGAACGGTTCATACAAATCGTTGAGCATGCATCCAAGGTCAATTGCCACTACGACCTTTATCGTCTGCTGCAAAATCAGGTACAGCACTTTATCCCCCACCAGATATTGATCTCCGCCTGGGGTGATTTCGACAACTCAAGTCTGACACTTGACGTTGTTTCCCCCTTACCCGGTGTGCGCACCGAGTTACTCGCCCAATGCTGGCTCGAACCCCTTATCAAGGATTACTTTGCACGATTTATTGCCAACGAACGGCGGCCACTGCAACTGAATGGCCTGGCAATCGAACTGGCGAACTACGCCAGTTGCAATTGTGCAATACATACCGCGATGAAGAACATGCAGTGCGTCCAGATATTCGGGGTGCGCAATGAACGCGACGATCAAGAAACCCTGTATGTGGCGTTGAATCCAGAACCCGTTACAAACGGCCAAACGGGTGAATATCGCGCCTTTTTGATTGATTCAGTGATTGCCCAGATTGACGTAGCGTTTCGCAAGGTTGCCGCCCTGAAGATCAGCAATATTGCGGACAAAGTTCAAAGCATACGATTGCCTGACAACCTGAGTTCGCGCGAACGGGATGTTTTAGCGTGGCTTATCCAAGGGAAAACCAATCCGCAAATAGCCGAAGCACTGAAAATCAGCTCATTTACGGTAAAAAACCACGCGCAGCGAATTTTCAAGAAACTCAAGGTCACCAATCGCACTGAAGTCGCAGCGATGTTTCGCATGGCACGCGCATAGTAACCTGCTGAAAATTTTAATAGTCACTTAAATTATTGTTTTTGTTGACTATTTTAGTCTATCCGTTAGACCGCACTTTCATTCAGCCCTGATGTTGGCAGCCTTGGTCACCTTCGACCACATGGCAATTTCGCGTATGATCCTGCGCGAAAATTCCGCCGAAGTGGAAGGGGCAGGCTCCAGATCAAACGTGCGCAATCGTTTGAGGAAATCCGCTTGCTTGAGTATGCGTGCCAGTTCCTGATTCAGCGTGCCAATGATTTCTTTGGGCGTACCCGCGGCAACACCCAATCCATACCAGAATTCCGCTGTATATCCCGGCACCAATTCTGCGATGGCAGGCACCTCAGGCAGGTCACGTGAGCGTTGCTCGCCGGTAACGGCCAGCAGACGCAGTTTATTCGTGGCAATATGTGGTAGCAGGCCCGCCCCGGGCGCAATGTAAAACTGTATCTGCCCGCCAAGCAAATCCGCCATGGCGGCCCCGATACCCTTATACGGCACGTGCACCAATTGCGTGTTGGTCATCTGCCGGAACAGCTCGGTCGCAAGGTGCGTTGAAGAGCCGGTACCACCTGAACCGTAGTTCAAGGAACCAGGTTTTGCACGCGCGAGCGCGACAAACTCCTTCAGCGTGCCAGCCTTCACCGAGGGATGCACGGCCAGAAACATGGGGCCGGACGCGATCAAGCCTATAGGCGTAATGTCCTTTATTGGGTCGTAAGGCAGTTTGTAAAGCGCCGCATTGGATGCAAAGGCCGATGACATCATGAGTAAGGTATAGCCGTCAGGATTGGCGCGGGCCACCAGCCCAATGCCCACCGTCGCCCCTGCCCCCGGCCGATTGTCCACAACAAACTGTTCACCGAATTTTTCGGTCAGCCGTGCAGCGACCATGCGGGCAACCGTATCGACACTACCACCCGGCGACAGCGGCACAATCATCCGCACAGGCTTCTCAGGCCATTTTATGGCTTGAGCCTGCACCGCCGATGTAGCCACGGCAAGCATGCCCAAGACCAATGCCAAGTATTTATGCATGGGAGTATCTTGCCCGTGTTACACAAAATACGTCAAGTATGTCGCAGCACTAACGCCCTACGCTGCTTTGGCGCGTCCCCACTTTTGCACCGGCTGGCGGCCAATGCGACAATGCTGTAAATATCAATGCACGCGCTAAGCGGTAACTAAACGGTTAGTGCGGATCACAACTATCAAGGACAAAAAATGGATACCCATGAACTCGGCATCGCCGTCGTCGGTTCCGGCCGGATCGGATCACTCAGGGCGCAAATGGCGGCATCACACCCGGCGGTAAAATTTCTGGCGGTTTCCGATCTTAGCGCTGACCGCGCTGCGGGCCTGGCCGAGCGAACCAAGGCTGATTTTTCTTCGAGCGATAACATGGCCGTTATCGGGCACCCACAGGTCAACGCGGTTATCGTTTCCACCAGTGAGCATGAACACCTTGAGCCGGTGATGCAGGCACTCGAACTCGGTAAACCGGTGTTGGTCGAAAAGCCCATCGCATTGACGCTCGCTGATGCCGACAAGATCATCGCCAAGTCTGAATCCACCGGCACCCCGCTCTTCGTCGGCTACGCGCAGCGCTTCAAGCGCCGCTATCTATCTGCGAAGGATCAAATTCTCGAAGGCCGCGTAGGGAACATCACGGCGCTGACCGGCCGCGCCTGCAACACGCGTGCTCAAGGCATCGAGATACTCAAGCGCTCCGCCACCGCTACACCGGTGGTCGATGTGCTCACCTATTGGGTGGATGTGGCCGGATGGTTTCTCGAGGGCATCCGGCCTGTCGAGGTTACAGCACGCGGACACGGCACGGTGTTTCGTGAGGCCGGGTTTGATGTCAATGACGCGACCTTCGCACTCATCACCTATGAGAACGGCGCCGTGGTTAACCTCGGCGTGTATTTCGCGCTGCCCGCACATGCGCCGCAGCTTGGCATGGGGGTGCGCATTGAGGTGTATGGCTCTGAGGGCGCGCTCATCCTGAATGATGATCACACTGACGAGCTGCTGATCACCAATAAGGGCATCCCACACGCTTACATTCCCGGTCTGCAATTTCAGACGGCATTTCTGTCTTCTTCGACGCCGGGTAACTGGCACCTCGGCGATTATTGGGGCCCGGTCGCGGACGAATCACGCGTTTGGCTGGATCATTTGTCACGCAATCGCCCGTGCCCAATGGCCACGGCACGCGAAGCACGTCAAACGCTGGAAATCACCCTCGCCATTGAGGAATCTGCGCGCATAGGCAAGGCCATTAAACTTGGGCAGTGAGTAGAAATACTGGCAACATAACCCTCGCTAACACATGACCACCAAACGCCGTCATATCTCTATAACCTGTTGTTTTGAAATACTTTTACTTAATGGAATTGGAGGTATGCCTTGCCGTTTCAGCGCATAGCCGCGACGCTGTTGGCGTTGTGTAGCATTCAGCAAATACCATTCGCCAACGCCCAATCGTATCCGGCCAAGGCGGTGCGCTTTATCGTCCCCTACCCGCCTGGCGGCGCTACGGATATCATCGCGCGTTCCATTGGCGCAAAACTCACGACAGCGCTGGGGCAGCAGTTCGTTATCGACAACCGCGCTGGCGGCGGACAGAAGATCGGCACAGCACTTGCCGCCAAATCCCCCGCCGATGGCTACACTCTGCTGCTGGTATCGGTAACACACGCGATAAATCCTGCGCTGGATAACAAGTTGCCGTACGATTCCACCAAAGATTTCACACCCATAACGCTGATCGCATCGAGCCCGAACGCCGTGGTGCTACACCCCTCGTTACCCGCGACCTCTATCAAGGGCCTGATCGCATTGGCGAAAGCCCAGCCGGGCAAACTGAATCTTGCCACATCCGGTAACGGCTCCGGCGGCCATCTGGCCGGTGCCTTGTTTCAAGCCATGGCGGGCGTGCGCATGACAACAATACCCTACAAGGGTGGCGGTCCGGCTTACGTGGATTTGATGGCGGGCCAGGTCGCGCTGATGTTCACCAGTCCGAATCCCACGCTCGCCTACGCCAAGGCAGGCAAGTTACGCGCCATTGCGATGACCAGCGCAAAACGCTCACCCACTGCGCCCGAGTTGCCCACGGTCGCCGAGGCCGGCAATCTGCCGGGTTACGAGGCCAGTTTGTGGTACGGCGTTATGGTAGCAGCCGGCACGCCGCGTGAAATTGTGAATGTGTTACACGGCGAAATCACTAAGGCAGCCCGCTCACGCGATGTTGCCGAGCCACTCACCGCGTTTGCCATTGAGATGATTGCCAGTACGCCCGATCAATTCGCTGCGTACCTGCACAGCGAAACGGAAAAGTGGGGCCGCGTGATTCGGGAAGGCAACATCCGCGCAGACTGATCGTGCGCACGAAATGCAATACGCTAAACGTAAACAAACCGCGTTCGTAGAACGCGGTTTTGCCTTATGCCCCCCATATGGGGGGCACACCTAGTGGCCCTTCCAAGAAGGTCCGCTGGTCCATGGTTCCAGATGCAGTTGCTCCTGACGCTGCTCTTCTTTTTCTTGGAACCTTACGTATTTTTGGATCATATCGCTGTTCAGTCCTACCGTATCCACGCAGTAACCTTTGCCCCAAAAATGATTCCCCCAATACGGCTTCTTGCACAGACTCGGAAACTGCGTAAACAACCGGATCGCAGTACGTCCTTTCAGGACGCCCATCACCGCCGAGATCGATAGCTTCGGCGGCACCTTCACCAGTAAGTGCTCATGATCTGGCTGAACGTTCAGTTCCACTATTTCGCAGCCCAGTCGCTGACAAAATACCATCACGCACCTTTGCACCTCTTTTCCTACCGGCCCGTGTAACATCCGAAACCGATACTTCGGAACCCATACCAAGTGGTATTGACAATGCCATATAACATGCGATGCTCTTGTACATCTGCTCATGCTCGTTTCCTTTCAGTAGTGTTGTGGGGACAACACTTCGAAAGGTACTTGCATGGGCAGCTCGCTCTAACAGGCAAAGCCAGTTAGGCGATGACCGCGTCCCTAGGACGCGGGTTTTCAAGTTGTCACTAAATTCGGGAATCCTCGATCGAGAGTCCCATCCAGTGCCGTCCCACCACTTCATAGTGCGACGAACTGGCCTGAACATGCTGTGTAATGACGTGAATATCCTGAAAATAGCGTTGCATGACATGGCTTTTGAAAACTGCGGTGACGCCAGCAGCCTCGTAAAGGCTATCCACAACCTGAGCCGCCAATCTGATGGCGTGCGTGGTGGATAAGCGTATCGCCACACGCCGCTCCAGCGCAATCGGTCCATCGGTCACCGCGTCTGCCCACAGTTCATCGACAGAATTCATCAGGTACGCGCGGCCGGCACGCAGTGTCGCCTCCGCCTGCCCCACCTTCAACTGAATCAAAGATTGATCGCGCAGCAAGCGCGGCGTGCCGCGCGGGATTTTTGCTCCGGCCAGTTCATAGAATGCATTGAGACAACTGCGCGCCACACCGAGTGCTACCGTAGCATCGCCGCAGGCGAAGGCCAGCGTACGCGGAATCTTGTAAAGCGGCCCGCCCGAATCCAGTGATTGCGCTGCCGATAGCACTGTGCGCTCCGCCGGCACGAAAACATCTTTTATCTTGAAGTGATTTGTACCGGTACCGCGCATGCCGCTCGTATTCCAGGTATCGACAATTTTTACCTGCGCCTTGGGTATCAGGCAATACATCCCTTCCGGTTTACCATCCTTCAGCTTGGGCTCGCCATTTTCATATACCTGCGCATGCGCGGCGATCCACGAGGCGTGCATGCACCCGGTACTGAATCCCTGCTCGGCAGAAATGCGATAGCCACCCGGTACCGGTATGGCCTTCCCGGTCGGCGCTGGGGAGTTCGACACCACGCTGCGCGGTGTATCAATCCAGATTTCTCGTGCCACCTCGGGCTTCATGCGTGCGGCGTAGGTACCGTAGATGGTGCCCTGATTCACCGCCCAGGCGGTACTGGCGTCCGCTTGCGCAAGTTCCTCCATGACTTGTACGTATTCCGGCATCGTGACTTCGCGACCACCGAGAGCGCGCGGCACCGCCATGAGAAATATGCCGCCATCGGCAAGCGCCTCGAACACGGGCCGTGGCAATTGCCGATTTGCCTCTATTTCGTTAGCGCTCGCCCTGATAAGAGGCGCTATTCTGCGGGCAACTGCCAGCGGTGATTCTTTTTCTGTCGTGTCCATGATAACTTTTGAGTTACGAAATAGGTTCCTGAGTGTCCCGAATCCTGGCGCTGCCGTCAATCCTAAACGCCCACATGTTGCCTATCCTGCGAGTAACTTCACCTAAACTTTTGGCGCGGATGAACTTATTTGTTACCGGGGGTTGCCGTTGGGGATGTGGCGGTGATCCGCTCCCTTGTGTAGTTCGTGATGCATCATCTTTATGACACGCGATTTCGCTGCGCGTTTTGCGCTTACCCGGTTGAGCGGGCCGATCCTTTTCCGCAAGACTGCCAATACCATTCGCACAATTCGCCTGCGCCTTCGCATTGCGGAACCAAATCGTGATATAGCCGTATTATATTCTGCTCCGTGGTTCGTGCTATCTTTTGCTCAGACTTTGAAGAGTGCATCAAATGAAAGATATTACCCGGATACTCTCGCGCTATATCTGCGCATCACAATACGAAATGCTGCCTGACGCAGTGCGTCACGAAGGCCTGCGCGCATTCGTCAATTACATCGGTTGTGCGGCAGGCGGCTCACGCGAGCCAGATATTGAAATCATGCTGCGCTTTCTGGCTGAGTTTAACGGCGCCAGCGCGGCCACCATCATAGGGCGCAGTGAACGGCTTGATGCGCTGAATGCGGCCTTCATCAACTCGATGAGTTCCGCTGCACTGGCCTTTAATGACACACACTTCAAAACGGTGGCGCACCCCACCAGCCCGGTGGCTGCGGCGTTGCTGGCGCTCGCCGAACGCCAACCGATGTCTGGCAAGAGTCTGTTGCATGCCCTGATACTGGGCGTGGAAATCCAGTGCCGCGTCGGCAATATCCTGTGCACGCCACCGGCCGAAAGCGCGGTCGGGCTTTCCGTGCAGGGGCTGGTGGGTGTTATCGGCGCGGCCGTCGCTGCTGGCAAGGCGTTGGCGTTCGACGAAGCCCGCATGGCCACCGCCATCGGCATTGCGTGCAATCAATCCAGCGGTATCCGCCAGGCTCAATCCACCATGAGCAGCCACTTCACACCCGGCCATGCTGCGCGCTGCGGTTTGACGGCGGCACTGCTGGCCGCACAAGGCTTTGAATGCTCAGACGACATGATCGAAGGGCCCAAAGGCTACGCCGTGTCGTTTGCGCACCATCCCAATCTAGAGGCCGCTATCGAGAGGTTGGGGGATGTATTCGAAATCGGCACGTTGGCTTACAAGCCCTATCCCTCAGGCGTAGTCATTCATCCCATCATCGATGCCTGCCTGGAAATCGTTAAGGAACCCGGCTTCAACGCCGAGAACATCTCACAAATTGAGATGCGCCTGAATCCGCTCGCAGCCAAACTCACCGATCTGATGCACCCGCGCGACCGCGGGCAGGCGCTGGTCAGCATGCAGCACTGGGCCGCCATTGCGCTGATGCACAAAACGGCGGGCATCGCCGAGGTGACCGATGCGGTTGTACGTGATCCCGCCGTGGCCGCATTGCGGCAAAAGGTCACCTTCATCAACGACGATGCCGTCGGGCGAGAAGCTGCACATATACGCGTCAAGCTCACGGACGGCAGCAGCTTCACCAACAGCGTCTTGCATTGCAGGGGCAGTGTGAATCGCCCGCTCAATGATCAGGACGTGAGCGACAAAATACTTAATCAGTTGCAAACGGTATACGCGCCGAACACCGCAGAAAAAATCATGGCGCAATCCTGGGCCATCGAACAATGCGCGAATGTCGGCGCATTCTGCAAAATACTGAGCGCCTCCGAGATGGCAATATAACCCATTGTTTATTATGAAATATTTAAAAGCACCTGCTGCCATCACCGTACGCGTGAGCGCCTGGGCGACCTTTGCGATGGTAGCAGTGCCCGTCTGTGCGCAAGAGCGCTCGTCCGCCTATCCTGTGAAAACGGTGCGCATCATTGCAGGCTCCGCGCCGGGTGCGGCTGTAGATTTCAACGCACGCATTGCAGCGCAAAAGCTGAGCGAAGCGTTTGGCCAACCGGTCGTGGTCGAACAACGTACTGGCGCCAGCGGCAGTATCGGCACGGAGTACGTTGCCAAATCTCCCCCTGATGGCTACACGCTCGCGCTCGGCAGCATGGCCACGCTATGCGTGGTACCGCATCTTTATGCCAGGATTGGCTACGACTCCGTGAAGGATTTTTCACCGGTTACGATCATCGCGGCTAGCCCTTTCGTGATCGACGTTCACCCATCGCTACCCGCACGAACTGTAAAAGAACTGATTGCGCTGGCCAGAGCCAACCCGGGCACGCTCACGTTTGGCACCGCTGGCCCTGGCTCGGTATCACATCTCGGCATTGAAATGCTCAAGAGCATGACCCACGTGAATCTCCTGCACATCCCCTACAAGGGCGTCGCCCCGGCCATGATCAGCCTGCTGGGTGGCGAAACCGCGTTGATGTATGACCCCGTACTCACCTCGCTGCCGCATGTACGGGCCGGACGAATTCGCGCGCTGGCGGTGGGTTCCAGCAGGCGCGCCTCGCAATTGCCCGAATTGCCCACCGTGGCTGAATCGGGCGTGCCGGGCTTCGAAGCGGATTCATGGTTCGGCATTGTGGCGCCTGCGGCAACACCACGTGACATCATCGCGCGCCTGCACACAACATTGGTCAAAACGATCGGTGACAAAGAAGTCGCGCAGCGACTGTCCAGTCAGGGCATGGAACCTGTACTCAATACGCCCGAGCAATTCGCAGAGCGCATCCGCGCTGATTTGCCACGCTGGGGCAATCTGATACGCGCGGCGGGTATCAAGCCGGAGTAACGTTTCTTAATTCGTACCAGATGTTCCACAAGATAGTCACTGTCTCCATAAATAGCCTAACTATTTGTTTATTAACAAAAATTATAAATACTCAAAATGAAAGCCGCCTGGTACACCCGTCAAGGCAAACCGACTGAAGTCATTCAATTCGGCGAGCAACGCACGCCGCATGCAGGCGCAGATGAAGTGCGCGTGCGCTTGCATGCTTCTTCGGTAAACCCCGCCGATAGCAACCGCACCGTAGGCCGCACTTACGCGATGGAAGGCCCGCTGATCATCCCTAACAGTGATGGCGCAGGCATCGTTGATGAAGTCGGTGCAGGTGTCGATGCCGCGTGGCTCAACCGCCGCGTGTGGCTCTACAACGGCCAGCGTGGTGGACGGCTGCTGGGCACGGCTGCGGAATACATCGCTTTGAATGTTGACCTCGTGTCCGAATTGCCGGACAACACCTGCTTCGATGAAGGCGCTTGCCTGGGCATCCCCTGCATGACCGCGCACCGCTGTGTCACCTTATTTGCCAACACGGGTGGCGATCTTCAAGGCAAAACTGTGCTCGTTACCGGCGGTGCGGGCGCAGTCGGTCACTACGCCGTGCAATGGGCCAAACGTTTCGGCGCGCGGGTAATCGCCACCGTCAGTTCACCCGAAAAGGCCGCGCACGCGACGGCTGCGGGCGCTGATCTCACCGTCAACTATCGCGACGAAGACGTGGTTGCACGCGTGCGGGAATTCACCGCCAATGCTGGCGTACAGCATGTGGTGGATGTCGATTTCGGCGGCAACCTCGCCACGACGCTGGCGCTGATCGCCGTCAACGGCTCTATCGCCTATTACGCCACCAAAGGCAACACCACACCCACCATCACCGCTCCCGAACTGATGCGCAAAAATCTCTCGGTGCATGGCGTCCTGCTGAACGGCGCGCCACATGCCGCACGCAAACGCGCGCAGAACGACATTGTGCAGTGGTTGAAAGATGATGGGCTGCGACATACTATTTCGTCGGTTTTTCCGCTGGCGCGTACTGGTGAGGCGCATTCGGCGGTGGAGTTTCAGGCGAAGCTGGGCACCGTTGTTGTTGAATGCCAGAACTAGAACGGCGTTCGCCTGGGTGTTGGCGGTAGCTGATTGATTTAGGGAAACACTGAATAAGTCCGCGAATCATCTGTAAACGCGAATGATTGTTGTACGTTGCTATTGTGAACACGTGTTCGAATGCGACGGGAAGAGACATGAAACAAATGACACTGGCAGGATCGACGGGATTTGAAAGACACAGCAGGGCCACCCGCAAGGCGGCATTTCTGGCGCGAATGGAGGCGCTAGTGCCGTGGGCCGAGTTCTGCGCGTTGATAGAGCCGCACTACCCAAAGGCGGGTAATGGGCGACCACCCAGAGGCATCGAGTTGATGCTGCGCATGTATTTGCTGGCCAACTGGTTCAATCTGTCCGACGAGGCCTGCGAGGACGCACTCTACGATATGCCCGTGTTCCGCGACTTCTGCCGCATTGACCTTGGGCGCGAGCGGGTGCCCGACGCCACCACGCTGCTTAATTTCCGTCACCTGCTGGAGCAACACGAGATCAGACTGGCGCTGTTCGCCAAGGTCGGTGAGTTGCTGCTGGCCAATGGGTTGAAACTCTCTGGTGGCACTATCGTGGACGCCACCATTATTGCCGCACCCAGTTCGACCAAGAACGAAGACAAGGCGCGCGACCCCGAAATGCACCAGACCAAGAAAGGCAATCAGTGGTATTTCGGTATGAAAGTACACATCGGTGTTGATAGTGCGAGCGGGCTGGTTCACAGCGCCAGTATCACTGCGGCCAATGTTCATGACATTGTAGGGTTTGTGCTACGCCCAGCCATCAGCCATCCCATAAAACACCCTAACCCATTGTTTTAATGTGTTTTTATTGAATTCAATAAAAACCACCCCAGTGCCACTGAGTGGCAATCCGGAGCGCGCAGGAACGAGAACCCTGCTACATGTCACCCACCA
The DNA here is from genome assembly GCA_947486575.1 of Betaproteobacteria bacterium. Classification (GTDB taxonomy): domain Bacteria; phylum Pseudomonadota; class Gammaproteobacteria; order Burkholderiales; family SG8-41; genus UBA5216. The sequence continues at coordinate 48,229 of CANKUB010000010.1, read as the reverse complement.
CCCGCTTCACCGCCACCTGCACAGAACCCCGCGCAAACTGCACCCGAATTTCCTCTCCCATTGCCAGCGCCGCGGCATCACGAACAATAGTGCCATTCACTGTCTCCGCAATACTGTAACCGCGCTCAAGCATCAACTGCGGATTCAGCGACGCGGTATGTGCTTCGGCGCGCACGAGGCGGGATTGCGCGCGCTCTAGAAACCGTTGCATGGCGTCAGACAATCGCCTTGCGCTTTCAAGTGTGCTGCGCTCCAGACCGCGCAAATCAGGGCGCACGGCATTTAGACGTTGTATCGACGTACGCAGCGTCCATTCACGCGCGGCAAAAGTATGGTTGTACGCGCCGGTGAAACGGCTCGCCAAATGCGCCAAATGCCGCTGCCGCTCCGCAATACGCTCCCCTGGATGCAGCAAGCGCCGCTGCAAATAGTCCAGCTTCTGCATGTGATCTTCAAGCGTGCGGCGCATTACGCGCGTGAGTTGCCCGCGTAACTGTGTGATCTGCGCACGCAGTTCCTCGCGATCCGGGCTGACCATTTCTGCCGCAGCTGTGGGTGTGGCTGCGCGCGCGTCCGCCACAAAATCGGCGATGGTGAAATCGGTTTCGTGGCCGATGCCGGTGACTACGGGTATTGCGCATGCGTGAATCGCGCGGGCAACGATTTCTTCGTTGAACGACCACAGGTCTTCAATGCTGCCGCCGCCACGGCACACGATCAGCACGTCGCATTGGTCATGCACCGCGCGCGTGGACGCCGTAGCAATCGCCTGCATGATTTTTGCCGCAGCGCCTTCGCCTTGTACGGGTGCGGGATAAATCACCACGGGTATTCTTGGCATACGGCGCTTCAATGTCGTCAGCACGTCGCGCAGCGCTGCGGCTTGCGGCGATGTCACCACGCCAATCGCGCGGGGAAATTCGGGGATTTCCCTTTTGCGTGTTTCGGCGAACAAGCCCTCGGCTTCGAGCTTGGCCTTGAGCCGCTCGTAGGCTTCATAAAGTGCGCCGAGCCCGGCACGACGCATGGCCTCGATATTGAGCTGATATTTGCCACGCGCCTCATAGACGGTGGCCAGCGCGCGCACTTCGACTTTCATGCCGTCGGCGGGCGCCCACTCAACGTGCTGCGCTTTTTGGCGAAACATCACGCAATCGACTTGCGCGGCGGCGTCCTTCAGGGTGAAATACCAGTGCCCCGAATCATAGCGGCGCAGATTGGAAATTTCGCCCGTTACCCAGGTTAGCGGCAAATTGCGTTCGATCGCCGCACGCGCCAGGCGATTGAGTTCGCTGACGGAGATAACGGTTGCGCCGGTTGTGGCAACGGCGCGCTCTTCAAATAAGGTCATGCGCCGATTTTAAACTGCTGCGGGCCGAGTTTGCGATTTAGCCTTGATTTCACGAGGATTTTCTGAGGTGTCCGAAGGGCTTCATCCACAAAGACGCCGTAAGTAACTGTTGTATAAAAGCTTTTATCTAGCGCACTAGGATAAATTTCGTAACCATTTGTTTTATAATGACTTTATAAATCGTGTATTTCACGAGCAACAGCAAATTCTCTTTTCCGCAACACGACTTAGCACCGCTCCACACAGGCTGCACACAGCTTTATCCACAGGTTCTGTGGACAAGTGGGTAAGCTACTGAAATCGCGGCTAAATAAAGGCAAACCCTTTACCGCGAAGGCGCAAAGCACCGCAATCTTTCGCTGCTCGCACCTATTCGCCTTATGAGCAAGTCAGCTTGCTGAAAACGCCGTTGCAATATACAGTTAGCGAAATTTTTTAAGGGAGTTTATCCAGTGTTCTCGCTTATCCAAGCCGCTGGCTGGCCGATCTGGCCGCTGATTTTCGCCTCGGTCATCGCGCTGGCGATCATCGCTGAACGTTTGTGGTCGCTGCGCGCCAGCGCTGTCATGCCCAAGGGCTTGCTGATGCAGGCGGTGCAGGAATATCGCCAAAACGGTGCCAGCCTGGCTGCGTTGGGCAAGCTAGCCGACGGCTCGCCATTGGGCCAGGTGCTCGCGGTAGGCATTAAGAACATCAAGGCCTCGCCGGTGATCCTCAAAGAGTCGATTGAGGAATCGGGGCGCGCCGCAGCCGCCAATCTGGAGCGCTTTCTCACCACGCTGGGCACCATTGCTGCCGTTGCGCCACTACTGGGTCTGTTTGGCACGGTGATCGGCATGATCGAGATTTTCGGTTCTTCATCGCCTACGGGTAACGCCAATCCGACGCAACTGGCGCACGGCATTTCGGTTGCGCTCTACAACACCGCCTTCGGGCTGGTGGTGGCGATTCCCAGCATGATTTTTTATCGGCACTTCCGCAGTCAGGTAGACAATTTGCTGCTGGAAATGGAAATGCAGGGCACCAAACTGGTGGAAATTTTGCACGGCGAACGGCAGGCATAACAAAATGCGGTTCCGTACCCATTCGTTCCGCGAAGAGCCGGAGATCAACTTTATTCCGTTGATCGACGTGCTGCTGGTGATCCTGATTTTTTTGATTATCACCACCACCTATACCAAGCAAAACGAGCTGCAAATCAATTTGCCGACGGCTGAGTCGTCAAAGCCGGTCGAGCGCGTCGATCAGATCGATATTGCCGTCGATTCCACCGGCAAATATGTCGTCAATAAAACTGCTGTCACGTTCAGCACGCGTGAAGCATTCGCCGCTGAATTAAAACGCGCCGCCGGGGACACCAAAGACCCGGTAATCACCATCAGTGCCGATGCGCAAGCCTCGCACCAATCCGTGATCCGCGTAATGGAAGCGGCGCAATTTGCGGGCTACGGCAAAATCGCCTTCACCATCCAAGCCGCCAGAAAATAAGGCGGCCTTCGCGCATGTTCAGGTATCCCGCGTTCTGGACGCGGATCAAGTTTGTGACGTGTTTGTTGCTGCCACTGTCGTGGCTGTTTCGCGCGGGTGTCGCGCTGCGTCGCACGTGTTATCAACGCGGCTGGCTGCGCATCGAGCGGCTGCCCATACCAGTGATTGTCGTCGGCAACATCAGCGTCGGCGGCACGGGTAAAACGCCGCTGGTGCTGTGGCTGGTGGCGCGTCTGCGCGAAGCGGGTTACCGGCCCGGTGTGATCAGCCGCGGCTATGGCGCTACGCGCCGCAGCAATAAGTCACCACGCGCCGTGCTGGCTGATAGTGATGCCGTGCTATGCGGCGATGAACCAGTGCTGCTCGCGCGCTACGGCGGCTGTCCGGTGTGGATCGGCAAAAATCGCCCCGCCACGGCACACGCGCTGCTTGCCGCGAACGCCGATTGCAACGTCATCGTCAGCGACGACGGGCTGCAACATTACCGTCTGGCGCGCGACGTTGAAATCGCGGTGGTGGATGGCACGCGAGGGCATGGCAACGGCTTTATGTTACCCGCAGGGCCGCTGCGCGAACCGGTGTCTCAGCTTGAGCTGGTTGATGCGGTTGTGATACGCGGCAGAGTTGCACCCGCGGCAAGCACAACGCCGCCCAGCTTTTTAATGACGCTTGAACCCGCCAAGCTGCGTAACCTGCACGAAGCCAACCGCACGCTTGCCTTCAAAAGTCTAAAGGGCAAGCGCGTACATGCCGTCGCTGGCATTGGCAATCCACAACAGTTTTTCGACACACTCACGCAATTGGGGATTGCGCACACACCGCACGCGTTCGCCGATCATCATGCGTTTAAGGCCAGCGACATTCACTTCAATGACTGTGACGCCGTGGTGATGACAGAAAAGGATGCGGTAAAATGCGAGCGCTTCGCCACCGATGATGATTGGGCGCTGCAAGCCGAAGCGCGCGTGCACCACTCGCTGGCGCAACTGGTGCTCAAACGCATGAAGCAGAGACGTTAAAGGAAACCGCAATGGACAGCAAACTGCTCGATATCCTCGCCTGCCCGCTGTGCAAAGGCCCCCTTGTCTATAAAAAAGCTGAAGCCGAACTTATCTGCAAACCCTGTCGTTTGGGGTTCCCGATCAAGGACGACATTCCGGTGATGCTTGAGGATGAGGCGCGCAAATTACCACCTGAAGAAGAAGTTAGCGGATGACGTTGGCGTGATTTTCTCCGTCATCATCCCCGCCCGCTACGCCTCTACGCGCTTTCCCGGCAAGCCGCTGGCAGACATTTCGGGCAAGCCGATGGTCGTGCGTGTTGCGATGCAGGCCGCGAAAAGCGGTGCACGTGAGGTGATCATCGCCACCGATCATGCCGAAATCGCTCGCGTGGTGCAGGCGCATGGCTTTGAGGCGATGATGACGCGCAAAAACCACGCCACCGGTACCGACCGCCTGGCGGAAGTGGCGCTAAAGCGTCGATTTAATGCGCAGCATATCGTGGTCAACGTGCAGGGCGACGAGCCGCTGATTCCGTCGACACTGATTCGGCGCGTTGCGGAAAATCTGGCGGCGCACAGCGCAGCGTCTATCTCCACCGCTTGCCATCCGATCCACTCGGCTGAAGAATTCGCCAATCCGAATGTGGTTAAAGTGGTACTGGACAAAGCGGGTTACGCGCTGTACTTCAGCCGCGCGCCCATTCCTTATGCCAGAGATGAATTCACCAAAGGCATCACCCGCCTGCCGCCAAAATTGCCCGCTTACCGGCATCTGGGCCTGTACGCCTATCGTTGCGGATTTCTCAATCAATTCAATAAGATGCGCCCAGCACCCATTGAAATTTTCGAGGCGCTCGAACAATTGCGCGCCATGGCCTACGGCCATCGTATCAGTGTCGCCATTACGCGCGCCGCACCGCACCCCGGTGTCGATACGCCGGCAGATCTTGCGCAGATATTAAGGCACTACCAGCGCCGCTGATTGGCCGCACAGCGGGGTGACTTGGCGTGGGACGCTGCGGTATAATGGCTTCATTATTAAAATAAAATTACCCTAACGCTCGAGTTTGATGGTGCAGAAACGGGTGCGGAATCGGGGTAGGCAGCTTTATTCTAACGTCTTGTTTTATTTCCTTTTTTAACCATGCGCATTTTGTTACTTGGCTTGCCCGGCGCCGGTAAGGGCACGCAGGCCCAATTTTTGATGGCGAAATACGGCATCCCGCAAATTGCCACCGGGGACATGCTGCGCAGCGCTATCCGCGCGGGCACGCCGTTGGGTATCGAAGCGAAATCCTACATGGATAAGGGTGCGCTGGTGCCCGATGAATTAGTCACGGCGCTGGTTAAAGAACGCATTAAGGCGGCTGATTGCGCCAACGGCTTCATCATGGATGGCTTTCCGCGCACTTTGCCGCAGGCCGATGCCCTGCGCAGCGCCGGGGTAGATCTGGATTACGTGCTTGAAATTGAAGTCGCCGACGAAGAAATTCTGTGCCGCATGAGCGGCCGCCGCGTGCATCTGGCGTCGGGCCGCAGCTATCACATTCTGTTCAATCCGCCCAAGGTGGAAGGCAAGGACGATCTCTCCGGCGAACCGCTGGTGCAGCGCGCGGATGACAACGAAGCCACGGTGAAAGCGCGACTGGATGTGTACCACGCGCAGACCAAACCGCTGGTGCAGTACTACATCGACTGGGCCAAGTGCGGCGATGCACGTGCGCCGCGTTATGCCAATATTCAAGGCAAGGGCGAAGTTGAGGCGATACGCGACAAGATTTTCGCCGCACTGCGTTAATTTAAAATATCTTTTATAATCAAATACTTAATTATTTAATGTAACAAGGGAGAAGGTGGAAATGAGTGCATATCAGGGATTAACCCTAGCCATTGCCTGCGCTGTGATTGGCATTATCTTTGGCGGCCTGTGGGCCAAACAGGTGATCAGCCAGCCGGACGGCAATGACCGCATGCGCGAAATCGCAGCAGCCATTCACACCGGCGCGGTGGCCTATCTGTGGCGGCAGTACAAAACCATTGGCGTGGTCGGCGTGGTGTTGTTTATCGTGATGGCGGTGTTCCTCGATAAAGCTACCGCCATCGGCTTTGCCATCGGCGCGATTCTATCCGGCGCTGCTGGCGCCATCGGCATGAACGTTTCGGTGCGCGCCAACGTGCGTACCGCCGAAGCTGCACGCACGGGCCTGGACGCAGCGCTGCAAATCGCCTTTCGCGGCGGTGCTATCACCGGCTTGCTGGTGGTCGGCCTCGGCATGCTCGGCGTGGCAGGCTTTTTCGCCGTGCTGTATCTCGGTATGGGCATGTCGCTCAAGGATGCGGTGCATCCGCTGGTCGGTCTGGCTTTCGGCGGCTCACTGATTTCGATCTTCGCGCGGTTGGGTGGCGGCATTTTCACCAAGGGTGCTGACGTTGGCGCCGATCTGGTGGGCAAAGTCGAAGCGGGCATTCCCGAAGACGATCCGCGTAACCCTGCGGTGATCGCCGATAACGTCGGCGACAACGTGGGCGACTGCGCTGGTATGGCCGCCGACTTGTTCGAGACTTACGCGGTAACCATTGTCGCGACGATTATTCTCGGCGCACTGCTGATCACCCAATCGGGCGCGGACTATCGCGCTGTGGTGTATCCGCTGGCGCTCGGTGGTGTATCGATTATCGCCTCTATCATCGGCTGCTATTTCGTTAAAGCGCGTGAAGGCGGCAAAATCATGAACGCGCTGTATCGCGGGCTGGCCGTATCCGGCGTGCTGGCGCTGATTGCGTTCTACTTTGTTACCGATGCACTGATGGGCCCCGTGGCTGCTGTTTACCCGCAGTTTGCGACGATGAAGCTCTTTGGCTGCGCCGTGATCGGCATCGTGCTGACCGCACTGATGGTCGTCATCACCGAGTATTACACCGCCACCGAATACGCGCCGGTGCGTCACGTCGCCGCCGCTTCCACCACGGGCCACGGCACCAACATCATCGCTGGCCTCGGCGTGTCGATGCGCTCAACCATGTGGCCAGTGCTGTCCGTATGCGCCGCCATCTACGCAGCCTTCGCATTGGCGGGTCTCTACGGCATCGCCATCGCCGCTACCTCCATGCTGTCGATGACCGGCATTATTGTCGCGCTCGACGCCTACGGCCCCATTACTGATAACGCGGGTGGTATCGCCGAAATGTCGGGCCTGCCGAAAGAAGTACGCGCCATCACCGATCCGCTTGACGCGGTGGGCAACACCACCAAGGCCGTCACCAAAGGCTACGCCATTGGCTCGGCTGGCTTGGCCGCGTTGGTGTTGTTTGCCGACTACACGCACGCACTGGAAGCCGCAGGCAAGATCACCACATTCGATCTGTCCAACCACATGGTCATCATTGGCCTTTTCATCGGCGGCATGATTCCTTATCTGTTCGGTGCGATGGCAATGGAAGCCGTGGGCCGCGCAGCCGGTTCTGTGGTGGTTGAAGTTCGCCGCCAGTTCAAAGAAATCCCCGGCATCATGGAAGGCACTGCCAAGCCCGATTACTCGCGCGCAGTGGATATGCTGACCCTGGCCGCCATTAAAGAAATGATCGTGCCGTCGTTGCTGCCAGTGCTGGTGCCGGTAGTGGTTGGCGTGGTGCTGGGCCCGCAGGCGTTGGGCGGTGTGCTGATGGGTTCGATTGTCACCGGTTTGTTTGTCGCGATATCCATGACTACCGGTGGCGGTGCGTGGGATAACGCCAAGAAATACATCGAAGACGGCAATCACGGCGGCAAGGGTTCCGAAGCCCACAAAGCTGCCGTGACCGGTGACACCGTGGGTGATCCGTATAAAGACACCGCGGGCCCTGCGGTGAATCCGCTGATCAAGATTATCAACATCGTGGCTTTGTTGATTGTGCCTCTGCTGCCGGGCGCCGCTGCTACACCCACCACTGGCGCTGCGCCTGTAGCGACAGCACCGGTGGTTGCAACGTCGGCGACAGCCGCTGATGCACCGTCGGTGAAGGTTGAGGATGGCGTGGTGAAGCTCTACTTTGCCTCCGGCAAAGCCGATCTCGCCGCAGATGCGGGCGCAGCCTTGGCCGATGTGGCAAAAGGTGTGGCCGCAGGCAAGAAGGCCGTCGTCAGCGGATTTACCGACGCTACAGGCGACCCGGAGCGGAATGCAGAACTCGCCAAGGTTCGTGCCTTCGCCGTGCGTGACGCGCTTAAAGCCGCTGGCGTGGCCGACGACAAGATTGATCTGAAGAAACCCGAGCAGAACACCGGGTCGGGCAATGCTGCCGCCGCGCGGCGGGTGGAAGTAGCGCTCCAGTAACACGGCTGTGTTCCACTGGTGAAGGGCCGACGCTGTCGGCCCTTTCTTTTTGCGCGGTCCGATTTACCCTTTGACTACGCGTTATCACATTCTCTACACAAATAATTTCTTATACTAAATCAATATCTTGCCTATCGTTGCTCAAGCCATCTGATATTTTCATTGTCTCCCATTTCAACATGGCTTAGTCTTCCCATGTTGCCTCGCGTAACATTAATCACCGCACACAGGAGATACACCATGGCTGAAGATATGCCGGATTTCTCGGATGTCAATTCGGGCGTCGAGTCCACCGCCGTCAAAATTTATGAAGTCAAATCGGGTGACAGTCTGTCCAAAATCGCCAAAGCCGAATACGGCAATGCCAACGACTACATGCTCATTTTCGAGGCCAACAGAGACATTCTGAAAGACCCGAACATGATTCACCCCGGGCAAAAGCTCAAGATTCTGCCCAAGTAATCCGCGCGGCCCGCCACCCCACAACGACCCAGCGAAAAACATTGACAGGAGTAGACATGAAACACAGCATTCGGTATCTGATGATTGCGGCCATTGTGACGAGTACGCTCGGCATCGCCGGCTGTAAAAAAGAAGCCCCGCCTCCCCCGCCCCCAGCACCCGCACCTGCACCCAAGGTGGAAGCGCCTGCGCCTGCACCCGCGGCAGTCTCTGTCGGCACGATCACGCTGGGTAAAACCATCGGCGCTGACAAGAAAGTCACTGCGGCTATGGATACTTTTGCCAAGAGCGACACCATTTACGCTGCGGTAGAAACGACGGGTTCCGGCAACGCCACCATCAAGGCGAAGTGGACGTTTCATAAAAGCGAAAAAACGGCCGATGTAAGCGAAGCCACTGAAACCATTGCTGCCACGGGCCCGGCAGTCAGCGCGTTTCACGTGAGCAAACCCAGCGGCTGGCCGCCAGGTAATTATCAAGTCGAGATTTTTCTCGGTGACAAATCAGCGGGAATGAAGAAGTTTACGGTGCAATAACCTTAAACGCTTCAGTCCACGGGGACGCTCAGGCGTCCCATTTTTTTGGAGAGCACGTAATGCAATCTGTCGCAATTATCGGCGCTGGCCCAGCGGGCCTGATGGCCGCTGAAGTCGCCGCCAGCAACGGCGTCAAGGTTGACGTTTACGATGCCATGCCATCAGCCGGACGCAAGTTCTTGATGGCGGGTAAAGGCGGATTGAATCTGACGCACGCCGAGCCTGCGCCCCGGTTTGCCGCACGCTATGGAACGCGCCGCGCAGAGGTAGAGCCTTGGCTTGGCGCATTCGGCGCGGACGCACTGCGTGCGTGGGCCCATACGCTGGGCATCGAGACGTTTGTTGGCACATCACAGCGCGTTTTTCCCAGGGAAATGAAAGCCGCGCCGCTGTTGCGCGCATGGATACGGCGGCTGCGCGAAAGCGGCGTGTTTTTTCACATGCGCCATCGCTGGCAGGGCTGGCAAGGTTCGGGCGGCAACGGCGCATTGCGATTTGCCACGCCGCTGGGCGAGCAATGCGTGCAGGCCGACGCTGTCGTGCTGGCGCTTGGCGGCGGTAGCTGGGCGCGTCTGGGTTCAGATGGGGCGTGGACAACGCAACTCGCCGGGCGCGGCATTCAAGTCGCGCCGCTGCGCCCCGCCAACTGTGGCTTTGATTGTGCATGGAGCGAACATTTTCGTGCGCGTTACGCCGGGCAGCCGCTGAAATCCGTAGTGGCTTCGTATACCGACAATGCCGGACAGCTACACCATCAGCAAGGCGAATGTATCGTCACTGAAACTGGCGTTGAAGGCGGCGTCATTTACGCGCTCTCGGCGCCGCTGCGCGATGCCATCGAAGCACAGGGTTCCGCTACGCTGCACTTCGACCTTGCGCCTGGCCGCGATCTGCAACGGCTGACCCGTGATCTATCCGAATCGCGGGGCAAACGAACGCTATCGAATCATTTGCAAAACAAGGCTGGTATCACTGGCGTTAAAGCCGGGCTGTTGCGTGAAGGTTACAACCAAGCAGAACTCGACGATCCCAGACAACTCGCCGCGCGCATCAAAGCCTGCCCGCTCACACTCACCGCCACGCGTCCGCTCGACGAAGCCATCAGCAGCGCAGGCGGTGTCATGTTTGACGCACTCAATGCGCAGTTGATGTTGCGCGATGCGCCCGGCGTGTTTTGCGCGGGCGAAATGCTCGATTGGGAAGCACCCACTGGCGGCTATTTGCTGACGGCATGTTTCGCCGGCGGGCGCGTCGCGGGTTTGGGTGCTACGAATTGGCTACACGCTGCTGCTGCCTTGAAGCTGCGCACTCCGCTATAATCCGCGCTCGCCTCGCCTCGCCTTCAATATAATTTCATAACTATATGTTTTTAAACACTTTTTTATTGCGCTTACTATGCAGCGCAATGGTGCTTGCTCCGCTATCAGCAACCGCGCAACAAACACTCGCGCCAGTTGCACCCGAAATCGAACAAGCGCTGGGACGCATCACCAAACACGCGCCAGTGGTAAAGGCGATGGAAGGCATCAAGGGCAGCAGTGTGCGCATGTTTGAAGAGCAAGTGCGTATTTCCGAAGTGCCTGCGCCACCGTTTAAAGAGCAGGCGCGCGCGGCGTATTACCTCAGCAAGGTGAAAGAAGCGGGCCTCACGGACGCCGCCATCGATACCGAAGGCAACGTCATCGGTGTGCGTCGTGGCACCGGTAAAGGTCCGAAGCTGGTGGTGGCCGCACATCTGGACACCGTGTTCCCCGAAGGCACCGACGTCAAGGTGCGCGAGAAAGGTGGTCGCTATTATGGGCCGGGCATTGGCGACGACGCCGCCGGTTTGGCAACGCTGTTGACCGCGCTGGAGCATTTGAATAAATCCGGCGTGCGTACCATCGGTGACATTGTGTTTGTCGGCACCGTGGGTGAAGAAGAACTCGGTGATCTGCGCGGCATGAAGGCGCTGTTTCGTGACCACAAAGATATCGACGGCTTTATTTCCCTCGATGGCGTGGGCCTCGGACGCATCGTCAACGCAGCCACTGGCAGCCATCGATTCATGGTGAGCTTCAAGGGGCCAGGCGGACACAGCTTTTCGGCGTTTGGATTGCCGAGTGCCATACATGCGATGGGCCGTGCAGTGGCGAAGATCGGCGATCTGGTTCCGCCCAGCAATCCGAAAACCACGTTCACTGTGGGCACCGTGCGCGGCGGCACATCGGTCAATGCCATTTCCGGTGACGCCACTATCGGCATCGACGTGCGCTCGAACAGTCAGGAAGAACTGGTGAAATTCGTCGAAAAAGTCATGGCCGCAATTCACGAGGCCGTAGCGGACGAAAACAATCGCTGGAAAACCAAAGCACAAATCACCGTCGACATAAAACAAGTCGGCGACCGGCCCGCAGGCAGCATTTCGGCGGATGCAAAAATTGTGCAGGCCGCGCGCGCCACGTTCACCGCCATCGGTGCAACCACGCGCTCGATGGAAGCCTCCAGCACCGATTCCAATTTGCCCATCAACCTGGGTGTCCCCGCAATCACGCTGTCCTCCAGCGGCCAGGCAGGCGGCAGTCATTCGCTGGGCGAATGGTATGCGCCAGTGAACAATACGCTCGGCGTGCAAAATATTTTGCTGCTGTCACTGGCGCTGGCGGGCGTTGAGGGTGTCAGCGAACCCGTGCTCGAAAAGCGCACTCCCAGACAATAATTTATAACCTATTGCTTTCATTATGAAATATTCACTAGCAGAGCGAAAAGTCATCACCCACGGCGAGTACTGGATCGCCCCCGGCGCACATGTCATCGGCAGCGTCATCCTCGGCCACGATGTCAGCATCTGGTTCAACAGCATTGTTCGCGGCGACAACGATCTCATCACCATCGGTGATAACTCGCAGGTGCAGGATGGCTGCGTGCTGCATTCCGACCCCGGCTTTCCGCTGACGCTCGGCAAAGGGGTGAGCATCGGCCACATGTCGATGATTCACGGTTGCACCATCGGCGACGGCACGCTCATCGGCATCAACAGCACGGTGCTGAACGGCGCAGTCATCGGCAAAAACTGCGTGATCGGCGCCAATTCACTCATCACTGAAAAGAAAGTGATCCCCGACGGTGTGATGGTGATGGGTTCGCCGGGCAAAGTGGTGCGCGAATTGCGCCCTGATGAAATCGCGTTCTTCAATTCAGTCGCCGATAATTATTCAGAGCGCGCCAGGTATTACAGAACTGCGCTAAAAATAGACGATACGCCGTAGCGCTATGTTTTTGATTATTCAAGGCGCCGAGATCGAAACCGGGGATCTCAAGGCACTGGCAAAACTGAGCGGCGCATCCGGCATCGAACAGATTTCTGCCACCGCGTTTCGTTTGCGTAGCGCGCAACCTGCGCCCGACATCGCTACGCTCTGCGAACGCGCAAACCTCGATTTCGCCTTCATCCCCGAAGAGCGCCGCCTCGCCGATTTCAAACTGCTGGTGATGGATATGGATTCCACGCTCATCACCATCGAGACTATCGACGAACTGGCTGACCTCGTGGGCCTGAAGCCGCAGGTGGCAAAGATCACCGAGCAGGCCATGCGCGGTGAAATTGAATACAACGAAAGCCTGCAACGTCGCGTGGCACTGCTGAAGGGCCTCGATGAAAGCGCATTAAAGCGCGTGTACGATGAAAGGTTGAAGCTATCACCCGGCGCAGAGACTCTGCTGGCTGCTGCCAAAAAACACGACATCAAAACGCTGCTGGTTTCCGGCGGATTCACCCACGTAACCGAATTGCTAAAACCGCGCCTGGGGCTTGATGGCACCTACGCCAACACACTGGGCGTTAAAGACGGCAAACTCACCGGAGAAGTCATCGGGCGCATCGTCAACGCCGACGCCAAACGCGATGAACTGCTGCGTGTGAGTGGATTGTCAGGTATTGAACGCAAACAAATCATCGGCATGGGCGACGGCGCGAACGATTTGAAATTCATGGCGGAATGCGGCGTGAGTGTCGCGTATCACGCCAAGCCGATAGTGCGCGGACAGACTACACATGCGTTGAATTACTGCGGGCTGGATGGCGTGGTGAATTTTTTTAACTGACTTGAGTCGCACTCACGTATTCGGACCAACCACATTCTGCGGCACCCCCGCCAGAAACCGTTCTACGTTCTCGATCGTCAGCAACAACCCATCACGCCGCACCTCCGGCGTTTGCCCCGCGTTGTGCGGCGACAACACAGTGTTGGCAAAACCCAGTATCGGATCGTCAGCTTTCAGCGGTTCATCGTGAAACACATCCAACCCTGCTCCACCGATGTGTTGCTTCGCCAGCGCCTCGTGCAGCGCATCACGATCAATCAGCGCGCCGCGCCCGGTGTTAATCACAATCGCGCCGGGTTTCATAAACGCAAACTCGCGCGCACCGATAAAACCGCGCGTCTGCGGTGTCAGGCGCACATGCAACGATACAAAATCGGCTTGCTGTAAAATGTCGTCACGTTCGGCCAAGCTGTTACGGCGCGCGCTCCATTCCAGCACTGTCATGCCGAATGCGCGTGCGAGCTTGGCTGCATGCGCACCGATGTTGCCGGTGCCAAAAAGACCGAGCGTTTTGCCGTGCAGTTGCCCCAGCATTTCGCGCGGCCATTCACCTTTGCGCATTGCGCTGTCAATCTGCCGAATTTTACGCGCCACCGCCAGCATCAGCGCGATGGCGTGTTCGGCTACTGCGATGGCATTGGCGCCAGGTGTGTTGCACACCGCGATGCCGCGTCGTGCAGCAGATTCCAGATCAATATTGTCGGTGCCCACGCCCCATATCGACACCATGCGCAGATTCGGGCAGGCTGCAAATACGGCGTCGGTAAAGTGTGAATAAGCCCGTATGTTCACCGCTACCGTTGCGCTGCCGATGCGCCGCGCGAGTTCACTGGAATCGTCTGCCCCACGTTCACCGCAGACTCGCACGACGCAAAGCCCTTGAGCCCGTTCATGCGCGGCGCTGCCTTCAAACACCGCTGGAAAATCGTCGGGCACCACTATTACCGTGTCAGTCATGACTATTCCCCCCGTATGCCCGCAGCTTTTACCACGCGGGCGTATTTGGCAATTTCCGATTTGATCAACGCACCGAATTCATCGGGTCCTGCACCCGCTGAATCGAGCCCTTGATGCGCCAACGCTTCGTTCATGCCGGGCATTTTCAGAGAAGCCAGTAATTTGCCGTGTACAGTCTGCACGATGGCGGCGGGCGTTCTTGCCGGTGCCGCAATGCCCTGCCAGTTGAGCACCTCAAAACCGGGCACCGTTTCGGCGATGGTGGGTATATCCGGCAACACAGCGGCACGCTTTCGCCCGGATGTGCCGAGTGCGCGCACCTTACTTGACCGCACGTGCGGCAGCACAGCGGGCATGGTGGTCATGATCATCTGCACCTGCCCTGCAATCATGTCGGTAAACGCCGCCGTAGCGCCTTTGTACGGCACATGCACGATGTTCGTCGCCGTAGCATATTTGAAAATCTCTGCTGCGAGATGCAGCGACGAGCCGTTGCCCCCGGAGGCGTAATTCAGCGCGCCCGGTTTGGCCTTGGCGAGTGCGATCAACTCCTGTACCGATTTTGCAGACGCGTTGTTGTTCACCGCCAGCGCAAACACCGACGTTGCCAGCAACGTTACCGGCGCAAAATCACGTTCCGGGTCATAGGTCGGCTTTTCCTGCAACACTGAATTTTGCGCAAGATTGCCGACGCTGCCGAGAAACAGCGTGTAGCCATCCGGCGCGGCAGCAATCGCTATCTGCGCACCGAGCGCACCGCCTGCGCCGCCACGATTATCTACCACGACCTGTTGCTTGACCGATTCTGCCAAGCGCTGACCGATGGTGCGCGCGAGGATGTCATTGCCGCCGCCCGCCGGGAACGGCACGATCAGCCGGATGGGGCGCGTAGGATAGGCCTGCGGGTTTGTCGAAGCGGATTGCGCAACACCCATAGAGACGCCACACAGAGAAGCAACAATGACCCACCCATATCGAACCACACAATGAAACAATTATTTTCCTTTAAAAACAGATAGTTAGTGATTAACCAGGCAATAACACCTGATGCGACAGCATCATCTGCTGCACCTATTTTACAAAGCGGTATTGCGATCGACCACGCGCTCAAACTCACGCAACCTGGACATTCTTCGATCAGTAAACAGGGATTTTTGAATCCGTATTGTCGCCCAAGAGTTCATGCGCACGCCACTCCCCTGTAGCGTCGCGACGCTCACGACACAAGCCGTAACGAAACGGCCACGCCGCACGCCCGGGCGTAAAAAAACGCAAATCCTGAAACCATACGCAGGTGGACGGATTGCCACTGTCCACGCGATACAGTACGGGATACATGGCAAACCACCTGAAGAAGGCGAATTGCGGGTGTGCCATCACCTCTTTCGCCACGGCCGCCTGCTCCAGCGAGCCATAGCGACTGGCTTGCAACCACACCGCGCGATCCAGCGGCAAGTAGGGCTCGCCCAAGCGTGCCATGAACCCGGCATCGGGTGCCAGCGGTGGCGGCAGCTCACGCCGCGACAGACTCACCAGTGCGTAATGAAACTGCACGCCGTCATCCACCACCACCATCCAGTTAAATGGCGACACCGGGCGTGGCAGCGCGGTGACCCGCGCGTTGCGTATGCCAGCGCTAACCGCATAGCGCTCGCCGAAACTGACTGCGCGCTGCTGCAAGACATACTGAAATGCCACGTAAGCGCACAGCACAGATAGACCCACCACGGCAGGCCAACGCGCCCAGTGCGAATTGCGCCACAGCCAGCTCGCCACCAATCCCGCAATGATGATGCCACTGAACCACAAGTCGATAATGAAAGTCGTCGATATCACTGCACGCCAATCCGACAGCAGCGCAAACACCATGGTGCCGAACGAGGTAATGCAGTCACCGGCAATATGCACCGCAATACCCCACGCAATCACGCCTGCATACGCCCGCGGCGGAGGCCCCTTATTTTCCAACCTGGGCCACAGTTTTGCGCACAACCATGCGAGCAACGCTGTCCACACCGCCAGCATCACCAGCGAATGTGTCACGCCGCGATGATGGTAAAGATATGTCAGTGGAGATAACCCCGACACCACCACATCGATATCGGGAAACGCTGCGGCGATTGCGCCGAGGGCGATGCGGCGTTTTAGCGGAAGTGCGTCAGGTGATGCAGAGTACGCAGCGGATGATTTGGGCGCAGTGGCCCGCGCGAGCAATGCGCCGGAAAGCGCGTGAGTCAGGGTGTCCACGCCACGCTTTCAAACGTTTAGAGAATCAAACGGCAACGACTTCCATGTCCGGCTCAATCTGCCGCACCAGATTTTCAATGCCGGTCAGCGTGCCCGACAGGGAACTCGGACAACTGCCGCACGCGCCCTGATAATGCACGCTCAGTTTGTTGCCTTCCAGTCCAACGACGTATAGATCACCACCGTCGTTTTGCAAAAATGGGCGGATTTGATCGTCGAGCAGTTCGTTGATTTTATCGAGGCGCGCGAGATCTTCCGCACTCATTTTTGACGGATCAAAGTTGGCTTCGGCATCCTGCATCATTTGCGCTGACTGATCATCCGCTGCCGGCGCTTCACGAATCGGCACAGCCAGATCACGTTTGAGTTCGTTCCAATCGGCCTGACCGTTTTGAGTAACGGTGATCCAGTGGTCCACATAAAACACATTGGTTACATGCTCGATATCGAACAGCGCTGCAGCCAACTTATCGGCCTGTGCTTTGTCGGCGCTGTCGTACGAACGCGTAATGCCCCAGGTCAACGGCTCCTTGAGGATGAACTTCATCGCGTTCGGATTCGGCGTAGGTTCGATTTCGGCTATCTTGGGCATGGCATGAATGTCTGTAACTATTTGTTTTTATTAAATATTTACGTTCCGATGACTGCTGCATGCACAGGATCGGCGTCGGCTTCGGTCGAGGTATTGGTTTGCGAATTCAACGCCGCATGCAGCGTATGCCAAGGCAAAATCGCGCACTTGACCCTCGTCGGCAGATCGCGCACACCAGCAAATACCGTAAGCCGCCCCAGGTGATGCGGCACTTTGCTGGTATCAAGCTTGCCGATAGCCATGTCACGAAACTCATTCACCATTTGCTCGGCATCGTCGCGCGATTTACCTTTAACGAGCGTTGTCATCATCGATGCGGACGCCTTGCAGATGGCACAGGATTCGCCCTCAAACTGCACCGCCTCGATGTGTGCGCCAGTGACCTTGAGCGACAGAAAAATATGATCGCCGCACAAAGGGTTCAACCCTTCAGATTTGTGCGTAGCGTCCGCCAGCGCACCCCAGTTGCGCGGCTTCTTGTTGTGATCGAGGATCACTTCCTGATAGAGATTTCTGCTGTCAGCCATTGCGCGACTACCCGAATACTTTTTGCACGCGCTGAATAGAGGCCACCAACGCATTCACTTCCGCCAGCGTGTTGTAAAACGCGAATGACGCGCGCGATGTCGCTGGCACCTTAAAGCGCTGCATTACCGGTTGCGCGCAGTGATGCCCCGTGCGTATCGCCACGCCGTCTTCGTTGAGCAGCGTGCCCACGTCGTGGGGATGCACGCCTTCAATCGCAAACGACAACACAGCCGCCTTTTTTTCTGCCGTGCCGATGATGCGCACGCCGGGTAGCTTGGTGACTTCGCTCGTGGCGTAATCGAGTAAATCCGTTTCATGCGCAGCAATACGGTCCATGCCGATTTCGCTCAGATAATCCACCGCAGCACCCAGCGTAATCGCCGCAGCAATCGGCGGCGTGCCAGCTTCAAATTTGGCCGGTATCGGTGCGTACGTGGTCTTTTCAAACGTCACGGACAGAATCATGTCGCCGCCGCCCTTGAATGGCTGCATTGCCTCCAGCAGCGCAGCCTTGCCATACAACACGCCGATGCCGGTCGGACCGCACAGTTTGTGGCCGGAGAACGCATAAAAATCGCAATCCAGTGCCTGCATGTCCACCCTCAAATGGGGCACGGCTTGTGCGCCATCCACCAGCGTGATCACGCCGTGTTTGCGCGCAATGGCAATCATTTCACGCACGGGGTTGATGGTACCCAGTGCGTTCGACACATGCGTGAAGCATGCGATTTTGGTGTGCGCATTGAACAATTTTTCGTAAGCAGCCAGATCGAGTTCGCCGTTATCGAATATCGGCGCCACGCGAATTTTGGCGCCCTTCTCGTCCGCTACCATCTGCCACGGCACAATATTCGAGTGATGCTCCAGTGTGGTCAAAATTATTTCGTCGTCGGCTTTCAGATTCTTGCGGCCCCAACCGTGGGCCACCAGGTTGATGCTTTCGGTGGTGCCGCTGGTAAAAATGACTTCACGCTCTTCTTTGGCATTGATAAACGCCTGCAACTTGCGGCGCGCGGATTCGTACTCCGCCGTCGCGGTTTCAGAGAGGTAATGCACCGCGCGATGAATATTCGCGTGCTGGCTCGATTGATAACGCACCCAGCGATCCATCACGGGTTTCGGCATTTGGCTGGATGCGGCATTATCCAGAAAAATCAATGGCTTATCGTTAACCATGAGTTCCAGTATCGGAAAATCCTGACGGATACGTGCAACGTCTAGTGCGATTTTTTCGGTGGGTGCATTCATCTCAAACGCTCGCCTGTGTTTGCGCCATCACGGTTTTTTCAAGCTGCGCCACCAGCGATTTCACCGGTATACGATCCACAATTTCTGCACCAAACGCATACGTCAACAAATTGCGCGCCTGCGTGTCGGGCAATCCTCGGCTCTTCAAATAAAACAATTGCTCGGCATCCAGTTGGCCGACGGTTGCGCCATGCGCGCATTTCACATCGTCGGCAAAAATTTCGAGTTGTGGTTTGGTATCCACGCGCGCCGTTGAAGACAGCAGTAGATTGCGGCTTTGCTGCGCGGAGTTCGTCAGTTGCGCATCCTTGCGCACCAGCACTTTGCCGTTGAAAACCGCGTGCGCCGCACCGCCGACAATGGTTTTATGCAACTGCGTGCAGCGGCCATTCGGCTGCGCGTGATCCATCGTGGTGTGCGTATCGGCGAGTTGCTGGCCGCTGATGAGCGCCAGACCGTCGATCACAGCTTCGGCACCCTCGCCTTTGTGAATCACATCCAGGTTATAGCGTGATAGCCGTGCGCCGAACGCTATCGATTGCGACACATAAGAGGCATCTTTCGCCAGCGACACCGCACAGCTTGCAATGTGTACCGCCTGCATGCTCTCGCGTTGCAGACGCACATGACGCACGCGCGCATTCGGCTTGATGGCGATTTCGGTCACCGCGTTGGTGAAGTATGCCTCGGTCGTCGCTGCGACATAATCTTCGATCACCGTGCATTCGGCACCCGCTTCCGCCACGATCAGACAGCGTGGGCAACTTGCAGCGTCTTTAAGCGTGGCGATAAACAGCAGATGCAGCGGCTCACTCAAAGCGGTGTTTTGTGCGATATGTATGAACACGCCATCACGCAGCCATGCTGTGTTGAGCGCGGTGAAAACTTGCTCATTGAAATCCGCATGAGCGGCCAGATGCACGCCCATCAGCGCTGACTGTATATTTAAATTCTCGGCCAGCGTGCCCACTGTCACGCCTGCGGGCAATGGGCTGCGGCTCGACAGCGCGGGCGCATACACGCCATCTACAAACGCAAGTCTTGTCGCTGCCTCTGACACGGCATAAGGCGCAACATCAACCAGTGCCGCAGCTTGGCCAACCGGCTCAACACGCAATTTATTTAACGTTGCAAGATCAGTAAAACGCCATTCTTCATCGCGCGTGGTCGGCACACTCAGCGCGTTCGCGCGTTCCAGCGCCAGCGAGCGACGCAGATTCAACCACGACGCCGTGCTCGCGGGCAGCGCCCGCCCGCCCGCCACCAGCGCATCCACAAACGGATGTTTGGACACTACGTTCATGCCGTAACCTTGGCGTCGAGCAACCAATCATAGCCACGCGATTCCAGTTCAAGCGCCAGCTCTTTGCCACCGGTTTTAATAACACGTCCACTCTCCATCACATGCACATAATCCGGCGTGATGTAGTTAAGTAAACGCTGATAATGCGTCACCAATACACAGGCGTTGTCGGCAGTCAGCAATTTATTCACGCCACCAGCGACGATGCGCAGCGCATCAATATCCAGACCGGAATCGGTTTCATCGAGAACGGAAACACGCGGCTCCAGAATTGCCATTTGCAAGATCTCGTTGCGCTTTTTCTCGCCACCGGAAAAACCATCGTTCACGCTGCGATCGAGAAACTCCGGGCTCATTTCGAGCAGCTTCATTTTCTCGCGCACGTAGTCATCGAATTCCAATGGATCAAGTTCGTCTTTGCCGCGTCCGCCTTGAACGGTGTTGTAGGCGAGCCGCAAAAACGAACTGTTCGATACGCCGGGGATTTCAACCGGATATTGAAAGCCCAAAAACAACCCCGCACGCGCACGCGCTTCCGCTGCCAGCGCGAATAAATCCTGGCCTTCAAACTGCACCGTGCCGCCAGTGACTTCATACGCCGGATGCCCGGCCAGCACTTTCGCCAGCGTGCTTTTTCCCGAACCATTCGGCCCCATGATGGCGTGCACTTCGCCTGCACGCACGGTTAGATTGATACCTTTTAGAATGGTCACACCTGCCACCGTCGCCGTCAGGCCACTAATTTCAAGCAGGGTTTTTGCGTTGCTGTTAATCATCCCACACTGCCTTCGAGTTTAAGGCCGAGAAGTTTGGTTGCTTCAACCGCAAACTCCATCGGCAATTGCTGAAACACTTCCTTGCAGAAGCCATTGATAATCATCGACACGGCCTCTTCGGCACCGATACCGCGCTGCTGAAAATAGAACAACTGGTCTTCGCCGATTTTTGAGGTGGTAGCCTCGTGCTCGACTTTGCCACTGGGATTGCGCACGTCGATATACGGAAACGTATTCGCACCGCATTTGGCACCAATCAACATCGAATCGCACTGCGAATAATTGCGCGCGCCCGCTGCGGTTGGTGCTATACGCACCAGGCCACGATAGCTGTTGTTGGAATGGCCCGCCGAAATGCCTTTGCTGATGATGGTGCTACGCGTGTTTTTGCCAATGTGAATCATCTTGGTACCGGTGTCGGCCTGCTGATAGTGATTGGTCAGCGCCACCGAATAAAACTCGCCCACCGAATTGTCACCACGCAGCACGCACGACGGATATTTCCAGGTAATCGCGGAACCGGTTTCAACCTGCGTCCACGAAATACGTGAATTCACACCTTTGCAAAGCCCGCGCTTGGTGACAAAGTTATAGATGCCGCCCACACCCTTTTCGTCACCGGCATACCAGTTTTGCACGGTGGAATATTTAATGTCGGCATTGTCCATTGCCACCAATTCCACGACTGCAGCGTGCAACTGGTTGGTGTCAAACTTGGGCGCGGTACAACCTTCGAGATACGACACTGACGCGCCATCCTCAGCCACAATCAACGTGCGCTCGAACTGCCCGGAATCCTGCGTGTTAATGCGAAAATACGTCGACAACTCCATCGGGCATTTCACGCCCTTGGGGATGTAGCAAAACGAGCCATCGGTAAACACCGCTGAATTCAACGCGGCGTAAAAGTTGTCACCCACCGGCACTACCGAACCCATGTATTTGCGCACGAGGTCGGGATGATCGCGCACCGCTTCCGAGATCGAGCCGAAGATAATACCTACGTCGGCAAGCTTTTGTTTGTAGGTAGTGGCGACCGATACCGAATCAAAAATCACATCCACTGCCACGCCCGCGAGGGCTGCGCGTTCGTTCATCGGCACACCGAGCTTTTCAAACGTCTTGAGCAATTCAGGATCAACCTCATCCATGCTCGCGAGTTTTTTCTTTGACTTGGGTGCGGAGTAGTAGCTGATATTCTGAAAATCGATTTCAGGATAATTGACGTTGGGCCACGCAGGCGGCGTCATCGTCAGCCAGTGGCGATACGCTTTCAGGCGAAACTCCAGCAGCCAATCCGGCTCGTTTTTCTTTGCCGAAATAAAACGGATGGTGTCTTCGCTCAAGCCCTTGGCGGCGGTATCGGATTCAATATCCGTGACAAAACCATGCTTGTAAGGCTGATTGACCAGTTGCTCAATTGCGGCTGTGCTCATATACGTAACTATTTGTTTTTATTAAGATTTTTCTTTAACGGAAAAACTCTCGCCGCAGCCGCACATCGCATCGACATTCGGGTTTTCAAACTTGAAGGTCTGCTTCAAACCGTCTTTAACGAAATCCAGTTTTGAGCCGTCGATGAACTCGATACTCTTGTCGTCAACCACCAGTTTGGAATCGAACGCCTCAAACACCTGATCGTTCGGCTTCACGTCGTCGGCGTAATCGTAGGTGTAAGTCCAGCCCGAGCAACCAACTTTTTTGATGCCCACGCGCAAGCCCACGCCTTTGCCACGCTTGGTCAACTGCGTCTTGATTTGTTTAGCTGCGTTTTCTGTCAGTTGTATGGTCATGATGTCACACCGCCATTGCCGTCAAATTTTTCAATCGTGAAACCACGAGCTTTACCGCTTTAAGATACTCATCCACCTGTTGCGCCGTATTCGAGGAACCGAGCGAAAATCGCACTGCGCCGCGTGCAATTTCAGGCTCGATACCCATCGCTAGCAGTGTGGCTGATGGCTCAGGATTCGCGCTCGAACACGCAGCGCCCGCAGCGACGCCGAAGCCCAATTTGTCGAGTTCGATAATCAGTGTTTCGCCATCAATACCGCGAAACGCAAAATAGCTGGTGTTGGGTACGCGCGTAGCTTGCGCGCCAAACAACACCGCCCCCATCTGCGTTAAACCTTGCTCAACACGCGCGCGCAGTTTTTCCATCCGTAGTGCAAGTTCAGACAAGCGACTGGCAGCCAACTCCGCAGCAGCCCCAAAGCCGACGATCGCAGGCACATTTTCCGTGCCCGACCGCATGCCGTGTTCGTGTCCACCGCCTGCAATCAGCGGTGCAAGCTCAATACGCTTATCCACGATCAACGCGCCCGCACCTTTCGGCCCGTAAATTTTGTGCGCGGAAAGCGTCATCGCATGCACATTCAGCGCTTCGAAATCGACTTCGATTTTGCCCAGCGCCTGCACCGCATCGGTGTGCATCCAGGCTTTTGCGGCACGTGCATGTTCGGCAATTTCGGCTACCGGCTGGATGACGCCGGTTTCGTTATTGGCCAGCATCACGGAAACAATGCCAGTGGGCGTCTGCAATGCCACATCCACATCATGTAGATCGACTTTACCTGCACCGGTAACCGCCAGCCTGCGCACCGCCCAACCCTTGCGCGCAAGCGCCGCTGCGGGCTTCGCCACGCACGGATGCTCAATCGCGCTGATGACAATCTGCGACGGCTTTAAAATCTCTGCTGCACCTTTGATAAACAGATTATTTGATTCCGTGCCACCCGAGGTAAATACCACCTGCGACGGTCGCACATTCACCAGTGCCGCCACTCGTTCACGTGCCTGATCAATGGCGCGGCGCGCGGTGATGCCCAGATCATGGCGGCTTGAGGCATTGCCGTATTGATCACGCAGAAACGGCAGCATCGCTTCCAGCACGCCTGCATCCAGCGGCGAGGTGGCGTTGTGATCAAAGTAGGTGAAGGACATTATTGGCGTTGAATGTTGCGCGTCGAGCGTTTAGCGTGATGGAGAAATACGTTACGCGGTTGCTGTGGCACGCTTACCCGCACTCGTACGCATATCCAGCATGGGCGTTACACCCGTCTCTTTCGCCCGCTGGTTGTCGACAAGTTGCTGCAAGGTAACCGAGCCGAGGTATTCGAAAATGCGCGCGTTGAGCGACGCCCAGAGATCGTGCGTGATGCACTTGCCATCATCGTGGCAGTTTTCTTTGCCTGCGCATTGCGTGGCATCGATGGGTTCATCAACTGCCAGAATAATTTCAGCCACCGACAATTCGCGCATATCACGGCCCAGCAGGTAGCCGCCGCCCGGCCCGCGCACGCTTTCTACAATCTGTTTGCGGCGCAGCTTGCCGAACAGTTGCTCCAGATACGACAGCGATATCTTTTGACGTGCGCTGATCTCAGCCAGCGTCACCGGGCCGTGGCCGTGGCGCAAGCCGATATCCACCATCGCCGTTACCGCAAACCTGCCCTTGGTTGTGAGCCGCATCGAATCACCTGCGTTGTGTTTTTAAAATGATCAATTAAAACAAATAGTTACAATTAACTTAATGTAGAGCGATTCACTCAACTATACGTATTCCGACAAATTCAGTCAAGTATAGTTCAGTCGCAGCTCAAGCACATTTTTTATCACGCTGATCAGGCACTTGCGCTGCGCTGCGGGCCGCAGATTGCGCCAGCAGGAGTTGACTCATTTGCGCCATCGCCGTATGCAATTCGTCGATACGTTTATCGGTGTCGCCGCTGTGACTGATAAGGTCGCTGATCGCGCGCGCTATCGGATCGTTTTCATCGCGCCCCACGGCGTAAGCGGCAAAGCGACCCTCATTCGCTTTAAACGCGTCCGCTTCCACCACGCGCGCGGGAATGCCAATCGCGGTAGCGCCCGGCGGCACGTCCTTAACCACCACGGCGTTCGAGCCAATTTTGGCCTGTGCGCCTACCGTGATCGGCCCCAGCACCTTGGCGCCAGCGCCAATGACCACCCCTGCGCCCAGTGTGGGGTGACGCTTTCCCTTGTTCCACGAGGTGCCCCCCAGCGTCACGCCGTGATACAGCGTGCAATCGTCGCCGATTTCGGCTGTCTCGCCGATCACCACACCCATGCCGTGATCGATAAAAAAGCGTCGCCCGATTGTGGCTCCGGGATGAATCTCGATACCCGTCAGCCAGCGCCCGATATGCGACAAAAATCGCGCCAGCCATTTGAAACCCGCGCCCCACAGCGCGTGCGCGAGGCGGTGCGTCATCATCGCGTGAAAGCCGGGGTAACAGGTGATCACTTCCCACGTATTTCGCGCAGCGGGGTCGCGTTCAAACACCACGGCAATCTCTTCTTTTATGCGGGAAAACATGGGTTTGACAATGGCGAAAGAGGTGAATGGCAAAATAGTATACTAAAATTATCGGCTATTGCCGATAGTGAAAAATAATCATTTAAAAACAAATACTTAAGATCGTTTCTTCGGCTCACGCAAAGTGCGCACAATGCCACGCAGAATTCTGACCTCTTCGCGATCCAGTTGCGTGCGGGCAAATAAGCGCCGCACGCGCTGCATCAGCCGTTTTGGCAGCACCGGATTGAGAAACCCGCTGGCGAACAGCTCTTGTTCCAGATGCGCGTAAAAGCGCTCGATATCGTCGTGGCTGGCCAGCTCGCGCGGCTTGTTGGCCACCGTAACATCCACCGCGTGCATGCGGCATTCGTAGGCCAGCACCTGCACCGCAGCCGCCAGATTGAGCGAGGTGTGGCTGGCGTCGGCCGGTATGGTGGCCAGCATCTGGCAGCGCTTGATCTGATCGGTAGTCAGCCCGCGCACCTCACTGCCAAATACCAATGCGACGGGCTGCGCGCGCGCCACCTCAACCACGCGTGCTGCCGCCTCGCGCGCGACAATAGCTGGCACCGCAATATCACGACCACGCGCGGTGCAGGCCACCGCCAGCGCCACACCGGACAATGCGCTATCGAGATCGCTGCATACGATGGCTTGCGCCAGCACATCCGCTGAATTGGTGGCCAGCCAATCCGCCTCTTTATCGGGAAAACGCAACGGGTTTACCAGATAAAGCTGCGTCAACCCCATCGTTTTCATGGCACGCGCCGCCGAGCCGATATTGCTCGGATGCTTGGTATCGCACAGCACGATGCGGATGTTTTTGAGGGCGTTGTTCAAAACTGATTCACAATTGAGTCATCACTGAGTCATATCACGTACAATGCAGCGCTTGAATTTTCACGTTTTACGGTAATTAAAAAAATGCATCCCATGCTCAACATCGCGGTGAAAGCCGCGCGCGAAGCCGGTAAAGTGATCAATCGCGCCTCACGCAACCTGGATGCGCTGGCGGTACGCGAAAAAGCCGCCAATGATTATGTGTCCGAAGTGGACAAAGAAGCTGAACAAACCATTATTCGCACGCTGCTCAACGCGTATCCCAAGCATTCGATTTTAGCAGAGGAGTCGGGCGCCACGAATACCGATGCCAAGTCGGATTATCAATGGATTATCGATCCGCTCGACGGCACCACCAATTTTGTTCACGGCTTTCCGCAATACGCGGTATCGATTGCGTTGTCGCACAAGGGCGTGATTACACAGGGCGTGATTTACGATCCATGCAACAACGATTTATTCACCGCTACCAGGGGCGCTGGTGCGTATCTGAACGACACCCGCCTGCGCGTGAGTAAACGCCTGAACCTGAAAGGCGCTCTGATCGGCACCAGCTTTCCCTACAAGGAACATCATCACCTCGACGCCTATCTCGGCATGCTGCGCACGGTGATGGAAACCAGCAGCGGCGTGCGCCGCGCGGGGTCATCGGCGCTTGATCTGGCGTATGTCGCGGCCAGCCGCCTCGACGCGGTGTGGGAAATGGGTCTTGCGCCCTGGGATATCGCTGCGGGCTCGCTGCTGGTCACCGAGGCGGGCGGCGTCGTGACGGATTTGCAAGGTAAAGATCAATACATGAAATCCGGCAATATAGTCGCAGGCAATTTGAAGCTGCTGAGCGAATTGCTGCAACATCTAGCACCACATCTTACGCCGACGTTGAAAGCGGTGTAGGAGCCCCGCAACTACTGTGCCATTTTCAACGCTGCCCCGATCTCCGTTCGAATGGCCGCCGCCAACGGCGGATTGTTTTTCTCCAGCGAGCGCGCAATACGCTCCGCCTCGGCCAACTGCCCGCGCTTGATTAGCGCCCGCGCAAGGCCCGACCACGCTGGCATCAGCCCTGCATCAATATCCAGCGCCTGCCGGTAGGGGCGCACCGCCAGATCAAATTGCCCGATGTCGCTGTAACTCTCGCCCAGCAGCATCAACGTTACCGCCGAATCGCGGAGCGCGGTAAGCGCCTGCGTCAGCACCGCCACCGCGCGCTGCGATTCACCCGCTGCTCGATGCTCCTGCCCCAGCAGATTCCAGCCTTCCGCCGAATCCGGTTCCAGCCGAATCATTTCGCGAAAACAGGCGATTGCGCGCGGGTGATTTTTTTGCCGCGAATACGCGTAACCCGCCACCAGCCACCAGCTTGCGTTGGACGCTTCCTTGGCGATATTTTCCTCAGCAAACGTCACCAAACCCATCCAATCGGCCTTACGTTCCAGTTCGGCCAAGCGTCTGCGATTGGTATCGCTCTCGCGCTCCAGATTGCTCAGCATGATAGGAATCGTACCATCAGGCAATAACGAAAAAAGCACTTGTCCGGCCGGTGTACACGCGTTAAGTGCGGCACATACCACCGTGCAAACGGCAATGACCAGCGGGTCGCGAAGCAAGCGGCTCATACGGACACGGCGCACGTTTCAATTACTTGGGTGAATTCAAGCATCAATCCGGATTTATTCATATAATCAATAAGTTGCAAGGTTTACTCGCGCGCTTTTTTCGTGCTTTACACTGACCACTGCATTGTTTCGCACGATTAACTTTTTAGTGTAACGTAATGCCATCATACCCTTCACTAATTGGAATCGAATTCCCATTTTCGTCCCAGTAATGCTCCGCTAAACATGGCTGGTATCTGGTATGGTAATCAAGCATACGACCGGGCTTGGAGCACCAGTTGGGGCAAAGGCTGTGACCTTGGTTACCGTCCCCGTTGCGCAACCGGTAAAGGAACAGGAAAATGAGCGGAGCATCGTTGATTCATTGCAGCCTAGTCACGCTCGCGCTATCAGCCGCTGCACTACCCGCCATTGCTCAGGAAACCTACCCCGTCAAACCCGTCAGACTGCTGGTTGGCTTCAGTCCGGGCGGCGGGCAAGATATTGCGGCAAGACTACTGGGCAAACATCTGACGACATCGTGGGGGCAGCCCGTGGTGGTGGAAAATCGCGCCGGGGCCAACGGCATCATAGCCGCCGAAGCCGTGGCCAATGCCCCGCCGGACGGCTACACGCTGCATTTGTTCACAGCCAATGACACCGTGAACGCTGGTGTGCGTGCAAAAATGCCCTACGACACGCTGCGCGATCTGGCCCTGGTGACCACGGTTGCCAGTGCGCCCTATCTGCTCGGGGTGCATCCTGCACTGCCCGCGAAAAATGTGCGGGAACTCATCGCATTGGCCAGGACGAAGCCGGGGCAGTTAAGTTACGCATCTTCCGGCACCGGCAGCCCGATACACCTGTCGACGGCCCTATTTAACCTGATGGCTGGTGTCAGCACGATACACGTGCCCTACAAGGGTTCCGGCCCGGCGCTGCTCGATCTGGTGAGCGGACAGTTGCAAATCTCAATGGCATCGCTGGGTTCGTTTTCCCAGTATGTAACATCCGGGAGAATCCGCGTGCTTGCCGTCACCGGCGCCACACGCATGGCGCAGTTACCCATGGTGCCCACCGTCGCCGAATCGGGTGTGCCCGGCTACGAGGCAACCACATGGAACGGCATCGCCGCACCCGCTAGGACATCGCCCGCTATTATCGCGGCGCTTAACCGCGAACTGGCCCGGCTGCTGGCGCTACCCGAAGTCAAAGAATCATTTGTAAGACTGGGCGCGGAGCCGCGCGCAAGCACGCCAGAAGCATTCGCCAATCAGATCAAGGCGGAAATGAACAAATGGTCTGCGCTGGTGAAATCCATGGGGCTGCAACTGGAGTGACGACGGGAGTGGCTGCAAGGTTGTGCCACTGCCGGGGGTGACACCACTCTCGCACTCGTCATGGGGACGCTGGTCAGCGATAATCCAAACTACGACTCGCGCCGCCAATATGGATGGCGCAATCAGAAATATTATTTAAAAACAATACCTTAAAACCATCACCCCTAAGAACCCCGTGAGCGACGCGCCCGCCAGCACCCACACGCCGATGATGCAGCAATACCTGCATCTGAAAGCCGATCACCTGGACAAGTTGTTGTTCTACCGCATGGGTGATTTTTACGAGCTGTTTTACGATGATGCCGAGCGCGCTGCAAAGCTGCTCGATATCACGCTCACCAGCCGCGGCGCATCAGCGGGTGTGCCGATCAAAATGGCGGGCGTACCGTATCACGCGGTGGAGCAGTATCTGGCCAAGCTGGTTAAGCTCGGCGAATCGGTGGCGATTTGCGAGCAGATCGGTGATCCGGCCACGTCGAAAGGGCCGGTCGAGCGCAAGGTGATGCGCGTGGTTACACCCGGCACACTGACCGATGCAGCGCTGCTCGACGACAAGCGCGACAATATTCTGCTGGCACTGCGCCCTGTGCGCGAAACGCTGGGCATTGCGTGGCTGTCGCTGGCCTCGGGGCGCTTTGCGGTGCTTGAAACGGCGTGGGGAAATCTCGATGCGGAGCTTGAACGCCTGCGTCCGGCGGAAATTCTTGTACCGGAGAATCTTGAGCAGACATTGAATGAGAGCGTGAAAGTTCCGCTGCGCCGCATTCCGCCGTGGCATTTTGATTTCGACGCAGCGCGGCGCAATCTGTGCTCGCAATTCGGCACCCACGATTTGAGCGGCTTCGGCGCTGAGCAGATGACGGTCGCCATTGGTGCTGCTAACGCCCTGCTCGATTACGTGAAATCCACGCAGGGCGCAGCGGTTGCGCACTTGCGCGCGCTCACCGTAGAGCAATCCAGCGAGTGGGTGCGCATGGACCCCGCCACCCGGCGCAATCTTGAACTCACCGAAACGCTGCGTGGCGATCCCGCGCCGACGCTGCTCTCGCTGCTCGATCATTGCGCCACCAGCATGGGCAGCCGCCTGTTGCGCCATGCGGTGCATCATCCACTGACGAATCGCGCGGTGCTGCATGCACGCCACGCCGCCGTCGGAGAATTGCTGCAAACACGTCAACATGAGCGCATACAGGCGTTGCTACGCACCTTCGTTGACGTTGAACGCATTACATCGCGCCTGTCGTTAAAGACCGCGCGTCCGCGTGATCTTTCCGGGCTGCGCGACACCCTCAAGCAACTGCCTGCCGTTCAAAGCATCGTAGCGGACAGCGCGAGTGAGCGCGTGGCGGCCATCGCGCGCGCGCTGACGCTGCGCGATGACGTTGCAGCCACACTCACCGCTGCCATAAAGACCGAACCTTCAAGTGTGTTGAGGGAAGGTGGGGTCATTGCCGATGGCTACGATTCCGAACTCGACGAACTGCGCGGCATTCAGAACAACTGCGGCGATTTTCTGCTGGCGCTGGAGGCGCGCGAAAAAGCGCGCACCGGCATTTCAACGCTCAAGGTTGAATACAACCGCGTGCACGGCTTTTACATCGAAGTATCGCGTGCGCAAAGCGACAATGTTCCGGACGATTACCGCCGTCGCCAAACGCTGAAAAATGCCGAGCGCTATATCACACCAGAACTCAAAACGTTTGAAGACAAGGCGCTGTCGGCGCAAGACCGCGCGCTGGCCCGCGAAAAGCTGCTGTATGAAAAATTGCTGGATGATCTCGCGCCCAACATTCCGGCCTTACAGCAAACTGCAAGCGCCCTGGCCGAACTCGATCTGCTCGCTACGTTTGCCGAGCGCGCCGCAGCACTCGACTGGAACGCGCCGGAATTCTGTGACGACAACAGCATTGAAATCGAAGGTGGACGCCACCCGGTAGTGCAGGCACAAGTCGATCAATACATCCCCAACGATGCGCGGCTATCACCCGCGCGGCAAATGCTGCTGATTACCGGACCCAATATGGGCGGTAAATCCACTTACATGCGGCAGGTGGCGATTATTGTGCTGCTGGCGCACTGCGGCTCGTTCGTACCGGCCACACGCGCGCGCATCGGCCCAATCGATCAGATTTTTACGCGCATCGGCGCGGCGGATGATCTGGCGGGTGGACGATCCACCTTCATGGTTGAAATGACGGAAGCCGCCTACATTCTGCATCACGCCACACCGAAAAGCCTGGTGCTGATGGATGAAATCGGTCGCGGCACATCCACCTACGATGGTCTTGCTTTGGCAGGCGCGATTGCACGGCATCTGGTGGAGAAAAGCCGTTGCTACACGCTGTTCGCCACGCATTATTTTGAACTCACCGCCCTGGCGGTAAAGTTCAAGGAAGTGGCCAACGTGCATTTCGATGCGGTAGAGCACAAGGATCACATCGTTTTTCTGCATAGCGTTGAAGAAGGCCCGGCGAATCAGAGTTACGGCTTGCAGGTAGCGCAACTGGCTGGTGTGCCGTCGAGCGTGATACGCGCGGCACGGCGCAATCTGCTGGAGCTTGAAGAAAAAGGATCCGGCGCGAATCCACAGCGCGATTTATTTTCTGGCGCTGCTGCGCCACCAGCAGAACCTGAGCAGCAGCAAGAGCATCCGATAGTAGGCGAGTTGCGCGCGGTAGACCCGGATGCACTCACACCGCGTGATGCACTGGATTTACTGTATCAGTTGCGAAAAAAGCTGGACTCCTGAAATATCAATAAAAACAAATACTTACGATATGTCACTCTGGATACAATTTCTCGCAGCATTCAGTCTTTGCATGGTTGTAGCACAAAGCGCAGGCGCGGATTTCACCTTCGCCGCGTTCGGCGACACGCCGTACACCGAAGACGAAGAACCACGCTTTGTCAGCATGATCGCGGAAATCAACCGCGAGCCGCTGGCATTCTCGATTCACGTGGGCGATTTCAAAAGCGGCTGGTCGCCCTGTTCTGATGCCCTGTTCCTGCAGCGCCGGGAATGGTTCGCCTTGTTGCATCAGCCTTTGATTTTCACACCCGGCGACAATGAATGGACAGATTGCCATCGTGCGTTTGGCGCAGCTCACGATCCAATGGAACGCCTGCAAAAATTGCGCAGCCTGTTTTTCTTTGACAACTATTCGCTGGGTCAACAGAAGATCACGCTGGCGCGGCAAAGCAAAGCTTACCCTGAAAATGCACGGTGGGAACACGAAGGCATTGTCTTCGCCACACTGAATGTGCCCGGCAGCAAAAACAACATGAGCATGCCCGCTGAATTCGCCGCACGCAGCAATGCCAACGAAGCGTGGATAACCGGTACTTTCAGTGCAGCCCGCGCAAAATCGTCCCGCGCTGTGGTGCTGGCGTTTCAGGCCAATCCGTTCAGCGGCAGCAGCAAGAATGGCCCCTACGCGAGCTTGATGCATGCCATCACGCGCGAAACCGTAAATTTTAACGGTGAAGTGCTGATGATCCACGGCGATACGCATCGCTATCGCATGGATCAACCGCTGGCAGACCCGCGCGCCGCACGATCTACGCTGCGCAATTTCACGCGGCTGGAAGTGTTTGGCTATCCGTTCGTCAATTGGGTGCGCGTACGCGTGAGCCAGCGCGATGGCAAGGTAACCTTTACCTCCTCGCCCGGCACTTAGGCAATCGCGTTCAGCGACTCAGTGATGATGCCCATGTGCGCCATGTACATGGCCATGCGACAATTCTTCCCGGGTAGCAGCACGCACTTCGGCAATGATGCATTCAAAGTTTAACGTCTGCCCGGCCAGCGGATGATTGCCATCAACCACTACTTTGCCGTCGGCGATATCCGTCACCGTATAGACTATGGTTTCGCCCTGTTTGCTGGACTCACCCTGAAACTGCATGCCGACTTCCACTTCGGCCGGGAATTTATCGCGCTCCTCAATCCGCACCAGTTCCGCGTCGTATTCGCCAAATGCGTCGCCGGGTGTCAAACGCACTTTGCACGCTTCGCCCACCGCTTTACCGTCCAGGGCCTTTTCCACCAGCGGGAATATGCCTGCGTAACCGCCGTGCAAGTAAACCAGCGGGTCTTGCGCTTTTTCAATCAGATTGCCATCCGAATCATAAAGTTCGTATGCCAGCGATACTACGGTGTTGTGCCCTATGTTCATTTGGTGATCCTCTGTTCCCTTATTCGCCAATCATGATGGAATTGTAACGGATGTGTTTGCCGCAAGAAACGGCGATTATAATTCCAGCCATGATGACTGCGAAACAAGGCTTGCTCGGTTCACTCACACCCGCCACATTTTTACGCCGTCACTGGCAGAAATGCCCGTTGTTTGTGCGCAATGCCATTCCCGATTGCGGTGCATGGCTGCAACCCGAAACGCTATTCGAACTGGCTGCGCGCGATGATGTGGAGTCACGCCTTGTCATACACACACGCAATCGCTGGACGCTGCAACACGGCCCGTTCTCGCGCGCACAGTTACGCCGCCTGCCTGATCGCGGCTGGACCTTGCTGGTGCAGGGTGTCGAGCAACATCAACACGAGGCTGCTGATTTATTACAGCGCTTCTCGTTTATTCCGCACGCGCGGCTGGATGATTTAATGGTGAGCTACGCACCGCCGGGTGGCGGCGTCGGGCCGCACTTTGACAGCTACGATGTTTTTTTGCTGCAAGGCGCAGGCACGCGGCGCTGGCGCATCAGCGCACAAAAAAATCTTGACGTGATAGAGCGTGCGCCGCTGCGCATACTGAAACATTTTCATCACACGCAGGAATGGGTTGCTGAACGCGGCGATCTGCTTTATCTGCCGCCACGCTATGCGCACGACGGCGTGGCGCGTGACGCCTGCATGACGCTATCGGTAGGCTTTCGTGCGCCACGCAAACAGGAATTGGCGGCGCAGTTTCTGGAATACCTTCAGGATGAATTACAACTGCCCGGCCTGTATGAAGACAGTGATTTGACGCTGCAAAAACACCCGGCCGAATTATCGTCGGCGACGCTCGATAAAATTTCGCACATTCTGAAAGACATACGCTGGAGTGCGCGCGATATCCACCAGTTCTCCGGGCGCTATCTGACGGAACCCAAAGCGCAGACAGTGTTTCGCCCGCTGCGCCGCCCGGCTACATTGCCTGCGTTTGTTCGCCAGGTGGCAACCAGAGGCATACGGCTCGCACTGCCAACACGCATGCTGTTTCGTGGCAGCGATGTGTTCATCAACGGTGAAAATCACCCTTTAAACGCGGAGAATCGCGCCGCCCTCATACAACTGGCCAATCGCCGTGTGGCGCGCCCGTTCACGCCTGCTGTCGCCACCGCACGCCTGCTCTACGCCTGGTACTGTGCGGGCTACCTTGAGATTTAATACGCCATGACCTCAGGTGCCGCATTACCGATAACCCAGTATCGTCGCTTTGAAAGCTTCAAAGAATACGAAGCGGTGATCGATGCAATGCTGCCGCAAACTGAAACGGTGGTTCGCGTATTCGACAATGCGCTGCCTGTTGCGTGGAACAGTATTGAGCGCACGGCGCTGTTGCGACAATTTTTGCGGCGCAACCCGGTTAATCGCTTGTACGTAGTTTTGCATAGCATCGAGACTATCGAGCGCAAGCTGCCCAGGCTGGCAGAACTGAGCCGAGATTTCGGCCACGCCTTCAGAATCCGGCAAACGCCAAAAATGGCGCGGCATCTGTATGATCCCTTCGTAATCTTTGATGCCAGCCACTACCTGCATCGTTTTCACTACGCCCACATGCGCGCAGCCGTTGGCACCCACGATGCAGAAGGCACACAACTCCTTTGGGATCGGCATCTGGAGTTATGGGAGGTTTCGAGCGCAGTAAACGTCAGTTCACCCAGCGGTTTGTAAGTGTTTTGTCACAAAATTGGCCTGTTTTGCAAAAACCCCGAAAATCCCTTCAAAATCATACGTAATATGATCTTTGTGCGTACGCACAAGTGGACATTCTTGGTGCACGCGGGTTAAAATTGCCGCCGCTTCAACCCACTGGCTCACCAACAGTACGACAGCTAAGGGGTCAGTAGCTTGAATAGATGGGCAATTCACCGGACTTAAGCCGGTCAGCAATTTTTTTAAAAAATCTTACCTTCGAAGGGAATTACCGATATGAAACATACACTTATACTTGCCGCTTTGATGGCAGTTGGCATTGTTGGCTGCGGCGACAAACCTACTCCTAAAGTTGATGCGCCCAAAGTTGATGCCGCGCCGGCACCGACTGCCGCTCCTGCTGCTGCACCCGCTCCGGCTGGTGACGCTGCCAAAGCAGCCGATGCCCCGAAAGCTGACGCTGGTGCACCCGCTGCTGACGCCGCCAAAGGCGCCGCTGATGCCGCCAAAGGCGCTTCGGACGCTGCTAAAGGCGCATCGGATGCCGCCAAAGGTGCTGCTGACGCCGCCAAAGACAAAATGGGCGATGCCAAAGACAAAGCCATGGAAGTTGGCAAGGCCGCTGCTGCTGGTGCCGCTGCTGGCGCGAAAGAAGGTGGCGTAGCTGGTGCCGCCGCTGGCGCAAAAGCCGGTGCAATGGACGCGATGAAGAAGTAATCGCAGTTCGGTCAGTCAAACTGAAACGGCCCTTGATTTATTCAAGGGCCGTTTTTTTACGTCCTGGTTTTACGCATCACCTGCATCACGCTATTGCCCGCCACGAAAACCCCTCGTCCTGCGTTGCCACCCCTATCCAGTCGTCAGTGCAACCCAGCGCTTCAGCCAGTGCGCGTTGCGCCAGCAGCGGCGTGTTATTTTGCCTGGACAAATGCGCCGCAATGACGTGCTGCATACGGCCTTTGTTTTCTGTGCAAAGCGCACCCAACAAACCCGCCGCAGTCGCATTGTCCAGATGCCCCAGCCGCCCGGAGATGCGCTGCTTGAGTGAATACGGGTAAGCACACTTCATCAGCAGGTCGAGATCATGATTGCATTCAAGCACCAGGGCATCCACCACCGATAACATCGCTTCAATGTGGCTGGTGGATACGCCGGTGTCCGTCAACACACCCAAAGATTTAGCGCCATCGCTGAATACAAATTGCGCCGGTTCGCGCGCATCGTGCGGCACGGGAAAAGGCTGCAATTGAATATCGCCCAACGGCAATGCGCAGTGGCTGTCGATAACGTTCACCACAACGCCTTCAAACCGCGCAACCCCCGTTGCCATTAACGTGCCGTGCGTCAGATAGACGGGAATTTCATGCTTGCGCGCAAAGCGCGGCACGCCACCCACATGATCATCATGCTCGTGCGTGACGACGATGCCGTTGATATTTTCAGGAGAGAGATCAAGGCGCTGCAATCGCCGCGCGGTTTCGGCAAGGCCAAAACCACAATCCAGCATGAGACTGGTGTTGCCCGCTTGAACCACCAGCGCGTTACCCTCGCTGCCGCTCCCCAGCGACGCAAACCGCATGCTCAACGTGTGTGCTGCCTTTTAATGTGGCTATCTGAGCTGCTCGTAGAGCAGCGTCAGTATGCGGCTTGCGGTGGCCGATTGCTCCTGCTTACCATCTTTGCCCAGCACGTTGACCTGCGCTGAAGTATTCATGTCGCGCACGGCAATCTGGAACTGCTCACTCTTCTTGGGCGCGCTATCGCCCCAGAATTTAAGTGCACCCAGCGTGCGGCCGATCATGCCCGCACCATCCTTCTTGCTTTGCACATCGGTTTCCGGATCGATATAGCGCACGAAGTAAATGCCCTTCGAGCGATCACGATCCTCAACCGTAAACCCTACACGATCCAGTGCCAGCCCGACACGCCGCCAGGCGCGGTCAAATTGCTCGTTAACCGTCAGATTGCCGCCGCTTTGTGTCGCCATCGACGCACGCGGCGCTTCTGCCGCTGCCACGATTTGCTGCTTGGCACGCGCCTCTTGTACGCCAAAACGCACCATCAGCTTGCGCAGCATTTCGGCCTCAAGATCAGGATCGGGCCGACGCGGTTGCCAGCGCGTTTGATCCTTGCCCTCGGTAATGTAAATCTCCTGCATGCCGCGATGACTGATATAAATTTCGGTCATACCACTCTGCGTGCTGCGCTCAAGACGGGTGCGAAATTTGTCGCGCTCTGCGGTTGCGTACGCCGAATCCAGCACCTTGCCGAGCAATCCACGTAAAACGCCATCGGATACCTTGGCGCGATTTTCATTCCAGTCGGTTTCCATCACCCCGGCTTCGGGTGCTTCAACATTGACGATAAAGCCGACTTCCTGCCAGAAATCTTTCACCACCGGCCACACCAGCGCGGGATCCCCCTTCACCACCAGCCAGCGCTGCGTACCCGCCCGCTCCACACGCGCATCGCTTTGTTCCGGCAATACACCGGCGCTTGCCACTGCCGCGCCAGTCTGCTGGCGCCATTCCTTATCCATGGTGTAGTTGGAATACGTCGCTGCACCCTTGCGCGAATCCGGGATGGCATAACGATCATCCGCAGTGGGGCGCGTCAGGTCGGGTGGCACTTCCAGCGACGGCAGTTTACCCGCAGATTTGTAATCAACCTTCTTGCTCGGAATTTCAAAATCAAAAGTGCTGCACGCGCCCAGCAAGGCACCGGCTGCAATACAGCACAGCATCTGAATGATCTGGAGATATCTCATGGGCAACCTCATCACATCATGAATCAATTT
Source organism: Betaproteobacteria bacterium (assembly GCA_947486575.1). GTDB lineage: Bacteria > Pseudomonadota > Gammaproteobacteria > Burkholderiales > SG8-41 > UBA5216. The sequence continues at coordinate 10,574 of CANKUB010000010.1, read as the reverse complement.
ACGGATATGCCCGCCTGAAGCATGGCGCCGCGCACGCGCTCATGGCAACTTGCCGATAGCGGCGTCAACGGCAAACGAATGCCGCTTTTGATCAGGCCCATTTGCTGCACCGCCCATTTCACCGGTATCGGATTGGCTTCGCAGAACAAATGTTGATGCAGCCCAAGCAAGCGATCATTGATCTCGCGCGCCTTGGCATTGTTGCCCGCCAGCGCCGCCACGCACATCTCGTGCATGGCCTTGGCTGCGACATTGGACGTCACCGAAATAACGCCATGACCGCCCAGCAGCATCAGCGGCAGGCAGGTGCCGTCGTCACCGCTGAACACCAGAAAATCGCTTGGCTTGCGGCGGATCATGTCCGACGCACGTTCCATGCTGCCGGTGGCTTCTTTGATGCCGATGATATTCGGCACTTGCGCCAGACGCAGCACGGTATCGGTCTGCATATCGGCCACCGTGCGGCCCGGCACGTTGTATAAAATTTGCGGTATATCCACCGCCTCGGCGATGGCTTTGAAGTGCAGATACAAACCTTCCTGCGTCGGCCGGTTGTAATACGGAACCACCGACAAGCTGTAATCAGCCCCCATTTGCTTGGCGTGACGCGAATGTTCAATCGCCTCGCGCGTGGAATTGGCACCAGTGCCAGCGATGACTGGCACGCGCTTGGCAACATGCTCAACCGCAGTTTTGATCAACAGCCAATGCTCGTCGTTATCCACCGTCGGCGATTCACCCGTGGTGCCGACCACCACAATGCCATCAGTGCCTTCAGCGACATGCCAATCGAGCAATTTGCGGAATGACGCCAAGTCGAGCGCGCCGTCTTCTTGCATCGGCGTCACTATGGCTACCAGGCTGCCGCTTAATGTTGTTGCCATCGTGTTTCTATCTTATTGATTTTCAAGAGTTTTTACAAGCCTGCTGCCTGCCTTCGTCCACTATTCATATTGTACCCGAAGAATTACTGCTGTGACACGGAGAAACCGTGTTGGTTGCACGCAGCGCACAAATTCGCTGCACGCATGCAGGGCGCGGCGCGGCGATAGTCACGTCTTCATAAGCAATCACACGCAAATGGCCGCGCACAGCTTTAAGCAATTCACCAGGTTGCAACAAAAAATCGGGGTTGGACGGTCGGCCAAAACGCTCGTTGCCCAACGCGAAGGTTTCGTAAATCAACACGCCGCCGGGTGCCACCGCATCGATCAGACGTGGCAACAGCGGACGATGCAAATAATTGGTTACCACTACGCAAGCGTATGCGCCGCCCGAATTCAGATAGGGCCACGCCCCGACTTCAAGGTCCGCGCACAGCGGCGTAACGTTCGGCACGTTGGTGAGGTTGGCCAACCCGTCAGCACTGCGGTCTACCGCATCGACCGCATAGCCGCGCGCTGCAAACCAGCGCGCGTGACGTCCCTGGCCGCACGCCACATCGAGCACGCGACCGGCAGACGGTGCCGCATCCGCCCAACGCAATACCCAGGGTGAAGGCGCTTCCACCAATTTGTCAATTTCAGCCATCGCCAAAATTACCTCGGGGTGCCGCTACGTCACGCGAAAATTCTTGAACTGCCACGGATCAGATTCGTCCACGTCCTCGCGGAACGGGTGATGCCGACCCCGCAGCGGGCTCCATTCGGTATAAACACCACGCACATCGCCCAGATACGGATTGGCAATTTCCAGCACACGCCGAAAATCCAGATCGTCCGGATCAAGGATGCCCGCACGCGGATTTTCCATAGCCCACACCACGCCCCCCATCACGCCTGCTGCAACCTGAATACTGGTAGCGTTGTTGAACGGCGCCAACTTACGCGCGTCGTGGATGTTGACGCGTGAACCGTACCAATACGCACCACGCGCGTGGCCCATCAGTAACGCACCGAGTTCGTCGGTGCCGTCAACGATTTCGTCCATGAAAATGCGTTTTTTCTCTGGCAACTCCCAGTTTTTACCGGCCAGCTCATGGATGGATGACACGGTGTTGTCACACGGGTGATAGGCGTAATGACAGGTCGGGCGATACACCACTGTATCTTTTTCACGTACCGTAAAATAATCCGCAATCGACACCGCTTCACCGTGCGTAATCAAAAAGCCGTGGTAATTGCCCTCGCTCGGCGCCCATGAGCGCACACGCACCGATGCACCGGGCCGCGTGAGATAAATGGCTGCATCACAACCATACTCATGGCGCTGGCCTTCGGGCGGGAAATGCCTTTCATGCGTGCCCCAGCCCAACTCGCACGGCTGCGAACCTTCCCCAACAAAACCATCGACCGACCAGGTATTGACGAACTCAAAACGCTGCTTGCCCGGATTCGCCGTTTGCGTATCGCGCTCGGCGCAATGAATCACCTTCACACCGAGCTTCATGGCGAGCTGCGCCCATTGCGCCTTCGATTTTGGAATATCCGCTTTGCGATGCAGATCGCGCGCAATGTTAATCAGCCCCTGTTTCACCCAATGCGAAATTAACCCGGGATTCGCACCATGCGTCGGGATCACCGTCGGCCCGCCGTTGGGAAATTTCGCGCGCAGCGAGAGCACATCTTCACGCAGTCCGTAGTTGGAGCGGTGTGACGCAGAAACCGTAGGATCCGTGTACCCGCCGAGCCAGGGCTCAATGCAGGTATCGAGATACATCGCGCCTTTTTCGTAGCAAAACTCGATCAGCGCAACGCTCGAAACATCCACCGAAAGATTGAGCAGAAAATCTCCCTTGTCGAGCAGTGGGTCGAGCAGCGCGCGATAGTTGTCGCGCGTCAACGGCTGCACAACAAATTTTATGCCGAAGTGATCAGCCTCAGCTTGACCGCGCTCGTCGCCCGTGAGTATGGTAATGCGCTCGCGTGGCATATCGATGTGCCGCAGCAGCAAGGGCAAGGTGCCCTGTCCGACAGAGCCGAAGCCAACGAACACCAGTCTTCCGGGAAACTTGACGTGCTTTTTTTCAACCATTGCATAAACTTCCCTGAGATTGGCGTATTCCATTTGTGATTCAGCAATACGATGGAATAGGTATTAAACGGCGCGCAGTGTAGCATTTTGCAGCGATGCGAACGCATAGACTTGCGCAACGCACCCGCACGGATGAAAATTCCCATCATAATGCGTTTTTAACCCGCTCCGCATACGACTGGAAAAACTCAAATCATGACCCGCGAATCCGCTATCTCCCGCGCCACACGTCACTTTGACGAGGGTAAGTTTATCGAAGACCTGGCGCGACGCGTTGCCATCCGCACCGAGAGCCAAATCCCCGAAAGCCGTCCGTATATGGATGTGTATCTTAAAGACGAAATCACGCCCGCCTTCACACGCATGGGCTTCAAAACCGAAATTCTGCCGAACCCGGTCGCAGGCGTCGGGCCGATTCTTTTGGCCGAACGTTTTGAAGGAAACGATCTGCCGACGGTGTTGATGTACGGTCACGGCGACGTGATACGCGGCCTTGAAGACCAGTGGCGCAGCGGCATCGAGCCTTGGAAGCTCAAACAGGAAGGCGACCGCTATTACGGTCGCGGCACTGCCGACAATAAAGGCCAGCACTCGGTCAACATGGCCGCAATGGAAACGGTGCTCGCCGAGCGCGGCAAACTCGGCTTTAACGTGAAATTCATGCTGGAGACCGGCGAAGAACTGAGTTCACCGGGTTTACAAACGTTTTGTGAACAACATAAGCAACGATTGAAAGCGGACGTGCTGATCGCCTCCGACGGCCCGCGCTTATCAGCGAAGCGACCGACGCTGTATCTCGGCTCGCGCGGCTGCATGAATCTGAATTTCACCATCGAGATGCGCGAAGGCGCGCATCACTCCGGCAATTGGGGCGGGCTGCTCGCCAACCCCGGCATCGTGCTGGCGCATGCACTGGCAAGCATCGTCACGCGCGAAGGCAAAGTGCTGGTGCGCGAACTCATGCCGGACAACATCCCCGCCAGCATTCGCAAAGCGCTCACCGATTGCCAGCCCACGCCTGAGCCGGACGAACCGCAGATTGATCCCTGGTGGGGCGAGCCCGGTTTGTCGGCAGCGGAAAAACTTTACGCCTGGAACACCTTCGAGATTCTTGCCTTCCGTACCGGCAACCCGGACAACCCGGTGAATGCGATTCCCGGCAAGGCAGTCGCCACCTGTCAGATACGTTTTGTCGCGGGCTGCGATGCGAATACTTTTATTCCGATTTTGCGCAAGCACCTTGATGCGAACGGTTATCAGTGCGTTGAAATCAGCATGGCGCGCAAGAGTTTCATGCAGGCAACACGCCTTGATCCCGACAACGCGTGGGTGCGCTGGGCCGCAGAATCCATCCGCCGCACCACGGGCGCTGCGCCCGCGATTCTGCCGAATATCGGTGGCTCACTTCCCAACGATTGCTTTGCGGAAACGCTGGGCTTGCCCACGCTGTGGGTGCCGCACTCCTATGCAGGCTGCTCGCAACATGCACCCGATGAACACGCGCTAGGCTCTATCCTTCGCGAAGGTTTGCAGATGATGACGGGACTGTTTTGGGATTTGGCAGAAGACAGACATCCGTAGCCAACGGCTGGCTGCCACGCGAGCGGCTACGGGTTAGTAACTAAGCTCCGGCCGCAGATAACACTTGAATTCCAACACGTTGTTGGCAGGTTCAACCAGCATGAATGTCTGATGTTCATGCGGGGTGTCGGCAAAACGCGCCGTCGCATGCACCATCATCTTGATGCCCAGCTTTTCGATATGGTTGTGCATCCGGGTAAAGTCTTCCATCTTCAAAAACGTCAGACCAAAATGGCGCGGATAAGCACGCGGCGATGGGTCAATCGCGCGCCGCTCCAGATGACACACCAGCTGCAACACGCCGCCAAAACTGAAGGTTACGCGATCATCGAGTATGCGCACCGGCTGCGCCCCCAGCACTTGCGAGTACCAGCGGGCCGTCCCTTCAAGATCACGGCATGGCACGGCTATGTGAGCGATGTACTGTCCGGTAGTGATTTGAGTATTATTCAGCAAGCCTGCTACCGGGGCGAAATCTGCAGGTTTGAGGTCAGTCATGATGTCGGATGATTGATAAACGGGGTAGGTACTGGGTTGGGGTATGCGCATAGAATTCGCATTCTTCTGATAGTACAGGAATTTGCATCGACATTTCCGCCCGGCAGCAGACGCTTTCTGCGCAATGCTCACGCCTGGCGACTGCCTTGCATCCCCTTGCGCAAAGAACGCTCAGTACCAGCAACACTGTTTTGACATTTGACCACGCTGAGCGGTAGATCGAATCGAATCCAAGCACCATTAATAATATGAATATAAACAATAAGTTACAATAACTTCCTTCATGCATGAGCACAACAGGTTGCCATTTGACACACAGGCAAGCGACAGCGCAGACTTCACACTGACATTCAAGTTAACCGCTCGGGAGGGCACGATGAAAATACGCCGTCTAATCAATTCGGTAGCAGTCGCGTCGCTGTTTGCCAGCAGTATCGCAGTCGCACACGACAAAGAAGATCAACTTGGCAAAGTCACCTTTGCCACATCTTGCAATCCAAAAGCGCATGCGCAATTTGAAACCGGCGTGGCGATGCTGCACTCATACTGGTTTGGTGAAGCACGCAAAGCATTTGACGCCGCACTGAAAGATGATCCTAACTGCGCCATCGCGTACTGGGGCATTGCACTCGATTACCTGGGCAACTCACTTTCAGCGCCACCGCAACGCAAAAACGCCGAAGCGGCGTGGCAAGCGCTGGAAAAAGCGCACGCCCTGGGTGCCAACGGCGCTAAAACGCAGCGCGAGCGTGATTATATTGAAGCCATCTCCTCGTACTATCGCGATCACGACAAAGTGCCCGTCAACGCGCGCCTCGCCGCTTACACCAAAGCTACCGAACAACTAACGCAGCGTTACCCGGACGACTTCGAGGCGTGGGTGTTTTATGCATTGAACCTTCAGGCCACCGCACCGAAGAACGATGTGAAATACGCCAATCAATTGAAATCTGCGCAGATACTTGAAACACTGCTCACCAAAAACCCGCAGCATCCGGGCGTAGTGCACTTTCTGATTCACGCGTACGATTATCCGCCACTGGCGGAAAAAGGCATCGCGGCCGCGCGCCGTTACGCAAAACTAGCCCCCGCCGCGCCGCACGCGCGCCATATGCCCTCACACATTTATTCGATGGTGGGGATGTGGGAGGATTCCATTGCGTCGAACCTGCATTCACTTGAAGTACGCAAAGATTATTATCACGCGATGGATTTCATCGTCTATGCGCATCTGCAATTGGGGCAGGACAGCAAGGCGCAAGCCATGCTTGACCGTGCGCGCGCTGTCGCGGCAGCAGCCAAGGAATCTGACTTGGGCATGAACACGGCGCTGTCTGCCATACCGGCACGTTTATTCATCGAGCGCGGCGACTGGAAAGGCGCTGCTGCCATGCCGGTTACGTCCACAACATCACCGATGGCCGAATCACTGTCACGCTTTACACGCGGGCTGGGCATGGCGCGCAGCGGTGATATTACCGGTGCGAAATCTGAAATCGCCGTGATGCAGGGCTTGCGCGAAAAACTCGAAAAATCCAATAACTCATTCTGGGCCGACCGCACCGAAGAACAAATGCTGGCGATATCGGCATGGGTCGCGCTCGCTGAAGGCAACAAAACGCAAGCCGAAACCTTCATGCGCACTGCCGCCGAAAACGAGGACGGCAGCGTTAAACATGTGGCAATGGAAAACCGGCTGTATCCGATGCGAGAACTCTATGCTGAGTTGCTGCTTGAAATGGGCCATGCAGCACCGGCGCTGCGCGAATTTGAAGCCTCGTTACGTGCGTACCCGAACCGTTATCGCAGCATCTACGGCATCGCGCGCGCGGCCGATGCCACGGGTGATCGGCGCAAAGCCGCAGACAACTACAGTCGGTTGATGGCGCTGGCAAAAAATGCCGATTCATCGCGACCGGAACTGTCGCGTGCCAGGGAATATTTGGTCCAGCGATAAATCGGTGCCGTACAAGCGCGCTGGTAGTATCGTCCTGACAACTAACATCATAATCAAAGGCTGCCCCCATGAACGCTCGCACGCTTGCCTCTACTGTAGCCGCTTCGCTTCTGTTTTTTTGCGCAAAGGGAATTGCACACGATGATGACGGCAAGGGTCAACTCGGCCGCGTCAAATTTCAGAATTCGTGTGACGCTAAGGTACAGCCGCTGCTTGAGACGGGCGTAGCAATGCTGCACTCGTTTTGGTTCTATGCAGCGGAAAAAACGTTCCGTGACCTACTGGTGCAAGATCCCTCATGCACCGTAGCGAACTGGGGCATTGCCGCGATTCTGATGTCCAATCCACTGGGCGGCATTGGGGCTTCCCCCAAGGGGGTGGCCGTTGCACAGGAAGCCATCGATCAAGGACGCCGTGTCAGCCCCAATACCCAGCGCGAGCGCGACTACATCGAGGCCGTGGCGACGTACTACCAGGATTTTTCAACCCGCTCGGAACGTTCGCGCCAGGAGTCCCGCGCCAAGGCCTTTGAAGCATTGGCCGCTCGCTACCCGGATGACGACGAAGCGCAAATTTTCAGTGCGTTGTACATCGCAGGCACCCAATCGCAGTCGGATCAAACCTTTACTGCTTATTTAAAGGCTGCGGCTATTCTGGAAAAGCTATTCGTCAAGTACCCCGACCATCCCGGTGTAGCGCACTACTTGATTCACAGCTACGACGCGCCGCCCATTGCCAAACTGGGCCTGCCTGCCGCGCGCCGTTATGCCAGCATCGCGCCAGCAGCACCGCATGCGCTGCACATGCCATCGCACATCTTTACCCGTGTGGGCGCGTGGGAAGACTCGGCTGCGACCAATCTGCGTTCTGCCGAAGTAGCGGAAAAGGGTGGAGAGGGTAACGAGTCATATCACGCCAGCGACTATGCCGTGTACGCCTACCTGCAACTAGCGCGCGACAATGACGCCAAACGGCAAATGGAGAAAGTTCTCAAGATCACCAAATACAACACAGCGGCAGCGAATGTTCCCTATGCGATTGCAGCGATGCATGCGCGTTACGCTTTGGAGCGTGGCGCGTGGCGTGAGGCCATGCAGTTGCAGCCGCAAACATCAAAATTTCAGTATACTGACGCGATCACCTACTTCGCGCGCGCGCTGGGTGCTGCGCGCAGCGGCGACGCTGCTTCAGCGGAAAAGGATGCTGAAGAACTTGCACGGCTATATAAGGCATTGCAGGACGCGAAAAACAACTATTGGGCCTCCGAAGTCGAAGTGCAGCGACTCGCCATCGCAGGATGGATAGCGTTTGCTCAAGGCAAGGCAGATGATGCGGTCAAGTTCATGCGCGCTGCCGCCGATCTGGAAGACAAGAACGAGAAGCATATCGTCACGCCCGGCCGCGTCGTCCCCGCTCGCGAACTGCTGGGTGATATGCTGCTGGAACTCAAACAACCGACACAAGCGCTTAAGGAATACGAGGCGTCCCAGGTGCGTGAGCCAAACCGGTTTCGCGGCTACTATGGTGCGGCAATCGCGGCTGAGGCCGCTGGCGAACGCACACGGGCCGCTGACTATTACGCGAAGTTGATAGCGCTGGCGAAAGATGGAAATTCGACACGCCCGGAACTCGTGCGTGCGCGTGCATTCGTGGCGCAGCGCTAAGCCTAACCTTAAAATACGTTATGAAACAAATAGTTACGAATATTTTAGCAATACTCTCATTAGCTACACTTGCACCCTGCGTCTGTGCTGAACCCTACGAAGACAATCCCAGTGCTGCGGTCAGTGACCCGGATTACGCCGCAGGCAAAGCAGCAATGGACAAGAAGAACTGGCCTGAAGCCACCAAGCGCTTTCAGCAAGCCTTGTTACGCGATCCGGATAGTGCCGATCTGCACAACTACCTCGGCTTTTCGTACCGCAACCTGAAGCAGATGGATCTCGCGTTCAAATATTACAAGCGCTCAATCCAGCTTAACCCACGCCATCGAGGCGCGCATGAGTACATCGGTGAAGCGTATTTGATGGTGAATGATTTACCGAATGCGGAAAAACACCTCGCCGCGCTGCGTAATATCTGTTTGCTGCCTTGCGAAGAGTTGACCGATCTCGATCAGGCCGTGAAGGCATATCGCGCTCGAAAAAAATAATCAGAAGGTAAGCGCATATGACCAGCAGGAGAACCGCACTCATCGCGGGCGCAGCGACTGCCGCAGGCATAGCCGGTGGTTACGCCTGGTGGCACAATCTAAAACCTGCTGCCCCTGAAACGCCGCCATCGCCGCCATTCAAACCCGACGCAGCCTTTCCCAACAAACTGCGCGTGCCCGGCGCAGAGGGACTGTACGGTGTGCATGATGTCAACGGCGCATTCACGCTGTCAGCAAAAACCGTGCAGCAGGAAATTGTTCCAGGCAAGCCAGCGAAACTGCTCGTCTATGAAGTTGAAAGTCAGGGCAAACGTCTGCTCAATCCCGTTATACGCCTGCGCAGCGGCGGCAAAGTCAGCGCCAAATTCTGGAACGGCATCGAGGAAACCAGCATCATTCACTGGCACGGCCTGAAGGTGGACAGCAATAACGACGGCCATCCACATTACGCCGTGGCAGGCGGCGCAACGTACGACTACAGCTTTGCTGTGCCCAACCGTGCGGCAACGTATTGGTACCACCCGCACCCGCATCATCTCACCGGCAAACAGGTTTACCTGGGACTTGCAGGCTTGTTCATTGTCGAAGACGACGAAGAATTGGCGCTACAAAAAGCGCTTGATCTCAAGTTCGGTGTCACCGACATTCCGTTGGTGCTGCAAGACCGGCGTCTGGATGCCAATGGCCAGCTTGTGTTCAACCCGACAGACGAAGACAAGGCGGACGGCTTTTTAGGTTCGCAAGTGCTGGTCAACTATACTCCCAAGCCCTACTTTGAAGCGGCCACGCGCCTGTATCGTTTTCGTATCCTGAACGGATCCAATGCGCGGCCCTACAAATTGGCCTTCCGCAGCGGCGATCAATTGCTCGATTTTCAGTTGATCGGCAACGACGGCGGGTTGATCGACAGCCCGCGCAAGATTCGCGAAGTGTTCCTGAGCAACGCGGAACGTATCGATGTGCTGCTTGATCTGCGCGACGCAAAAGTGGGCGACGCCATCACGCTCACCAGTGAAGTGTTCGATCCGATGGAGCATGAGGATGGCCCGCCCGGCGCGGCCAAACCGGCGGAGAAGGATGCGAAGCCGGACGCCGGCAATGCACACGCGATGCACGGCGGCGAATCAAAAAAAGGCGAAAAGAAGGAAGCAGCCGTCCCTGTTGATGCCAAGGACACAGCCAAAGACAAGTCCGATGTGCCTGAACCCGGTGCGGCACTCGAACTCATGCGTATTCATGTTAGCCGCAAGGAAGCCTACGCCCGTGCCGTACCTGCAATGTTGTCACGCATAGTGCCGATTGCCGCCAACTGCGCGTCACCGCGCGTCATCACCCTCGATCACGTCAAGATGGTGTGGCGCATCAATGGCCAAACCTATCAGGATGAAAAAACGCCCATCACCGTCAAGCGTG
>CANKUB010000009.1 GCA_947486575.1 Betaproteobacteria bacterium | reverse complement strand
TCGCGTCATCAAGGATGGGAAAATTATTTGACCTTGAAAGGGCTGGGCCTTAGCACCCCCGTATAACGCCGACTTGCGCCCGGCTTCGTCGATCAGTTCCAGCGTGGAGAGCGTATTGCCGAGTTTGGCGGGCACGACCAGCAGGCGCCCGCTGAGCGCTTCGCCTTTCGACTTCGGCGAGTAGCCAAGAATCACCGCCGCGGCCCCCGCGTCAACCTCTCGCAGGCTCGCTACGGGGCAAACATGCTTGCGTGACAGATAGTGATGGTCGGGGCGTGCCGGTGACGCATTGCTCCAGATCGCCGCCGCCTTCTTCGCGGCCTCGGCACGTCCGCGCTCGATCGCGGCCTGTTCCTTCGCTGCGCGTTCTGCAGCGATGCGCCGCCGTTCCCCAAGCGCTTCTGGCGTCGGCTTCTGGCGCTTGCCATCATCGCACCAGCCGTGCTTCCTTGCTTCATGGAACAACGTTCCTGCCGTCACCTTGCCGTGGTGCAGAAGACTCCGCCACACGACACGCGCCGCCTTGGGATCGAAGGATTCATCTTGCGAGCTCCATCCTTCCCATACGTCAAAGCCCGCCTCGCCAAGCGCCGACTTAACCGCCATGCCCATCCTCACCCAGGTATCGCGGTCGCGGGCTGGGATAAACTGCAGAGCTTTGCGGATGCGCTCAAGTTCTCCAGTCATCATGCATCTGCCACGGATAAGCACCGGATGAACCCGGCCGCCAGATTGACGTACCGCAAGTCCCCGCTGGCCGCGCGGACGATCAAGGCATTTTGAGCGGGCTGGATGTATCGGGTTGATGGGCCGGGCAACGTGGGTCCCGAAAGCCACTTGAGTTTGCATTGGCCGCCCCCCTTATTCAGTTGCGCCATTGGTGCGGGTGCGGCTCTGAATCCAGGTTTCCAGATCGGCGCGGCGGTATCGCACGCGGCGCCCAACCTTTATGAACGGGATGCAATAACGGCCCGTCGATCGCCAGACACTGAGGGTGCCGGGGGCAAGTTGCAGCAAGTCGGCGGCAGCCTTTTCGTCCAGAAGGTCGCGGCGGATGAGGCTGCCAAGCGTCGGCGCGGGGTTCGCGCCTTTGGTGTTTGTATCAGGCATGTATAGCGCTCCAGTTAACCTCGCTTACCCGAATTGGGTTTGCGTAGGGTTAGTGAAGTTGACCACTACATACCGGGCTTCGCACTTCGTGTCTGAGGTTGGGCGTAAATGTCCGACCCTGGCGCTACTTGGCGGCCGTGTATCGCCCCCAGCGTTTCATAAACCCGTCGCGCGTAAGCGATTTTTCTCCGGGCATTACGATGGCGGCAAACCCGTGATCTTTGGTTACCTTGATCGGGTAGTTAGTCGGGGGCTTGTCATTCATCCGCAGCCAGACTTCCGTGCCGCCAGGCGTGTCCCCTGTTTCCTGCTTCATCATTTCATAGGTCGCCTCTATGGCCTTGGCCCAGGTGTCAGCCTTATCAGGCAAAGCGAGCTTCGGCGCGGTGGCCTTTTTAGCGCGTGCTTCACCCCTTTCCGCTGCGTCGGGAGCCCCTTCAATGATTCGCATGCCTTCCGGCGCTTGATGGTGTTGGGGCAACGACCGCTCGCCTTGTGCAACGTCTACGCCGCCGCGTACCGCATGCTCGATTCCAACACGCGGGTCATTGAGGAAGCAGACCAGCTGGTATCGATCGAATCCCAGTTCAGTCCGTGGCGATTTGAACGGGTTCCTATACCGCTTGCCCTGAAGCATTTTTTCTAGCGGCGGGATGGGATATTTCCCTCTCGTAATTTCAAGTGACGGTAAGGAATTATCGGCGCCGATGGCCCTCCTAAACCCGCCTGCCAAGGCCGCCAGGATTTCCATGCCTGCATCGGCCGCCGTGTCATCGAATACCGGCCTTTCCGTCGCCGGGTGGAGCACCACCCATTTTGGCCGCAGGTCCGGGAGGTTATGCAGTTGCTGATGCAACTTGGCGGCAGCCTCGGCGGTTTTGTAAACGTCATCAAGATTCGCGTACTTTGAATACCTCTCAGGGAACTTAATTCGCCCTGCGATACCGTTTATGGTTTGATCAAGCGTGATGAAGTCCATTGGTACAACCTTGCCGTGAGTCCTTCATGCGGGGCGCAAGACGGGCGCAAAGGCATGCCCCGGTGTGCGCTTTTTAATGTCGCTCATGGGTGGGAACCTGCCGATACAGACAGGATTCATCTGCTTTTCTGCCATCGCCGCAGCGTTGGTGAGTGCCTAGCTCACAGCGATTGCAGCCCGCCGGCCCAGAACCGCAAGGGCCCGTTCAAGGGCGGGCACTTTGGTTTGCTGGTGCGGGTCGAGCATGCGCCGCGCTTCTTTCTCGTGTACGTGCATACGACGCGCGAGCTCTGACTTTGATACGCCTTGCTCGCGCATGGAGATATAAACCGCAGCCTTCAACGCGGTCGTGATCGGGGCGGCTACTATGCGCTCGCCATGCTTCGGCCGGGAAGGCGCGGGAATATCAAGACCGTCTTCCATGCGGCCCTCGATGGCAGCTTGCAGGGCGCCTTCGGCCTCGGCGGTGGCATGCTCGACGGTATCACCCTGGGTGATCGCCTCCGGTATATCCCGGCAGCTCACCACGTAACCACCGTCCTTGCGATCCCGGGTCAGTTTGATAGCGTAGTCAAATTGCATGATTCCCAGCTCCTCAGCGAACGTCCCGCTCGGTCAGCCCGAGCTGCTTGAGCATTGCGTGATAGGTTCCGGTCTTCAGTTCATCCTTTGGGTTGCGAACCACCGTTCGCCGGTCTCCCAGGATGAGCAAACCATGTGAACCCTTGCCGCGGTCAGCACGCCATTCAAAGGAGAGCCCGGCGGTCTTCGCGTACTTCTGAATCTTGCGAATGAACTCGTTACCGCGCATCAGTCGTTTCCCTGCTCAGAATCGTATTGTCGGACAATTGTGTCCGAAAGGCAATCCCCATGCTCTGGCTCATTCTCGCCGCTTAACCTCCAGTCGTTTCCCGGCGCGCTCACCCATTCGTCAAGGAATTGGCGCGCGAGCGCGCTTCCCAGTGGTCGCGCACTCTCAATCATGGTTTGAGCTGCAGTGGATACGTCGCGTGCGATGTGGTGCACACTTGTTGTTGCATCATGGGGCCTCTTTCGCGCCGGCGTTGCCGCCGCGAATCGCCACTACTTCCGCGGATTTCTTGATGCCTGCCGCTTCGAGCATGGCGGATGTCGCGCTATTCACCGACGCCCGCACCGGATCAAGGTCAAGCCGGGCATAGATCGCCGTAGCTGCCAGGCTCTTGTGATTCAGGCTTTTGCCAATGATGGCAAGGCTTGAGCCCTGTTTGGCCTGCCAACTTCCCAAGGTGCGCCGCAAATCGTGGATGCGTAGGTCGCGAATGCGACAGCCCTCGGTATCTATCTTCATCCTCTTGGCAGTGGTTCTGGCGCGCTCCAGGACTTCGAATGGGCCTTCGCCCACTTTCAACGCGAAAGTGCCGCCAGCACCTTCTATCCGCGACGTGATTTGCTTGAATTCATCGCGGTCAAGTATCCGCAGCCAGCCCTTGCGCGGCTCGGCCAAGTGTCCATGCTTGCCTTCACCCGGGAACACAAAAGCACCATCAACGGTTTGCCTGCGCGCCTTGAGGATAGTCACTGCTTCGGGCGCGAGGGTCACATTCTGCGGTGTGCCGTTCTTGGTGTCGGGAATGCGCCAAATGCCCTCGCCGAAGTTAATCTCGCTCCACCGCATGGCCAGCACGTTGGCCCGTCGCGCGCCGGTCAGTAGCGACAGCAGCACATAGTCGCGGATTAATTCATTCGGCTCCTCACCGACAGCGAGGAAAAAGCGCGGCAGTTCATCGGCCTGCAAGAATCGGTCGCGCTTGTTGCTCTTGCGGGTCTTGATGCCCTTCACCGGATTGGTGGTCAGGTAACTCCATTCAATGGCTTTGCCGAAAATGCTGCTTGCCAGCGCCCGCACGTTGTTGACCGTCGCCCCCGCCTTACCGTCGCGCTCCATGTCAGAGAGGATGCGCCCGATCATTTCCTTATTGATCGCCGACACCTTGCGCGCGCCCAGCGGCTTGGCAAGGTAATCACGATAGCGTTGCTGATCATCACGCCATGCGCGTTTTTTCTGTCCGTGCCGCTCGCCGTATTCCTCGAAAAACGCCGCTAGGGTTGGTTCGCCTTTGTGCGCTCGCTTCACCTCGGCAGGGTTTGAGCCTTCTTCAATGGCGGCATTCACCTGTGCCGCCACCTTGCGCGCCTGCTCCACGGTCATTTCAGGGAAGCGGCCAAGCGTAATACGCTCAGGTTGCCCGCCTTTCATTCGGCGGAAGATGGAAAAGGTTTTGATACCGGTGGCCGTCACCCGGCATTGCAAGCCCGTGGTCTTGGTGTCGTGGTACGTCGCCCGCTCGCCAACTTTTGGCGCTGGCAATGCCGATAAACCGTCCTTGGTGAACCTGATCTTGATCGCGCCCATCACCTTTCTCCCTGATGCCGGGGTTACGCCGGGGTTACATTTCAGGTCAAATTACATCCAAAAACGTGTAACCCCATTAAGGTTAGTTTAGGCTTATTGTATTGTTTTGTATACCTTAATTAATGTTTGTAAATCCGTGTATCTATATATTTTTCGAACTGAAAATCCGTGTGTCGGTGGTTCAATTCCGCCCTTGGCCACCATCCAATCTTTCGCAGCATAATTGTTGTTCGCCGCCACACAGTAACTCAAAATCAGACACCTGATTTTTAGAGCGTTATTGCATTTTCGTTTTGTGAATGCATGGGCGTTACGGACGACACGATCTCGTCAGGCGATTTCGCCCATCCAACCGCCTGGCGGCCACATCCCGAAAATTGAATCATTGCGGAGTAGAATCAGGCCCGCGTGACTTGCCCGGTACGCTAACGCGCTATGAAAGGCAAATCGATGGAATCCCCAATCCGAAATCGCCGAACCCAAGCCGCCTTGGCTGCGTTGGCCGCACCGCTTTGTGCGTCGCTCTGCACCCCACCCGCGATTGCGCAAGCCTATCCCACCAAGCCGATACGCATTGTGGTGGCGTTTCCGCCCGGTGGCTCGACGGATTTCGCGGCGCGTGTTCTGGCAAGCCATTTGCCCAAATCGCTGGGCCAATCCATCGTCGTCGATAATCGCGGCGGGGCGGGTGGCAATATTGGCAATGATCTGGTGGCCAAGGCCGCGCCGGACGGCTATACGCTGCTGGTGACCACCGAGGGTGCTATTACCATCAGCCCCAGCCTTTATTCGTCGCTGCCCTACAATGCCACGCGCGATCTTGCCCCGATTACGCAGATCATCAAGTACGCCAACGTGTTGGCGCTGCATCCGTCCGTTAAAGCGGGTACCGTCAAGGAACTGATTGCATTGGCGAAAGAGCAGCCGGGCAAACTGAGCTACGCGCATCCGGGCGTGGGCACCAACGTGCACCTGGGCGCAGAGTTGTTCAATCAGATGGCGGGTATCCAAATCACCGGCGTGTCGTACAAGGGCGGTGGCCCGGCGATCATCAGCCTCATCGGCAACGAAACGCAGATTTCGTTTGCCACGCCGCCTTCGGCGATGCCGCACGTCAAAAGCGGGCGATTAAAGGTGATCGCGGTAACCAGCGCAAAACGTTCAGCAGCGCTGCCGGATTTGCCGACACTCGCCGAGTCGGGCGTGGCGGGCCTATCGCACTACGGCGTCGAAGGCTGGGTTGGCTTTTACGCGCCCGCGAAAACACAGGACAACATACTGGCGCGCGTGTATGGCGACACAGCGAACGTGTTGAAGCTGCCCGAAGTACGCGATGCCGTGCTGGCCACCGGTTCGGAAACCTCGGGCATTTCACCGCGCGAAACCGGCAGAGTGGTGCGCGAAGAAACTGTGATGTGGGCGAAGCTGATCAAAAGCGTGGGCGTTAAGATCGAATAACGGCGTTTAAGCAACGATGCGATACACCCGCGCCGCCGTGTCGTGAAACAAAGCCGCGCGCTCGCTGGCCGAATAGCCTTTTGACAGGCGCTTGAACGCGTTGAACGCCACGGTGTACGAATACGACACCTTATCGACCGGGAAATTGCTTTCAAACATGCATCGTTGCGGGCCGAATTTTTCAATGCAGTAGTGCATCAACGGCGCCAGCGTATTCGCCAATTCCTCTGAGCCAATGGGCTTGGCGCGTGTGAGCCAGTCGTAGCCAAAGCGCTTCTGTCCCACCCCGCCGAGCTTGAGCACGACGTTGGGACAGGTCGCCACGTTGGCTATGCCACGGCGCCAATCGGCCAGTACTTCGTTGTCCCGGTTGGCGTAGGGGCCCACGCGCACCAGGCCGCCGATGTGATTCAGCACGATGGTGAGCTCAGGCACAGCACGTGCCAATTCAGCCAATTCGTCCAACTGGGTGTGATAAAGCGAGTTGTCGAGCGTCAGGCCCATCTTTGCCAGCATGCGTGCGCCGGCGCGGTATCGCGCATTCGACATCACACCCCGAATGTCGCGCTGCGTGAGTTCCGGGCTGGCATCCCATCCGGCCGAGTGTCGTATGCCGCGAAACCGGCCGGGACTCGCCGCCTGCATTGCCTCCAGTACCGCTACAACGCCATCACCCAGTTTTAAATCAGCGTGACCGACAATTGCGGCGGCAATTTTTGTGGGGCCGTGCTTTCCACTCGCCACCTCGTCAGCCAGACCGTTGATGTACGCGACTTCACCTACTGGCCGCATCGCAGCGGGTCCGTCAGCGCGATAAAACGCCTTGACCTCGATGAACACGGTTGAGCGCACGTTGTGTCCGCTGCCGCGGATGTCCGCGACCAGGTCTGGCAAAAGGTAGCGTTGGTAGGCGGGCGGTTCATGCCGCTGCGCCCAGATATGATGGTGCGGGTCGCAAATCGGGATTTTCGGCTCCAGCGCTGTTTCAGGTGTGAGTTGCAGCCAGGCAGGGTCTCCAATGGGCACGGGATGCTCCATATAAAATTATCGGGCCAGGTCACAGTGCAACAGATAGAGCCGCGCTATTCCTTCGGAAACAGCAGCAGGTACAGCGCGAATCGAATGTGCTTCACAACGCCTCCTGTAGCGGGTATCGAGTCAGGCCGATACAATGCGTTACTGCCTAAGCGCTGTCAAACGCCTTGTCGCCGTCAGGGTCAGCCTGCCCGGTAACAAATATCTCTTTAAAATCATGTAGTTGCCTATCCAGCATATGCGATGGCGTGATGTTCTGCAAAGCAGTCAGCATGGTTTCAACGCGCCCCGGAAAACGCTTTTCCCAATCGCGCAACATGGCCTTGGCCTCTTTGCGCTTCAGGTTCTCCTGCGAGCCGCACAAGGTGCACGGAATGATCGGAAACTGTTTCACCTCCGCCCATTCTGCAAGGTCTTTTTCTTCGCAGTAGGCCAGCGGACGAATCACGATGTGTCGGCCATCGTCCGACACCAGCTTGGGCGGCATGGTTTTCAGTTTGCCGCCGTAAAACAGGTTGAGCAAAAACGTTTCGAGGATGTCGTCGCGATGATGGCCCAGTGCGACTTTGTTTGCCCCCAGTTCGCTGGCCACGCGGTACAGCACGCCGCGCCGCAGCCGCGAGCACAGCGAGCACATCGTCTTGCCTTCGGCAATCACGCGCTTGACGGTGCTGTAGGTATCCTGTTCTTCGATGTGAAACGGCACGCCGAGCGCAGTGAGATATTCCGGCAGCACGTGTTCCGGAAAGTTGGGTTGTTTCTGATCAAGATTTACCGCAACGATATCGAACGTAACGGGCGCATGCACTTTCAGATGCAGCAAAATATCCAGTAGCGCATAGCTATCCTTGCCGCCCGACAGACACACCATCACCTTGTCGCCCTCGCGGATCATGTCGAAATCGGCAATGGCTTGCCCCGTCAATCGGCGCAAGCGCTTGGCGAGTTTGTTGGACTCGAAGCCCTGCTTGCGCTCTTTAATGCTGCGGGGGTTGAAGTGAATGACCTGGGTATCCATGGCTGTATTCATTGTGCTTACAAAGCAATACTTCTTCCGCCATCCACCGCGATAATTTGCCCGGTGATGTAGGGCGCTCCGACAATCAGAAATTCCACCGTACGCGCGATGTCGTCCGGCTCGCCGGTTCTCTTCAGCAAGGTCCGGTCAAGAATATTTTTGCGCGTTTTTGCGTTCTTCCAGATGTTTGCGTCCGGCCACAAAATCGGCCCTGGCGACACACCGTTAACACGCACAGCCGGTGCCATCTCGCGCGCCAGTGAGCGTGTAAGCGCGGCCAGCCCGCCTTTGGCAATGCTGTAAATCACGTAATCTTTCAATGGAAACTCAGCGTGTATATCCACAATATTAACGATGCAGCCGCGGCGCTTTTTCAGTTCAGCCGCTGCGGCCTGCGCAATGAACAGCGGCGCTTTCAGGTTAGTGCCGATCAAATCATGCCATGCGGCTTCATTCATTTTGGCCATCGGCGTTGGATAAAAACTCGACGCATTGTTGACCAGCGCATCCAGTCGGCCAAACGAACGCAGCGTTGCTGCCACCAATAAATCCGGCGCACCGTGCTTGAGCAAATCGGCCTTGACCATTGCTGCCGAATCAACGCGCTGTGCATTTAAAGCTGCGATCAGCGCGCGGGCTTCTTTTTCCGAGCGCAGGTAATTCACCATCACGCACGCGCCTGCCGCATGCAAACGCCGACAAATTGCCGCCCCCACGCGTCGCGCGCCTGCGGTAACGAGCACTACTTTTCCGTGGAGGGGAGGCTTCATAACGTATTGTTTATTTTAGCGTATTCGGAGATCATCCAAGCGTGATTATTCCATCTCATCTGTCGCATTTGCCCGCGCCATCGGCCGCAGCGCAGGCGTTAAGCGATCAACTCTCGGCAACGATTGCAGACGAAATTCGGCAGGCGGGTGGTTGGCTCAGTTTCGCGCGCTACATGGAACTGGCGCTTTACGCCCCCGGCCTGGGCTACTACAGCGCAGGCAGCCGCAAGCTAGGCGAGGACGGAGATTTTATTACTGCGCCGGAAATGTCGCCGCTGTTTGCGCAGTGCGTCGCGCGGCAACTGGCGCAATTGCATGCGGAAGGTCTACGCACGGTGCTGGAGATCGGCGCTGGCAGCGGCGTGCTGGCGGCAGAGGTGCTGCTCGAAATGCAGGCGCTGGACTGTGCGCCGGAACACTACTGGATACTGGAACTCAGTGCCGATTTGCGCGAACGTCAGCGCAATCTGATTTTGCAGCGGGCGCCCGCCTTGGTCGAGCGTGTGCGCTGGCTGGATGGTTTGCCTGAGCCATTCGAGGGCATCGTACTGGCGAACGAAGTATTGGATGCGACACCAGCGCACGTGGTGCGCGCGTCCGGCAGTGGTATCGAGGAAATCGGTGTGACCATTGGCGCGGCTGGTTCTATTGAGCGAGAGCTGCGCACAGCAGGCGGTGAGTTACTTGAAATCGCAACCGGGTTGGGATTGCCAGCAGGTTACGAGACCGAAGTAAACCTGACCGCGCGTGCGCTGGTTACCAGCCTGTCGCGCCTGCTCACACGAGGCGTTATCCTGCTCATAGACTACGGATTCCCCGCCCGCGAGTTTTATCACCCGCAGCGCAGCAGCGGCACCTTGATGTGTCACTACCGTCATCATGCGCATGACGATCCGTTGGCCTTTGTCGGTTTGCAGGACATCACTACGCATGTGGATTTCAGCGCCATCGCGGCGGCTGCGATGGCCGGTGACGCGCTGCTGGCGGGCTACACTTCGCAGGCGAATTTTCTGATTAATTGCGGCATCACCGAATTGCTTTCGCAGACGCCTGCCAGCGACGCGCGCGCTTACGCACCGCTGGCAGCGCAGGCGCAAAAGCTTCTGTCGCCGGCAGAGATGGGCGAGCTGTTCAAGGTCATCGCACTGAGCAAAAATATCGATACACCGCTGCTCGGCTTTGCCCGCAACGACAAGTCGCACAGTCTCTGATGGGGCTGGATTTTCCACCGCTGATCTGGGCCGCAATCGGTGTGGCGATCTTCGTCGCAGGGTTGTCGCAGGGCGCCATGGGCTTTGGCTTCCCGGCTATTTCCACACCTGTGCTGGCGTTAATGATGGACATCAAAACGGCTGTCTTGCTCAATCTGCTGCCGAACATGACGGTCAATATCATCAGCGTGATTCAGGGCGGCAATTGGCGCGCGAGCCT
Source organism: Betaproteobacteria bacterium (assembly GCA_947486575.1). Classification (GTDB taxonomy): domain Bacteria; phylum Pseudomonadota; class Gammaproteobacteria; order Burkholderiales; family SG8-41; genus UBA5216. The sequence continues at coordinate 69,560 of CANKUB010000009.1, read as the reverse complement.
TGGCGTGCACTGGCCGGTGGCGGTTTATGCGTTGATCGGCTCCTTTATCGGCGCGAGTGTGTTGATTGTTGCGCCACAAGAGCCGCTACGCCTGCTGTTGGCCGCGATTATTCTGGTTTATCTTTACCAGAAAAAGATTGCACTGCTGAATTGGGCAGCGCTGATGCGGCGTCCGCGCATGGCGCAGGCAAGCTTCGGGTTGACCGGCGGATTTTTCTCCGGCGCGGTGAATAACTCGCTGCCGCCGTTGCTGATCTATTTCATGCTGCTCGGTGTGGAAGCCACCATCATGACGCAGATGCTTAACCTGTGTTTTCTCGGTGGCAAACTGGTGCAGGCGGCAACACTGGCGGGGGCGGGCGAGCTGAGTTTGCGCGCAGCCGCAGCCAACGTACCGCTGACATTGGTGGCGTTGGCGGGCATGGCGGCGGGCCGGCGCATCCAGCGCTATCTGAGCGTTGAGACGTATCAGAAACTGTTGCGGAAAATTTTGTTCGCGGTCGCACTGCTACTGGTGTGGCAGGGCGCTCGATTCTTCGTTCGATAAAATATTAATAAAAACAATTAGTTAGTGCGGTTCGTCGGATGCCACTAGAATTTCGCCATCGTTGTAAAGGGAGAACATGAGCTGCCCGCGTCTGCAAATAGTATCCAGCCTGACCATCGCACTGATTGCAACGTCAGCCGCAGCACAAAATTATCCGGCCAAAGTTGTGCGCCTGCTGGTGCCGTTTTCCGCAGGCAGTGGCTCTGACACCATAGGCCGCATTTACGCCGGGGGTCTAAGCGAGGTGTTTGGCCAGCAGATCATCCTTGAGAATCGCGCGGGCGCCGCTGGCAATATTGGCGCGGAAATCGCCGCGCGCGCCCCCGCTGATGGCTACACGCTGTTTATGGTGAACATGGCGCACGCAGTCAATGTGTCGATGTATCGCAAGCTCGCCTACGACCCGATGCGCGATTTCACGCCGGTGTCGATGCTGGCCACCGGCCCGGCGATACTGGTGGTGCATCCGTCACTGCCGGTGAAATCGGTGAAGGAACTTGTGGCGCTGGCTAAAGCCCGTCCCGGTGCCATCAACCATTCGTCGGCAGGCGTGGGCACTTTTACCTTTCTTGCCGCAGAAATGTTCAAACGTCAGGCGGGCGTGGACATGCTGCATGTGCCGTATCGGGCAGGTGGCGAAGCATTGACAGCGGTACTATCAGGCGAGACGTCCGTGTATTTTTCGCCGGCAGCAGGTGCTTTGCCGCAGGTGAAGCAAGGTCGTTTGCGCCCGCTGGCAGTGACCAGCGCCAAGCGTATTTCGCTGATGCCTGAGTTGCCAACGGTTGCCGAAAGCGGCTACGCGAATATGGCTAAATTTGAATCGGGTAATTGGTACGGCATTGTGGTGCCTGCCAAAACACCACGCGACATTATTGATCGTGCGCACAAAGCCTCGGTGAGCGCACTGAGTAATCCGGCGATTAACAGACGCCTGAGTGATCTGGGCTTTGTGCTGATCGGTAATTCGCCGGAAGAATTCGCCGCCTACTTTCGCTCAGAGATCGACGCATGGGGAAAAATCGTGCGCGATCTGAATTTAAAGGCAGAGTAAAGCTGAACCAAACTACAGCACTGCGTAGTCTGGCGTGGCGGCTGACAGCAAGGTGCGCGGTGCGAGTGTCAGTGCGAACGCGGCGCGCGCGGTACCCGAGTCGTCGCGGGTTAGCGTTACCGAGCGCTGCTGTGCACTGGCATGCAGTTGTGTGACTTTCGCGGTATAGCCTTGATGACTGACGCGATAGTGCAGGCGCTGTGCGTCGCCCTTGAGTGCAACAAAATAGCGTCCATCACCATCAGCAACAGCAACTTCGCGCGTGTGTTCGGCGCGCACACCGTGTGCGTCTGCCTGCCAGATCTCAATTTGTGCGCCTGCCAGTGCCTGTCCTGCGGATGCGTCGAGTATGCGACCGGATACCACCATATTGTCATCTGAAAAATGCACGGCAGGCTCATTAGCCGCCATCACTACGGCTGGCGCGGCCAGCGTGCTCGCGCCGATTGTGCCAATGGCCATCACCTGTCTGCGTCGCGCCGAAAAGTTTTGTTGTTTCATGATGCACTCCTCTCAGTGTTGCAATTATTACTGATTCAATGGACTCAATAGCCGCCATCTTAACCCGGCACTGCCATCCCGCGTTGCACGGCAGGCCGGGCGGAAATCGCGTCGTACCAGCGCTTGACGTGCGGCACCTGGGCCAATTCGGTTTTGTGCCACTCGTAGCGCGCCACCCACGGGTAGGTGGCCATGTCGGCTATGGAATATTCGCCAGCCAAATATTGATGCGATTTGAGATGATTGTCCAGCACCTGATAAAGACGGTCTTTTTCCTTGCCGTAGCGCTCGATGGCGTACGGCACTGGCTCCTTGGCGGCGCGCAGAAAATGATGTACTTGGCCGAAAATCGGCCCCACGCCGCCCATCTGGAACATCAGCCATTGCAGCGCATCGCTGCGCGCGCGGCCACTTTGGGCGAGGAACTTGCCGGTTTTCTCAGCCAGATAAATCAGAATCGCGCCAGATTCAAATATCGATAGCGGTTTTCCGTTGTCACCCTCGGAATCGGTGATCGCGGGTATTTTGCTGTTTGGGTTAAGCGCGATGAACTGCGGCGTGAACTGCTCGTCTTTGCCGATGTTGATGGCGTGCGTGGTGTACGGCAGCCCGCACTCTTCGAGCATGATAGAAACTTTGCGCCCGTTGGGGGTGGTCCAGGTGTAGAGGCCTATCATCGTAATCCTTTGATTATATTAATAAATATTAGTCTTCTGTTTCGTTCAGCGCTGTGCGGACGGCGCTTACTCTGGCGCGTTGAATGGCGTCCTTGATACGTGCGGGTTCAGCCAGTTGTTCGGCAATTGCGCCAGCATCCACTGCGGCGGCGGCGCTGAACGCGGCCAGCATGCGCTGTGCCTGAGGGTAAGGCCGCTCGTTCATGCCAAGCCGCCCGCGCGCATCACTTTCGCAGGCCTGCAGCAATCGTGTAAAGCGCTGCGGTTTGCGAAACGCGTCGGCGCTTTGCAATAAGCGCACTATCGTGGAAGGTCGCAATTCCGCTGCGCGATGAATATTGCCGTGCTGCTTCGCCATGATCAGCGCCAGGTCGCGGCAATCTGACGGCACGCGCAAACGCTCGCACAGCGCAGCCACCAGTCCCACGCTGCGTTCTTCGTGTGCAATATGGCGCGGCCATTCTTCGCGCGGCGTGGTGCCTTTGCCGAGATCATGCGTGAGCGCTGCGAAGCGTACATCCAATGCGTAATTCTGGCTGGCGGCGTAATCGATCACCATCATCACATGCACGCCTGTATCTACTTCAGGATGATGCGCGGCGGTCTGTGGCACGCCGAATAACGCATCTACTTCGGGGATGACACGGGCGAGCGCGCCACACGCGCGCAATGCCTCAAACATGCGCGAGGGCTTTCGCTCCATCAACCCGCGCGACAACTCCTGCCACACGCGCTCGGCGACCAGTGCATCCACTTCACCATTGGCCACCATGCCGCGCATGAGATGCAATGTTTCGTCCGCGATAACGAAACCGAAGCGCGCCGCAAAGCGCGCCAGCCGCAATATGCGCACCGGGTCTTCGGCAAATGCCGGACTCACATGTCGCAGTAAGCCTGCCTTGAGATCAGCAGCGCCGTGGTACGGATCAATCAGGTTACCGAGTTCATCTTTGGCGATGGCATTGATGGTGAGATCGCGCCGCGCGAGATCCTGTTCCAGCGTGACATCAGGCGCCGCATGAAAGGCAAAGCCGTGATACCCGCGTGCCGTTTTGCGCTCGGTACGCGCCAGCGCGTACTCCGCGTGCGTTTGCGGGTGCAGAAAAACCGGGAAGTCCTTACCCACAGGTTTGTAGCCCAGCGCAATCATTTGTTCGGGCGTGGCGCCGATCACAACATAGTCACGATCCACCACCGGCAGGCCCAGCAGTTCATCACGAACCGCACCGCCTACGGTATAAATTTTCATTTAAAAACAAATGCTTGCGAACACTGCGTTACGTTACGCTAAGTCTGCGTGCGGTCACGAAAATGCGCGTAACGTCCGCGCGGCGTGCGATGGGCCAGCCACGCAGGCGCTACCGCTTCGAGTGATTCTGGCACGATGCCAAACGGAAATGCGCAACCGCTGCTGCACACGCTATCTACCGTCATAGAGCGCACGTTATCAAGACTCATCATTTTGCCTGGCAAACATTCCATGCCGAACGCCATGATGTTGGTGAGTAAGCTGTCCGCACCAAAAATCATGCGCTTGTGGCCGGTGGTGTGCGCAACAAATTCGGCGAGCGCCTGCATGGTATAAATTTTTGGGCCGCATAAATCGTAGCTCTGGCCGATGCTGTCCTGTCGCGTAAGCGCATCGGCGAACACGTGCGCCACATCGCCCACCGACACCGGCTGAAACCGCGCCTGCGCAGCGGGCACAATCAGCAGCGGAAATGATTTCAACAGTTGCGCGAACAGATTCAGAAATTTATCTTCGCGGCCAAACAAAATCGACGGCCTGAAAATGGTGAAGTCGAGTCCCGATGCACGCACGATGGATTCGGCCTCACCTTTGGTGCGCAGATATTCACTGGGCGCATCCGCTTTGGCATTCAACGAACTCATGTGCAGCAAACGCCGCACGCCAGTTTCACGGCAGGCAGCAACTAACTTGCGCGCAAGCTCAGTGTGCCCGTCAGCGAAGCTCGCGTTGCCGCGCCCGCCATGCAGCACGCCTACCAGGTTAATCACCGCATCGCAGCCGCGCAGCAATTCTTTCAGCGTGGCGGCATCATGCACGTCCGCCGCCAGCGGCTCCACCGTGGGCAGGGTCGTGAGAAATTTGGCGCGCTCACGGCTGCGCGTAGGCACGCGCACGCGATAGCCCCGCGCAGCAAGCGCTGCACACACATGGCGGCCGACAAAACCGGAGCCGCCCAGAACACAAATGGTTGTCATGCTCATGTCCAATCACCCGAAATCGAAGTACAGGCACGCAGTTTAACCGATCATGGTGTGTGGAACATGCGCACCTGAAATTACGGCGTATCGCCCAATGACTTTTAAATTATGCGTGCGTTTATCAAGCTGCGCAGGGCGCTGGCATCGACGTTGGCATCGAACAAGGCGCTTGCGCGCCGGAGCGAAAATTTCGTGTAGTCTGCCGCTGTCTTCACTTTTCATGCTTTTCACAACTTGGGAGCCGTTTATGGAATTCGGGGTCGCCGTTGGAACTATTGCCGCCGTAGACTACGCACAGCACGGCGAGCGTCTCGGCTTTACACGCTGCTGGGTGCCGGATACGCCATTGATACGCTCAAATGTGTTCGCCACCATGGCGGCAGTGGCGCTGGCGACCAAAACCATCAAGATCGGCAGCGGCGTGCTGGTGTGCGGCATGCGGCTCGCCCCCGAAGCGGCGAGCGGCATCGCCACGATCAACGCACTCGCACCGGGCCGCACCTACGCCATCATCGGCGCGGGCAACACCGCCATGCGCATGATGGGCCTGCGCCCCACCGGCGCAAAAGCCATGCGCGAGTATGTGCGCGTGGTCAAAGCCCTGCTGCGCGGCGAAGAAGTGATGTACGCCGCTGGCGGCCCCGGCACGCCGGAGCACCCGGTGCGCTTTACCGGGCTGGAGCAAGAGCATGTGCGGCTGGACCCCTTGCCCGAAATTCACGTCGCCGGCAATGGCCCGTTGTCGCTGGCGGTGGCTGGTGACACGGGCGACGGCCTGTGCGTCTCCATTCCGCGTGGCGGCACATTCGCCGAGGCCATAGGCCATGTGCGGCGCGGCGCAGCGAAAGTCGGCCGCACGCTGCCTGCCAACTACCACACTGCCGCGCTGGTCAATCTGCTGATGCTTGAGCCGGGCGAACCACTTACGTCCGACCGCGTCATCAACGCCATCGGCCCATCGGTGATGGCGAATTTTCACTACCTGGCAGATTGGGTGCGCGAAACCGGCAAAGAGCCGCCAGCGTACGTGCGCCCGGTGTGGGACGACTATATGGCGTTCGTGAAACGGCAGTCCGGCGCGGATGCGCATCTCGCGCTGCACGAAACCCACTACCTCACGCTACAGGCTGACGAAGCGCAATTTCTCACGCCGGAAATCCTGCGCAACTTCTGCATCATCGGCGAACCACCAGCGCTGGTGGAGCAGTTGCGGCAGCTTGAGCGTGAGGGGCTGAACCAGATAACTTTCTTTCCGCCATTCAAGCAACGCTACGAGGTGATGGAGCGTTTCGCCAGACAGGTGATGGAGAAAATGTAGGGGGCGCGGCAATTTGCGCTGCATTGCATACGGGTCTGTTCGATCACAGCGCAATGCCCTTCGGTTATTGACGCCCTTCGTCGCTGTATTCAGGGTGCCGCGATCAACCGGTATGAGGCGTGACAGCCTGCACAGTTACGCATCAATTTGGCCATGCGCCCCATCAGTCGCTGCGCAGTTTCCTTGTCGGCAATGCCTTCGGCTACGCTATCGTATGACTGGTGCATGCCTGAAGCCAGGACTCTCCACGCATCGGGTATTTTGTGCGCGAAACTCGGCGGTCGGCCCGGAGGAGGGGATTTCAGGCGCGCCGTGCCGCGTTCGAGCATCGCCTGGCGGGAAGTTTCCATATCGCCCGTGGACAGTGCTTGCTATGCAATTCCGATTGCATCCAGATGTCCACGCATTTCGCTGAGCAGAAAGCTGTATTCCCTTGGTGTCAAAACGATGGCTTGACGCGTATCAGAGGGGTCGGCGGCATGGGCGGGGCTGATCAAAGTGAGCACGGCGACCGAGGTCAAGGCAAACAGATGGAGGGGTTTCATGAAGTCTTCTGAGAAAGAAAAAAACTTCGGGTCAAAATAGATTCAACCGCGATATGTCGTAACTATTTGTTTTATTGAATTATTTCAGTTTCTGTTAGCGCGCGCACTCTGGCACTACTTCACAAAAGACGCGCCAGTTGTCCTTGTGCCGCGAGTAGCGCAACCGCCTTTTTGTCGAAGGAAATGAAGGTTTCCCCACCGAGCCAGTTCCCTTCATAGGCGACAACACCATCAGCGAAGTCCCCGCCGGCCTCAAGCATGGATAAGCCCGCTTCTACCGCTGGCCGGTTCATTGCCACGTTTGCAGCAGCGAGCAGCGCGCGGATTGCGGCGGACGCATCGGCGGTTTGGAAGCCGTAGACGCTGCGCAGCACCCACACCAGCTCACACAGGCACGGCAGCGCGATGGCAATCAATTCGGCGTTAGTCAAAACCTTGATGGCGGCGCGCGCCTGCACTGGATCGTCGCGCACTACAGCCCGAACAAGGACATTGGTATCAACAGCCACCTTCATTTTTTGCCGGCCCAGCCTTGTGCCATTGCCGCGCTGATTTCTTCGATAGTAGCGACCTTCTTTGTGCGGCCCGCGAGCAACCCGCAGAAGCCCTTGATCGTTGCGGCGGGCCGCGCTGCTTTGAGCAATCCCCGCCCATCGGGCAGTAAATCCAGTTCGATCTTGTCGCCGGGCTTGATGCCCAAGTGTTGCAGCACGTCTTTTCTAAATGTTACCTGCCCTTTAGCGGTAATAGTCAATGTGGTCATGGCGAACCTCTCGCGGGTTTTTGATATGGCACATCGTAATGTAAAATTACCTTACCTGTAAACAGCTACAAATACAGGGCCGGACACGATGATAAGTAACCATTTGTTTTTATTGAATTATTTCTGCTTCTGTTAGTGCATTATTCCGATAGCTACGGCGTATCTCCCAGCGACTTCTCATCCCGTCGCGCTGGCCCCACATCACCGATGCGGCCTTTCAACGATTGCGTTTGCTGCGTGAACAAGCTCGCGTAATAGCTAGCGTTGGCCATTACCAGTTTGACGTAATGCCGTGTTTCGTTAAACGGAATCGTTTCTGCCCAAGCAGCGGCTTCCATCGTGTGATCGGGCCGCCATGCGCGCGCCCGGCCCGGCCCGGCGTTGTAGGCGGCTGTCGCCATCGCGGCACTGCCATCGAGATAATCGTAGACGTGGCGCAGGTAGTACGTGCCGAGGCTCAGATTGGTATCCACATCCGTCACGCCCGCCCAGCGCCAGTTTTTAAGCCCCATTTTGCCTGCTACCCATTGCGCGGTGCCTGGCATCAACTGCATTAAACCCATTGCGCCCGCACTTGAGCGTATGTCGGCGATGAAGCGGCTTTCCTGCCGTATCAAACCGAGCACCCATGCTTCGTCCAGGCCCTGCCGCGCGGCGTGGCCCTTCAACACATCGCGGTACGGCGCGTAGTAGCGCAATTTAAAATCGTGCAGCGTTGCAGTTTTTTCGGCGGTGTTGATAACGCGATCGGGAATATCGGCACGTTTGGCAACCTCAGCCGCCGCAATCAACTTGCGGTCATCCATATCGCGCAGGGTCCACATCCATTCGCGGTTGGCCTCCACGCGCAAACCTAGCGCATACAACGCCTGCGCGCGCCGCAAGCCGGGGGTTTGCGTCATCGCCTGAATTTCCGCAGCGGTGGGCGTGTACGGCGCGGGCGGTGCGCTAACTTTGCCGCCCAATTCTTCCAACGCCAGTTGGCCGTAAAAAATGTATTCCTGCGACAGTGGCTTTAACAGCGCCAGTGCTTCGGCTTCACGCCCGGTGGCTTTTAATGCGCGCGCTTTCCAGTAGCGCCACGGCGAATCTTTGCCTTCCACCACCATCACATCCACGGCGGCGATCAGCGTTTTCCAGTCGCCTGCGCGCAAGGCAGCTCGCGCTTTCCACTCCAGCTGATAATCGCTCATGTCACCACCGGCCCCCGCTTTGGCGTACCACGATAGCGTGCCAGGGTCATGCCGCAGCGCGCCCTGCAACCCGATGTGGCCCCACACAAACGCGCGTTCTTCTTCGGTAAATTTGGCTTCCATGACCGCCCAATGGCTGGCGGCTTGCTGTGGTGACGTGCGTGCCAAACGGTAAGCAGCAAACATAGTGGTTTCGCGCGCGGCGCGGCTGGTTGCATCAAACGGACGCGCCAGTTGACTCGCCGGATTTTGCGATACCGCAGAGAGCACTGTAGGATTTGGCCCCTGACCCGCAGGCAAAAACGCCGCCGCGCGCGTAGCCACACCCACTTGCCCCGCCGCCAACGCCAAGCGTATGCGCCCCCACACATCCTGCACACTCAGTTGATTGGAGGCGGCCAATTGCGTGAACAGCGGCGCACAACTCGCGGGCGTATCTTTTTCGGTAAACCACAGTGAGCGCGCTTCGCGCACTGCCGTGGCATCGGTGCGCGCACGCGCCTGCAAACCGTAGCAGGTGATCTCGATATCATCTTCAACCAGCGCCGCGCGCTCGGCCTCGAAGATTTCCCATTGCTGATTTTTACCGAGGCGCTTTAACCAGTCGGCACGCATACGCTCGGCGACAAAGGAGTCTTTGTATTCGGCCAGAAACGCGCGCACGGTTTCGGGCGTGGCGTCATCCAGCCGCGAACGCAATTGCCAATATGCGGCGTACGGCTCCAGCACGTGACCTTTGAGCTTGGGTGCGTAGGCATCGAGCTTGCGTGTGTCGTTGACGCGAAACGCTTCGCGCATGGCGGTGAAATCGTCATCGCCAGGCGCGGCGCTAACGGGGCCCGCAAGCAACAGAGGAAGCAAAAGTGTTCGGGCAAATTTCATGGGCACATTGTAGCGAACTTGCATTAACCCAAAAACAAGCGGTATGCCGGATTGCGTGTTTCATCGCAATACGGATAACCCACTTTATCCAGAAACGCCTGAAACTGTTTTTTATCCTGCGGCGGCACCTGCATGCCCACCAGCACACGGCCGTAATCGGCGCCGTGGTTGCGGTAATGAAACAGGCTGATATTCCAGCCGTGGTTCATGCTGGTTAAAAATCGAATCAACGCACCGGGCCGTTCCGGAAATTCAAAACGGTAGAGGATTTCGTTTTTTGCCGATGGCGCATGGCCGCCGACGGTGTGGCGTATGTGCAGTTTTGCCAGATCGTTGTTACTAAAGTCGTGCGTTGTAAGCCCCGCACGGCGCAGCGCGCGCGTGAGCTTGGCGGTCTCGTCGCGGTTTTTAACCTGCACGCCGACAAACACCTGCGCGGCTTTGGGGTCGTCGTAACGGTAATTGAATTCCGTCACGTTGCGTGGCCCCAGCAGTTCGCAAAACGTTTTGAAGCTGCCGGGCTTTTCGGGAATCGTCACTGCGAGGATGGCTTCACGGTGTTCGCCGACCTCGGCTTCTTCGGCCACGAAACGCAGGCGGTCGAAATTCATGTTAGCACCACTGGCCACCGCAATCAGTGTTTGCCCCTGCACGCGCGTTTTCTTGGCGTGGGCCGCCGTGTAAGCCTTAATGCCCGCTATTGACAGCGCGCCGGCCGCTTCGAGTATTACGCGCGTGTCGGTAAACACATCCTTGATCGCCGCGCACATGGCATCGGTATCCACGCGAATAATGTCGTCCACCAGCGTGCGGCACAAACGAAATGTTTCTGCGCCCACCTGCTTGACCGCCACGCCATCGGCAAACAAACCCACTTGATCCAGCGTGACGCGACGGCCCTTTTTCAGCGATTGATACATGGCATCAGCATCGTTAGGTTCAACACCGATGATTTTGATTTCAGGCCGCAGGCGTTTAACGTAGGCGGCGATACCCGCAATCAATCCGCCGCCGCCTACCGGTACGAAAATTGCATGTATCGGCTCACCATACTGGCGCAAAATCTCCATACCAATGGTGCCCTGCCCCGCGATGACGTCCGCATCATCATACGGATGCACAAACGTAAGCTTTTGTTTTTGCTCGATTAATTTGGCGTGCGCAAAAGCCTCAGCGTAGGAGTCACCCTGCAACATCACTTTTGCCCCGCGCGAGCGCACCGCTTCGACCTTGATCTGCGGCGTGGTCACCGGCATCACAATGGTTGCCTTGCAGTGCAGCTTTTGTGCGGCCAAAGCCACGCCTTGCGCGTGATTGCCGGCCGAAGCGGCAATCACGCCACGATCGCGGGCGGTTTGCGGCAGTCGCACCATCTTATTGTAAGCGCCGCGCAGCTTGAATGAAAACACGGGCTGCAAATCTTCGCGCTTGATCAGCACGCGATTGTTCAGGCGTCGGGATAAATTAGGGGCAAACTCCAGCGGCGATTCAATGGCGACATCGTACACGCGCGCACCGAGGATGCGCTTGAGATAATCAGGGGCTGTCATAGACTTGCAAGGTTAGCAGGATTCCGTCGGCTGCGGCTGTACAGCGCGGCAATTGAAGATTATCATTCGCCCATGAACCAGACAGAGATGAAGCAAGCCGCCGCCGAAGCCGCAATAGGTTACGTTGAGGACGGCAGCGTGGTTGGCGTGGGCACCGGCTCGACGGCAGATTTATTTATCGCCGCGTTGGGCAAGATCCAGCATCGCATTGATGGCGCCGTGGCAAGCTCTGAAGGCACGGCGCAAAAGCTGAAGGCATTGGGCATCGCGGTCTATGATCTTAACGGCGTAAAAGATTTGCCGGTGTATGTGGATGGCGCTGATGAAATCACGCCGCATCTTGCCATGATCAAAGGTGGCGGCGGCGCACTAACGCGCGAGAAAATCGTTGCTGCAGTGGCGCGCAAATTTATCTGCATCGCCGATCACTCCAAGCTGGTAGATGTGCTCGGCAAATTCCCGCTGCCCGTGGAAGTGATTCCGATGGCACGCTCATACGTGGCGCGTGAAATCGTCAAGCTGGGCGGGCAACCGGCGTGGCGGCAAGGTTTCATCACCGACAACGGTAATCTGATTCTCGATGTGCACAATATGTCCATCACCCAGCCGCTGGAACTGGAGGCGGCCCTGAATCAAATTACCGGCGTCGTCACCAACGGTTTGTTCGCGCGGCGCGGCGCCGATGTGCTGCTGCTGGGCGCTGTGGACGGCGTGAAAAAATACAATAAAAACAGTTCGTTGTAATTGTGGCTGAATACACCACCATTGCCGCAGTCGATCTCGGCTCTAATTCGTTCCATTGCCAGATCGCCCGGGTAGACGGCGAACAGACGTACCCGCTGGATGGTTTGCGTGAAGCCGTGCGTCTGGGCGCGGGCCTCGATGACGACAAGGTGCTTGACGAGCCGTCGCAGGCGCGCGCCATTGCCTGTCTGCAACGTTTTAGCGAACGCCTGCGCAGCTTTCACGCCAGTGACGTGTGCGCGTTGGGCACCAATACATTGCGGGTGGCAAAAAATGCGTCGGCGTTTTTGAAAAAGGCCGAGGCCGCGTTGGGTTTCCCGATTGAAGTGATCGCCGGGCGGGAAGAAGCGCGGCTGATTTATCTGGGCGTCTCGCACAGCCTGCCGGTTTCAAGTGAACGGCGTCTGGTTATGGACATCGGCGGTGGCTCTACCGAATTTATCGTCGGCGAGGGCTACGAACCGCTGCGCCTCGATAGCCTGTATATGGGTTGCGTGTCGTTCACCCGGCGGTTTTTCAAAGACGGCAAACTCAGCAAGGCTGCGTTCAAGGAAGCCGATCTTGCCGCCCGTGCCGAGCTGCAACACATCGTCGCCGGGTTTTCGCGCGGTAACTGGAAACACGCCGTGGGGTCTTCCGGCACCGCGCGTGCGCTGGCGCAGGTGCTGCAACTGAACGGATTCAGCAATGCTGGCATCACGCCTGATGGGTTGGAACGCCTGCGTGCGCAGTTGATCAAGGGCGGTGAAATGTCACGCGTCACTATCGAAGGCCTGCGCGACGATCGCGCGTCTGTGCTGCCGGGCGGACTGGCGATCATGATCGCGGTGCTCTCCGAACTCGATATTCAACAAATGACCGTTGCCGACGGCGCCATGCGCGAAGGCATCCTGATCAATATGCTGGGCCGCAAAAGCCACCACGATGCGCGCGACGCTACAGTAGCGCAGTTCATGCAGCGCTACCATGTTGACGCAGCGCAGGCGCGGCGTGTGAGTCAGCTTGCGGTGAGCCTGTACGAACAATTGGCGGGCGAAGCGGCGCGCGGCGCACAGGATCTCGCCTGGGCCGCGCAGTTACACGAGATTGGGATTTCCGTCGCCTATAGCAGTTACCACCGGCATTCAGCCTATATCGTGGGCAATGCCGACATGCCGGGCTTCACGCGCGAAGAGCAGCACCGCATCGCGCGGTTACTGCTGGCGCATCGCCGCTCGCTGAAAAAGCTGTTGCCTGAATTGGATGAGTCGATGGATTGGGCCAGCGTGTTCGCCGTGCGCATCGCCGTGTTGCTGTGCCAGCGGCGCACCGCCAATAACCCGCGCATCCTCACCGCCCGCGCTACTGAAAACAAGTTTCGCCTGGCGATTGACCCGGCATGGCTGCTGCGTAATCCGCTCACCAACACCGTGCTGAGCGAAGAAATTCGTGAATGGGAGAAGATCGGGTTTGATGTGAAGATCAGCGGGCTGTATGAGATTGATGACGACGCTGACTACCAGAGCAAAGACTAAACCCGCTGGGCAATATGTTCCGCCGCCGCGAGCCCGGTAATGCCGCTTTTCGCCAGACCGCCCACGTAACCGATCTGTGGCCCGCCTTCTAGTCCGCCTGTCGCGGCCCCAGCCGCGTAGAGTCCTTCAATCACACTACCGTCTTTGCGCAATGCCTGCGCGTGGGTGTTGATGACGATACCACCCATCGTATACGTGATGCCGCTGACCATCGGCACGGCGTAGTAAGGCGCTTTGACGATGGGCATGGCCTTGTATTTTTTACTGAGTCGGGGGATGCCATCGGCGGGCGTGACCGTTGTAGTGCCCGCGTTGGCCGAGAGAGCGGCGTTGTAGGTGGCTATGGTGCTTTTCAGGTTCGCCGCGTTCAGGCCGGCCTGGGTTGCAAGCGTATCGAGATCGCTCGCCTCGTAAAGGGTGGCCTTTTCTTTCAGCAGATGCGGATTGGCAGCAATCAAGCCGTTACGCCCCGGCCCCTCCCAGATCGTTTGATCGAACACACAGGTGGAAGACAACGGATCATCCAATCCAGCTACGGCATTGGCAACACTGACACCACCCCGGCCTTCATCGGTATAGCGTTTGCCATCTTGGTCTACAACAATACCGGCGGTGACCAGCGAATCGAGATAGGGGTAAGGCCACAGCATGTCATTGGTCAACGCATCTCTGGACAGTACATGGCCGTAAAAGCGGTCGATGCCAGCGATCGCGGCCCCCAATGTCTGCGCCATGCGCATGCCGTCGCCAAAGGCCGTTCCACCGTTGCGTTGTTTCATTCGGGAGGGTTGTTTGGAAACGTATTTTTCCATCATTTCCGGGTTGCACTGAAAGCCGCCATCAGCAACGACGACAGCACGCGCACGCCACTCACGAGCCGCGCCATCGTGATGTGCAACAACTCCCACGCACTTGCCATTCTCGCTGACCAACGATTGCGCCTTGGCGCCGCGCACCAGCGTGCCACCGCGCTTGACGAGTTGCGATTCGAGCGTACGCAGCAGTACGTCGCCGCCGCGCCCTTCCCAATCCAGACCGGGGCGGCTGCGTCCCGGCGGTGCCAGCACCCACTTGTGGTACTCGGATGCGCTGGCGCGCATGAATTTGATGCCTTCGCCTTGCAGCCACTGAATCAGTTTGGCGCCGCCGTGCGCCATCAGGCGCGCGAGATCGTCCTTCACAAATCCATCGGTGGTTTCAAGAATCAGCTTGTGCAGCAATTCGGGATCCAGCGTGATTTCGCGCAGGCACAAGTGAAACGTGCCGCCGGTGTAGCGCGTGTTACACAGATATTTTTCAGCACTGCCTTGTTCGAGGACAGTCGCTTTTAGCCCCAGTTGCGCTGCGCGATTGGCGGTTACCAACCCGGCAATGCCGCCACCAATGACAATCAGGTCTGCACTTGTGGTGTTCATGTAAATATTTGATTATATTGAATAATTTAGTCAAGCCGCATGCCTGACGCCTTGACGATGCGGCGCGCGTTTTCGATCTCGCTGCGGATAAAGGCGTCAAACGCCGCCGGTTCGCTGGCCACCGGCTCGGAACCATCACGCGTAAGTCGATCCACTACATCAGCGTGCTTGATCGAGCGCGCGAAATCCGCGTGCAGCCTGGAAATGAGATTGCGCGGCGTTGCTGCCGCCGCAAACACGCCATACCAGGTCGTGACGGCGTAGCCGGGCAGCGCGGCCTCTGCGATGGTGGGCAGGTGGGGCATTACAGTCGAACGTTGTGCGGCGGTGATGGCAAGCCCGCGCAGACGCCCGCCGTTCATCTGCGGCAGAACGGTGAAGGTGCTGCCGAACATCAGTTGCGTTTGCCCGCCCAGAAGATCAGTGATCGCCAGTGAGCCACCCTTGTAAGGCACATGAATCATACTGACGCCAGCCATGAACTTGAACGATTCACCCGCCAGGTGCTGCGGCCCGCCGTTGCCCGATGTGCCGTAACTCAGCTGCCCGGGCCGTTGTTTAGCCAATGTAATCAGCTCGCGCACGCTGCGCGCGGGCAACGAGGGATGTACGGTCAGTATGAGCGGTGACGTCGCGATTTGCGTCACACCCGCGAAATCGCGCAAAGTGTCGTAAGGCAATTTCGCGTTCAGTGCTGGGTTGGTGGTATGCGGGTTGGCGGTCAGCAATAACGTGTGGCCGTCGGGCGCGCCTTTGGCCACTAACTCAGACCCGATCACGGTGCCGCCGCCCGAACGGTTGTCGATCAGCACCTGCTGATTCCACGCCTCCGACAGTTTTTGCGCGATGGCGCGCGCGATTAAATCTGTACCGCCGCCGGGCGCGAAGGGTACGATGATGCGCACAGGCTTGAGTGGAAACGGCGCGTCTGCGCCGCGCGCCGGTGAGTACCCGGCACACAACAGCGCGGCGATTCCGAAGTGGATGCCAATGCGGATCCCAATCATTTGCCCGCCAGGCCTGCATGCTTCACCACCGCGGCCCACTTGGCGATTTCGCTGTGTATAAACGAGCCAAAAGCTTGCGCTGTGCCGCCGGCCGGTTCCGCGCCGTCGGCACTGATGCGATCTGCAAATCCCTTGGTACTGATGAACTTGTTGACCTCGGCATTCAAGCGAGCGATCACCGTTGCCGGCGTGGCCGCCGGTGCGAGCAAGCCATACCAGCCAACATATTCATAGCCTGGCACACCCGTTTCATTCACCGTGGGCACCTCTGGCAACGTGACAACGCGTTGTTTGCCGGTAACCGCCAGTGCGCGCAGGCGGCCCGATTTCAAGTGCGGCCCCGCTGCTGGCAAGCTGGCGAAATACATCGACACCTGGCCGCCGATCAAATCGGTCAACGCTGGCCCGCCGCCTTTGTACGGCACATGCAGTAAATTAATTTTTGCCAGCATTATGAATAGCTCGGTCGCCAGATGTGTGGAGCTGCCGCTGCCGCTGGAGGCATAGCTCAATTCACCGGGCTGTGCGCGGGCCAATTTGACCAAATCGGCCACCGTGCGCGCGGGCACCGACGGATGTGTCAGTACTATGTTCGCCGCCGATGCTATATGCACGATGGGCGCCAAATCTTTTTCCGGGTGAAACGGCATGTTCGGCGTAAGGCTGATATTGACCGCGTGACTGATGGGCACCGCGAGTAGTGTGTAGCCGTCCGCTGCCGCCTTCGCGACAATATCGCTGCCGACAATGCCGCCAGCGCCAGGCCGATTTTCCACGATGACGTTTTGTCCCAGCCCCTGTTGCAGGTGCATCGCGCTCAGACGTGCGGTAAAGTCTATGCCGCCACCGGGGGCGTAGGGGACGATGATGCGCACCGGGCGCGCGGGGTAGGTTGTTGAGCTGGGGGCAGGCGTCTGCGCGCCTGCGGGCATAACGAAAAAAAGAACGCCGGTGGCGCACAACCCTTGGACTGCAAGCTCACGCATGTAATGTTGCCGACAAGCCCGCCACCGACGCCGCGCCGCGTACATCACGCACTGCGCTGATTACCTGATCGATGCGTTGCGTTGTCTGCACGGGCTTGGCCAGCAGGCGGAATTTGGCTTCTATTTCTGCTGCGTCGCAGGCATCACTGGCCGTGCCATGCGGATCGATGACAGTTTGCTCGAACTGCTTCTCGTTTTTCAGGACAATTTGTACGCGTGCGGCGAAATGGGCCGGGTATAGCACATCCATTTTTTCATCGATGCGCAACTGTGTCAGCGCGGCAACCCTTCGGATTTCCGGGTCGCGCAGCCCTTGTGCATCAAACGATGCCGGATCGCGCGGGTTTTGCACCACCGCCGCCCCTGCGCAGTACGGGATGCTGTATTGCGCGGCCATGGTTTCCTGCGGATTGGGGTCGCCATTGTGTTCAACTGCGCGGCGGCTGGTATGAACCACAATGCTTTTGACGTCCGCTGGCGTGAGTGATGACATTTTGCGGATCGATTCAATGGCATGCGATACCGAGTGAATCAGTCCGCAGCAAGGGTATGCCTTGACCCACACTTTGGCGATGGCGTATTCGCGGCCCAGGTCACGTGTCAGCGCCGCAACATCGGTGTCAGGCCCGCCGATGACTTCCAGCAAACCGAAGTGTCCATCCACGCCGGCCATGGGCCCGGTAAATCCTCGTTGTGCCAATTCGCACGCCAGTACGCCGGTTTCGGCGGCGCGTCCGGCATGCATGCGTTTGACCATGCCGCCGGTGCCTTGGGTAAACGCCTTGATGCCGCCGGCACTTGAACAGGCGATGCCAATTGCCGACAGGATGGTATCGACCGATTGCCCGACCACAATGCCTGCTGCGACGGTGGCCGCGATGGGACCCGCAACGCCGGTCGTGTGGTAGCCGCGGGTATTGTGTTCCGCGCCCAAGGCCAGACCCAGCCGGGCCATCACTTCATAGCCCGCGATAATGCCCAGCAGCAGCCGTTCGCCGGATGCGCCCGAGTGCTCCGCCATGGCCAGTGCCGCAGGGATGACGACGGCGCCCGGATGCACCAGTGCGCCTTGAATAATGTCGTCCAGTTCAAAGCCGTGGGAGGCCGTGCCATTGGCCAGGGCCGCGCGTGACGGCGCAACGGTAATGCTCTCCCCAAACAGCGTGGCCTTGCCGCGTGAGCCTTCGCCGAGAATCTGCTCGCGCAGTATGCGTCCCCATTGCTGGTTCGCGCCATACAGACCGCAGCCTATGGTATCGAGCAAGGCCATGGTGGCGTTGCTGCCCAACGCGCTGTCCGCATCGTCCAGCAGCGCAGGTTTAAGGCCGGCAAGATGTTCAACCAACTGTGCACTGTGATTTTTCATGAGGCTTACACCTTATACAAAGGCCCTTGCTGGGCGGTAATAGCGCGATAACAAATGGAATTCGGTGGCAGCGCCTGTGGTGGTGATGACAGGACGCTCAAACATCGAAATGGCGTCGTCTTGTGCAGGCCGCTGCACGTTATGCGTTGCACACCGGGGTTGAGCGGGGCGTTGCCGTTGGCAGTGTCCTCCACCAGCAAATAATCCTGCGGCCCGACATTCGGAATGGCTTGCGTGACGTCGAACAGGTTGCGGATCCAGATTTCATACGCCTCGCGAAAGCGCTGGCTATTGGTGCCGCCGCCGCCCGCCGCCTTGTAGACCGCACTTTCAAAAACGGCAGGACTGTCAACGGTGTACATCGCCATATAACGCCGCGCCACGCCTGCACTTCTGAAACGTTGCCCCGTCAGAAAGCCCGGTACGCCCAGCAGCACCTTGAGATTACCCTCGTACCACGCGTTCCATTCTTTCTCCCAGTCGGGGCGGGAGAACAAATGTTCCACCATGTATATCGTCAATTGCGCCATGAGTTGCCTTGCACATTCAGTTGAATAACGGTTAAATTGTGCCATACACAACGCCTTGCCAGAGCCCCGGCTTCATCATGCGGACAATCATTCGCGATCAGGCGATGAGACGCGAAGGCGGCGCGCAACTTCACGACAAATTCATGCCTCGATTCAACACGCGTTTAACACCTGAACAGATTCAACGTTATACCACCAGCGGCGCATGGCCCAATCGGTTGCTGACGGATTTTTTTGATGATGCTGTAATCGCCTCGCCATACAAAACGGCCATTATCGACAGCCGTGGCGCCATTACATATGGAGAGTTGGCGTTGCAGGCTGCCCGCTGCGCCGCGGGCCTGCACGCGTTGGGCCTGCGAGCAGGCGATGTGATGGCGCTACAGTTGCCGAACTGGAAAGAGTTCCTGATTCTGCATCTCGCGGCAACGCGCATCGGTGTCGTCAGTAGCCTGATCACCCCGGGCAGCCGCGACCGCGAACTGGTGCATATGCTCAAGCTGTCGGATGCCCGGCTGCTGGTGATTCCCGATCAATTCCGGGGCCATGACTACCGCGCGATGGCGGATCGCATGCGGCCCGAGTTGCCGGATTTGCAGCATGCAATGGTGGTCGGCCAAGCCGCCAATCCCCAAGAGATTGCGTGGGATACGTTCATGGCAACCGCGCACCCGGCACCGAACGTGCCGCTGCCTCACGCCAATGACGTGACCGAAATTGTATTCACCTCTGGCGCCACCGGTGAACCCAAAGGCGTCATGCACACTAGCAACACCATCGTGGCGCCGCAACTGGCATTGGCCGCATCACTGCAGCTCAAAAGCAGCGATGTGATTCATATCGCCTCGACCATTGCGCATCAAACCGGCTTTTTGAACGGCGTGCGGCTGCCCATTCAACTGGGCGCAACGGTGGTGCTGCAGGACGTATGGAACGCCGAACAGATGGTCGAATGGATCGCCAAACACCGCATCACCGTTTCCAGCGGCAGCGCCACGTTTTTGCTCGACTTGCTGCGCGCCAAAAATCTCGAGCAATGCGATTTATCGTCCTTCCGGATTTTTCGCTGCGGCGGCGGGCCGATCCCGCGCACGCTGCTGCGCGAAGCGCGCGAGAAGCTGCCGCACGTGGGCATCCACTGCGGCTGGGGGCAAACCGAAAACGCCGTCGTCACGCTGACGCGCATTGGTGCGCCCGACGAAAAATTGCTCAATACGGATGGGTGTGCGCAGCCGGGGATGGAAGTGCGCGTGGTGAATGATAAGAATCAACTGCTTGCGGCAGGCACCGAAGGCCGTTTGCAGTGTCGCGGCCCTTTCATGTTTGTCGGCTATATCAAACAGGAAGCGCTGACCCGTGAAAACTTTGACGGCGAGTGGTTCGATACCGGTGATCTGGCGACGCTGGATGCCGAAGGCTTTATACGCATCACCGGCCGCCTGAAAGACATCATCATTCGCGGCGGCGAAAACATTCCGGTCAAGTACGTGGAGGATATTCTCTACGAAGATCCACGCGTGCAGGATGCCGCCATTGTTGCCATGCCCGATCCACGGCTGGGCGAACGCGCCTGTGCCTTTGTGATTTGCCGCGAAGGGCAATCGCTGGACATGAAAGGCATGCAGGCGTTTCTGGCGGAGCGTGGTGTCGCCAAAGTGTATTGGCCGGAGCGCCTTGAAATTGCGCAACAGTTGCCACGCACCGCGAACGGCAAAATACGCAAGGCTGATCTGCGCGCGCAAATCGCCCGTGAGGCGTCTTCACTGGTGCTCAGCCCACAAAAGTCGTAACTAGCTGTTTTTAAAAAGGAATTTTATCTGGCGGCTGTTTGCATCCATACCAACCCGTCGGTCCAGCACAGCGCTTGGCGGATATGCGTTGGCGATGCTTGTCTGAGCGGTCATTAAAAGGCCAGTACGAAAGAACCGTGGGAGGACGGCAACCGACCGAGGCTGTGTGAAAACTCAAACTGAGAATGATTTTCGGGGTCTTCACACCCTTACCCGAACTCCGAGAATGCAACATGACGCATCCTTGCAAACAATTTTTTCGGCTGATGATTTGGTTCTGCGTTTTCACACAGCCTCGGCCATGAGCGGAAATGCCAGGGAGGCAGGAATGGAAGCATCAACGTCGGTTACATGCCAGAATGCAGACCCTTGCCAGAAACTAGCAGCGATCTCCTAAAATTCGCCGGAGCAATCAATTGTGGGGGAATCGTTGTTCGATAGGTACGTTTGGCGACATTGCCGAGGAGGGAAGCGGTGCCAAATTCAAAGCGAGCCTTCCGAGGAAGTGACAGCATCACTGCGGAACGGCTCACCCGGGACTCTGTTGCCCCGTTCCTAGTGGAAAGAAGATTCGAGGCACTCGATGACACGCGTGAAGTGACTGGTACGGCAACCCAGCAGTTTGTAAGTGCACGGTCACACGAGGGCCAAGTTCTCAAGATGAGGATAAGGATCTGTTGGAGACGCGAAGGTCGCAATGCGAACGAGCGAAAGTACGCTGCAGCACAACTACGCGCGCGGCTGCGCAATGACGATTGGGAAGGTACTCTGAGATTCATTGTGGAGCGAGACCGGCAGCGCGGGAATACACATAACCTAATAATTCAGCGAGACGGCGGCACAATTGTCTTTGCCGCATTAATTCCCAGAGATGCTTTGATGGATATATGGCTCCGTAAACGTGACATCAGCAACGACCTACGTCGACGAGGTTTGATGGGGCGCAGCACAAAGAACCACGCAATGAACGGGACCAGCCCAACGATCTGGCTGCAAGACGATCGGACCCCGGACGCTCACGAGGTATCGGATGCATTGTGGGCTTGGCAGGGCGTCTTGGACCTTGCTAAGCTGGCCCTAGCAGACTTGGGTACAACTGACGACACCTTCGACGACTGTCCTGGAACCGACTATTCAAATCTAGGTAGTGACGGTGCGCCACGGCGTCTAGCAGTTCGTTCCCAAGTCAAGCGCGACCCACGCGTGCGTCGGGCGGTAATCGACAGAGCTAAATGCTGTGAGAGGAGAGGCTGCGGTGAACGACGGGATTACTCCGGCTTTCTCGACATCCACCACATCCTCGGTGCCCAAAAAAAGTGATAGGGTATGGAATTGCGTTGCGCTATGTCCAAACTGTCACCGCGAAGCGCACTTTGCGCCTGATGCCGACGAGCTGAACGCCCAGCTCTTGGATTTCGCGGAGCAGTTTAAGCCCGCTGACTAGCGGTCGCAAGATTGAGAACGACAGCTCTACCTCTGGTAGCTGACCTATTGTCCGTCGCGTGGCGAGGGGCTCGTATGGGTCGATTTGAGCCGATCGCGGTCAACCAGAACGAATGGCTGCTTATTACGCTCGTAGGCGCTTGAGGTTGGAAATCATCGGACACTGTATGGCCAGATTGCGATTTCTGTAAATTACGCACGGGATTCCGGCTGGCACCAGAATGACTCGATAGAAATCGTGCGTGCTGATCCACCAGCATCAGCATTTCACCCCATGCGCTTAGATTACACCTTCGGATTTATAGGCAGCCAATTCAGCTTCGGTATGGCCCAGCCAATCGGAGAATATGGTGTTGTTGCTGCCGCCCAGCGGCAGGTTGGGTTCAATCGGCAGGCGTGGCGTTCCCTCAAATACCAAGGGCGAATGGGGGAGCACGACACGGCCCATTTTCGGATGGTTCACCCACTGCAGGCTGCCGCGCGCGTGCATATTTTCGTCGTGCATGACTTCGGACAGCGTGCGCACCTCGGCACACGGCACTGACGCCTTCAACATGCGTTGCGCCACTTCACGTTTGGTCAGCGTCTTTGTCCAGCTCTCGACCAATTCGTCTACGGCGGCCATGTTGGCGACACGCGTCGCGCGTGAGGTAAAGCGCGGATCTGTTTTGAGGTCTGATCGGCCCATGACCTCAAGAATCGCATGAAAATGATGGTCGTTGGGCGCGTTGAGCACGACGTAGCCATCGGTTGTGGCGTAGGCGTTGTACGGCGAGATGCCGAGCCCTGCATGCCGGTTGCCGGTGCGCGCCGGCGCAGCGGCGCCGCGCGCATGCAGCATGCCGAAATTGGAAGCCAAGGATGCATAGTTCGCATCCTGCATCGAAATTTCGACCACCCGGCCCTTGCCGGTGCGCTCGCGCTCGTACAGGGCAGTAATAACAGCAGCGTAGAGATGTACACCCGCGCTGAAATCGCACATCGCCGCACCGGATTTGACCGGCGGCTGATCGGCGAACCCGGTCGAATCCATGATGCCGCACATCGCCTGCATCACCAGGTCCATGGCGGGATAGTTGCGATAAGGCCCTGATCTGCCGTAACCCGTGCTGGAACCATAGATTAATCGCGGATTGATTTTGTGAAGATCGGCGGCACCGATGCCGAGACGGTCGGTGACGCCCGGCGCGAAGTTTTCCACCAGTATGTCGGCGCGGGCCACCATCTCCCGAAACAGCACGAGGCCTTTTTCGGACTTGAGATTGAGCGTAACCGGTTTCTTGTTGGAGTTCAGCATGGCGAAAGGCATGTCCGCGCCGCCCATGTCGCCGCGGCTGCGCAGGTTCTCGCCTTCCAGCGGTTCGACCTTGATCACGGTTGCGCCGGCCATGGCCATCAAAAACGTGGCGTAGGGCCCCGCATAAATGTGCGACAGGTCAATGACCGTGATGCCCGAAAGCGGGTATTGCGGGTTCGACTGCTCTTCTTTGGCATGGTGTGCTGCCGATTGATCTGTAGACAAACTGCCTCCGGGACGGTGGAACGTAACTGATGGATTGTAGTGTAGCGCGGGTGCCCGGCTATGCGCCTGCCGCGCGTGCCAACACCCGCTGTGCGGTACGGTAGTGTGGCCGGTCCAGCATTTTGCCGCCCACTGAAACGACGCCGGCGCCGGGCGAAGCGTCAAATGCAGCGATGACCTGCTGCGCGGCTTCGATGTCCGCTGCAGTCGGGGTGAAGGCTTCGTTGATAACGCTGATCTGATCGGGATGTATGGCGGCCTTGGCGGAAAAACCGCTGCGCAATCCGGCAATCGCTTCCTGTTTCAGGCCCGCCGGATCACGAAAGTTGGTGTAGACGGCATCGACGGCGATGGCTGAACTTGCCGCCGCTGCGAACAGGCACAGCGACCGAGCCAGCAGATACGGCGCTGCATAACGACCATCTTCATCGCGATTGGTGATGGCACCCAAGTCCGCTGCCAAGTCCTCGCCGCCCCACAGCATGCCGTAGAGCCGGGGTATCGGCGGGTTGTCGTAACTGCCCAGGCCAAACATCGAGCCGCCGGTTTCGGTGACGATGGGCAGGATGCGAATGTCGCTAGCAGGTAAGCCATCGCGCGCCTCGAGCGCGGTCAGATAGTGCGAGACCAGCCGCGCGTCTTCTCCGCTGCGGCATTTCGGCAGCATGATGCCAAATGGCCGGGCTTTGACCACGGCGGCGAGATCAAGCAACGCCGCGGGCGTATCCAGTGCGTTGATGCGCACAAACAGCTTCATGCGTGCGTTTCCTGATGCCAGCGTGGCGGCGCATAGCTCGCGCGCGGCGGCCTTGCGTTGCGGCGCCACCGCGTCTTCCAGATCGAGAATCAGCGCGTCAGCGGCAGAGGCCAGTCCTTTGGCGATCTTGCGTTCGTCGTCGCCCGGAACGAAAAGTAGGGAACGCATGGTTTTCTGGATGCCTTTTGCGTAGAATCGTAACTATATGATTTTATTGAATTTTATTTCCATGGATTGGCGTATTAGAAATTACCCATGCCTAGGAAACCGTTGATCGGGAAATCGCTCAGCAGTTTTTTGCCGATCAGTTCTTTTAGCGTCTCGGTGGTGCCGCCGCCGAGCGTGCCGTAACGCGCGCCGCGATAAAAGCGCGAGACCGGAAATTCGTCGGTGAAACCATAACCGCCGTGTACCTGAATCGCATCGCTGGTCACGCGCAACGCCATTTCGTTCACGGTGATTTTTGCCACTGCGGAAAGGTAGGGGTCAGGAAACGGATTCGCCGATGCCGCCGCGCGATACAGCACGGAACGGCTGGCTTCGATGTCGCGGTACATTTCGGCGAGCTTATGACGTATCGCCTGAAACTCACCGATGGGTCGCCCGAAAGCGCTGCGGTCGCGCGCGTACTTGACGGCTTCTTCCAGCGCGCCTTCGGCCAGGCCCAGCGATACGCTGGGGTTGAGGCAGCGCTGCGTGTTGAATGCGCTGATCATCTTGCGAAAGCCACCTTCCTTGAGAATCAGATTTTCCAGCGGCAGTTCACAGTTATCAAAGCGGATCTCCGCCAGATTTTCGCCGCCCATGGTGTGATAGCGCGCGGTGCATTCAAAGCCAGGTGTGCCGCGTTCGATCAGCACGCAACCGATCCCGTTAATCCCCGGCAGTTTGTTCACGCGGGTGAACACCACAAAAGCCTGCGCCTCGTCGACGCGGCTGATCAGCGTTTTGACGCCGTTCAAAATGATCCTGTCGCCCTTGATCTCCGTGTTGGTGCGGTAGTTGCCAACATCGGTGCCGGCATGGGGTTCGGTCATGCAGATGGCGAGAATCACCTCGGAGGTACACACGCCTGGCAGTAGCCGCTGTTTGATGCTCTCCGGGGCGTACGTGGCAATGATACGTGCCTGTGTGCCGACTTCGCCCATCAGGTCCATCGCTGTCACGTAACAGCCTTTTGAGACCTCTTCGAGTACCAGTGCAGTATCCAGCACCGGCAAGCCGAGTCCGCCGTATTCCTCTGGAATGGCCATGCCAAGAACGCCGATTTTCGCCAGCTCCTTGAAATTGTCCCAGGGGAAGGTGCCGTCCATATATTTCAACGCGTTCGGCTTGAAGACTTCCTGCGTCAGCTCGCGTACCGTATTCACCATGCTGCGCTGTTCTTGGGTCAGTTCGAAGTGCATCATAAAAAGCTCCTGTTGGATGAAGTGCCGACTTTAGCACTCCGTTAAATGTTCGATTATGCGATCAAGCGGCCGGGCCGTTCGATAACACTGGTCGGATGTTTCAAGAGATGCTGGTAACGTTGGCGCACCAGATTTTCCAGCGCGCCCACGTGTCTTTCCATTTCGGCTGCAGCCGCATGGCCGTCGCGCCGCCGGCAGGCGTCGAGAATGCGCTGGTGCGCTTGCAGTACATGTGTCTGGTTGCCTATCGAATAGTGGATGCCGTGATGCTCCCCGGCGGCGAGGATGCTAATGGTGTTCCAGAAAACTTCCAATACCTTGTTGCCACCGGCGCGGGCGATGATGCTGTGGAACACGCGATTTTCTTCAATAAAAGCCTCCTGCTCGCGCTGCGCATCAAGCGCTTTCATGCGCGCGATGGAGGATTCCAGCTCGGCAAAGTCTTCGACCGTTCCGTTTACGGCTGCCTCATACGTCAGGGCAGGCTCGATCACCTCGCGCGCCTTGAGTACGGTCGCAAAAGGCACTTCGTGCAGGCGCAGAAAAACGGAAAGACTGTGCGCCAGCAAATCCGTGCTGGGTTCGCGGACGATAATGCCGCCGCCCGGACCGGGGCGGCGCTCGAGGACGCCTTGCGATTCAAGCAATTTCAGACTTTCCCGCAGCGTCGGCCGGCTCACATTGAACTGGGTGAGCAGGTCGGCTTCAGTGGCGAAGCTGCTGCCGGGCTTTAACTTGGCAGCGATAATACGGTCCAGCAACTGTTGCGCGACGTGCTCAGCCTTGCTGCGGTGGGTGCTTACTGAGCGGCTCACTTGACCTCGCCTTTGCCCGCGTTACCGCCAAAACGCGGCGTCCGCTTCTCCGCGAATGCCGCGAGCCCTTCCGCATAGTCAGCCGACGTCAGAATGTCGCGAAGCGCGCCCGCTTCCAGTTTAAGGCCATCGGCGAGTGTTGTTTCGAGGCCGCGGTAAATCAAACGCTTGGCCGTCTGTGCGCCGGAGGGCGAACGCGAGGCCAGCACGGTCGCTATTCTCATCACATGGGCGTCGAGTTTGTCGGCAGCAACCGCGCCATTGATAAGACCGATTTCCTCGGCGCGCTTGCCGGTGATGGGTTCGCCCGTGAGTATCAGTTCCAGTGCGCGCGTCGCGCCAATGACACGCGGCATGCGTTGCGTGCCTCCTGCGCCAGGAATTGCGCCAATGCGTGCTTCCGTGAGGCCGATCTGGGCATCTTCCGCGGCGTATCTCAAATCGCAGGCCAGCGCCATTTCGCAACCGCCACCGAGCGCCAACCCATTGATGGCGCAGACGGTCGGCATGGGTGCCGCGCCCAGTGCATCAACCGCCGCATTGATGGCGCGATTGTGTTTAACACGTGCGGCTTCATCCATCGTGCGGCGTTCCTTCAGGTCCGCCCCCGAACAAAAGGCGCGCCCGGTGCCGCGGATCAGAATCACGCACGCCTGACTGGCCACCGCATCTGTGATTGCGGCCAATAGTGCATCCACCATATCGACGCCGAGAGCATTGAGGCGGTCGGGCCGGTTCAGACGGATCTGTACAATGCCCTCCGGGACTTTTTCAACGACGACGCCTGAGTCTGCTTGCATGTGCTGTTCCTAATTGAATTGAAATTGATCCCGGAAATCGGGATGCGCAATGGCGCGCAGGCGTTTGGCACGCTCGCTGAACGAGCGCCCGCGCAGCTCGGCAACACCGTATTCGGTAACTACGATGTCGATATCGCCGCGCGGGATGCTGATCGGCTGGCCTGCAAGCGATGCAACGATGCGCGAATGCTTGCCGTCGGGCGTTGTCGACGGGACCGCAATAATGGCGCGCCCGCCCGGCGAGGCGACGGCGCCTCGAACAAAATCCGGCAGCCCACCGATGGCGCCGAGATAACGCCCCGCCGCGATTTCCGAATTTACGTTCCCGGTCAGATCAACTTCGACACCGGAATTGATAGCGTACAGGTTTGGCAGCCGCGACAACACCTGCTGGTTGTGTGTGTATTCGGAACAGCGGATTTCGACCTTGGAGTTTCCGTCGGCGAAATTCATCAGGCGGCGGCTGCCGAAAAGCCCGCCGGTGACGATTCGACCGGCATCAATTCCCTTGCGCGCATTGGTGATCACACCTTTTTCCACCAGATCAACGACGATGTCCGAAATAACGCCGCTATGCACGCCGAGGTCTTTATGGTGCAGAAGCGCCCGGCATACGGCCACCGGCAATCCGCCAACGCCGAGCTGTATCGTTGCGCCATCCGGTATCAGCCCCGCGACATGTGAAGCGACCCGCATGTCGATATCTGTTGGCTCAGGGTCGGGCATCAGCACCTCGTCCGCATCGCATTCCGTCAGAACGTCGATATCTTCCGCGGCGACCAGTGCATCCTGTGCGGTCATTGGCAGACGGTCGTCAATCTCGGCGATCACACAGCGTGCTGCCTGTACCATTGCTGGCAGAAAATCTGCCATGACGCCCACGGTAAAATAGCCGGGCTTCGGATGCGGCCGTACGCGCAGGAGCACAACGTCGACCTTGATGACACCGGAGCGGATGAGGCCGGGCACGGCCGATACATAGGCAGGAACGATATCCAGCAGGTTCGCCGCAGTGAGGTTGCGGGCGGTGCCAGCACCGTTGAGACCGCGAAATCGTAAGCGGTCGGCATGCTCGGGCCTGAGAGTCTTGCTCGACATCATGCCGACGAACAGTTCGAGCGGCGGAAGTGCGTGTCGTTGCGCGACGAGACGATTGGTTAGACCCAAAGGCTCCCCGGTGCCTTGCAGCCATGTCACCGTGTCGCCGTCACGGACGTGTGGCGAGAAATCGAATGCGCTGCTGAGGCCGGAACGATTAGGCATGCGCCAATAATATCTTTGGCGCTTTGCATATGTCAAATGATCTAAATGATTTGACAGGTTTGCCGACAGCGGACTAAACTGATCTTGAGTTCCAATTAGCACCGGGAGGCGCATAGTCGTGCAGGAACCCAACACCGCTGGCTGACACTCGCTTGCGTGCTCGCCACACGCCGCTTCTGATTGCGTCGATCACTTGCATGATCCATCCTGAAACGCACAAAGTTCCTTGCTGAAAGTAGAGTATTAAGAAAGACACTTATGGACACAGCACACAACAAACCCGCAGCCCCCGAACAAACGCTCGACGCATTCATTGCCCTTTCCCAATCGTTGCGTTGGGAACAGGTGCCGGAAGCCACGCGCGCGAACGTGCGGCGCGAACTGCTTGACTATCTCGGCGCGGCCATTGCGGGGCGCGCGGCGGCCGGACTGCCGCCGTGGCTCAAGGTTTTAATCGATGCGGGCGGACGGCCCGACGCGCGCGTTATCGGCGGGCCGCGCGTCCCGGCAATTACAGCGGCGCTGTGTAATGGCTACTATGGCCACGTGCTCGAATTCGATGATACGCATGACGAAGCCGCCCTTCACGCTGGTTCGGCAGCGATACCAGCAGCGTTCGCCGTTGCGGGCTTGCGCGGCTCGGTGAGCGGCAAGGAACTCTGCGAGGCCGTATTGCTGGGTATCGAATTGACCTGCAGGCTGGGTGTTGCGACCCGGCTCAATCTCGTTGAGGGTGGCTGGATATACACGGCGCTGTTTGGTCATTTTGGTGCGACGCTGGCCGCAGCGCGACTGATCGATCCACGCGCGGAAGCGCTGCGCAACGCTCTAGGCATCGTTTACTGCCTCGCCAGCGGCAATCATCAATCCACGCGGGAAGGTGCACCGACGAAACATGTGCAACCCGGATTTGCAGCGGCGAACGCCGTTACGGCGGCGCTGATGGGTAGCACGGGATTGCCGGGCGTCAAGCACCCACTCACCGGGGAAGACGGCCTGAGCCGGGTCTATCTGCATGACCGCTTTGAGCCCGATCGTGCTGTGCGCGGGCTTGGCATGGCGTGGGAATTCGACCGTCTCTCGATCAAGCCCTACCCGAGTTGCCGTTTTACCCATCCGGCGATCAGCGCGGCGCTTGAGTTGCATGCGCTGCTTGGCAGCGACGTTGCGAATGTCGAGCGCGTTGAACTGGTAATTGGTCCGCAGGAGCTGGATGTCGTGGGCCGTGACGTTGCCGAGAAGCGGGCGCCACAGACGCGCGTCAACGCGCAGTTCAGCGTGTATTGGTGCGTGGCGAATGTGCTTGCGTATGGCGAAGTCACGCCGCGTCAGCTCGCCGAGGAAATACCGCCTTCGCCAAAACTCAGCGCATGGATCGCGAAAATCAGCGCCGCACCCTATCCGCAAGCCGATGCTGCTCAGTGTGTCATCGGCGGCTGCACGATCCGCGCGCACGGTCCGTTCGGCATGCGCGAAGTGACGCAGACAAGCGCCAAGGGACATCCTGACAACCCGCTGAGTGACGGCGAACTGCTCGCCAAGTTCAAGGCGAATCTTCGTTACGCCAAGGTGAGCGATGCGTGCGCTGCGGAACTCGCCGACGCGATCCTGAATATCGATAGCCTGTCCGACGTGCAGTCGCTGGCCGACGCTATTGCGGGTGCGGTGGCTTGAACTCACACAGCCATACATCAGGTTTGCACGGCCGAATGCAAAAGCTTTCCCGTCATTGAGTCAAGGCGGAAGCGGCAGACGTGGTTTCGCTCCGCAAAGATATCTGGAACACCAGTTTTGTGACCGGGCGACATTCTTGTTGCCGTTGCGCAAGCCTGTTATTGTCGGCGGCGCGAAGCGATACGACGCAAATCCAAGAACAATTTAGTGGGGAGTCGACATGGCGTTTGAATGCATCAATCTTACGGTGGATGACGAAGGCGTGGCGCTACTGGAGCTGAATCGTCCGGATCGCTTGAACGCTTTTTCCCGGCAAATGGTTGCTGAATGGCGCGAGGCACTGGCACAGATTGCTGATAATCCCCAGGCACGTGCAGTTGTGCTTACCGGTGCAGGACGGGCATTTTGCGCGGGCGGCGATGCGTCCGATATGACGGTGATGCAGTCTGCACACAATGTCGAACGCAAGGAATATTTGTGGAAAGAAATCCAGAAAATTCCGCTGGCAATGGAGCGTCTCGAGGTGCCGGTGATTGCTGCGATCAACGGCACCGCACGTGGCGCAGGTCTCGACATGGCGCTGATGTGTGATATTCGCCTGTGTGCCGCGTCGTCCACCTTCGCCGAGAGTTACATCAACATGGGGGTGATTTCCGGCGACGGCGGCACGTGGTTTTTGCCGCGCGTGGTGGGCGTGTCACGCGCCCTCGAAATGCTGTGGACGGGGCGCGTGGTCGATGCGCTTGAGGCCGAGCGCATCGGCATTGTCAGCCGGGTGGTGCCCGATGCGAACGTGCGCAGCGAAGCCATAACCCTTGCCCGCAGCATTGCAGCGCAGCCGCCACAAGCCGTGTCATTGATGAAACGTGCCGTGTATCACGGGCTTGCGGGTGGCACGCTCGCCGCTCATCTGGATATGATTTCTTCACACATGGCAATTGTGTTCGATACGCCAGAGTTCAATCAGCGGCTGAATGCGTTTAAAGCACGAAAGAAATCGTAACTGATTGTTTTTATTATGATATTTTTATATCGCGCACTGGGATTGGCGTTTTTTGCTGTGGCTGCGGGTGGCGCTTCCAGCGCACTGGCGCAAGTCTTTCCCGGTAAACCCGTGCGCATGGTTGTGGGCTTTGGTACTGGCGGCGGCACCGACACGCTGTCGCGCGTGTTAAGCCGCAAGCTCGCGGACATATGGCCGCAGCCGCTGGTGGTGGAAAACCGCCCCGGCGCGGATGGCAGCATCGCCACCGAGATCGTGGCCAAGTCGGCTGCCGACGGCTACACGCTGGTGATGGTGTCCAACGCGCACACCATCACCCCGTTTCAACGCAAGCTCGCCTACGACGCCGTCAAGGATTTCGCGCCCGTCACGCTACTCGGCAGTAACCCCAATCTACTGCTGTTGCATCCGGCGCTACCGGTGAAGAATTTGACGGAACTCATTGCGCTCGCCAAGTCACGACCCAATGACTTGGCATTCGCGTCCAGCGGCACGGGCACCTCGCCTTACCTTGCAATGGAACTGTTGAAATCAATCACCGGCATGAAGCTTACGCATGTGCCCTATAAAGGTAGCGGACCGGCCGTCATCGATTTGACCGGGGGACACGTGCAACTCATGTTCGGCGCGGTATCCACCACACTGAACTATCTGCAAAGCGGACGTTTGCGCGCCATTGCCATCAGCAGTCCGCAACGCTGGCCCGCGCTGCCGGGAATTCCCACGGTGGCGGAATCCGGCGTTCCGGGTTTTGAAGCGAGCACCTGGTACGGCGTGCTTGCGCCTGCAGGCACGTCGCAGACCATTGTCAGTAAACTTCACAGCGATATGGTTACCGCCATTACCGCGCCGGACATCCGCAAACTTGTGATGGAACTCGGTATCAGCACCATCGCCAACTCGCCGCGTGAATTCAGCGACGTGATACGCAGCGACATGGCGCGCTGGGGCAAACTGATTCGCAGCCTCAATCAGCCAGGGTAAAAAACCTAAATACACGCCACCGCGTACACATCCTGCACACCCTGTGGCAACCGATAATCCTGCCACGTTACGCCGTTATCCTCGGTGCCGATGACTTGCCCGCTACGCGTTGCGCTATAGAGGCGCCCCGGATCAGTGGGGTGCGTGGAAAGTGTCATCACCGTGGATTCTGCATTGACACCGTGGTCGATACGTTTCCAGGTTTGCGCGAGGTCATCGCTGCGGTAGAGTGAGCCCGCTGTGCTGAATGCCGCTTGTGACAGCGCAGCGTACAGGGTGCGCGGATTGTGCGGTGAAACAATTACGTCGCGGCAATAGGTCAGTGGCGAATACTGGCCTACGTTAATGTCCTGCCAATTCCCGCCGCGATCATCACTGCGAAAAATGCCCATGCGCACGGCAAGAAACGGCGTGCCCGGCGCAGCGGGGCTGATGGCCATCGCGTGTGAATCCAGCATGCCTTCGCAGATGCCGCAGTGGCGTCCGCCAATGGCGCTTTGCAGGTGTTTGTTGTTACGCGCAAGGTCAATCAGCGGGCCCGACACGTCGCTGAATGTTTCGCCGCCGTCGCTGCTGCGAATCACGCCGCTGACTTCAATGGCAACATACAAATCATCAGGCCGACTGGGGTCAACGGTGATGCGTATGGTGCGCGTGTCGAAGCCCCCGCGCTCGCAGTGTGCGGGGGACTTTGCTGTGGGTAGGGGCTTCCAGTTGTCACCGCCGTCTTCACTGCGGTAGACCACCACCGGCGCTGCGCCCGCGTAAACGATCTTCGGGTTCGTCGGATGCACGGACATAGTCCAGATCACCGCATTCTTGTCCGGGAACCCTGGCTTTTCCCAATGAACGCCGCCGTCAATGCTGCGGTAAGGGCCGTCCTGTGTGCCGACGAATATCACATTGGCGTCGTGCGGACTCACCACGATGGTTCGCACTTCAACATTCTCGGGCAATCCCGCAGTCACGGCATGCCACTCGCCCGCACCGGCACTGCGGCAGAACAACCCGCCGCGATACATGCCCTTGGTCTTGCCTTCGCCCGTGCCTGCGCCCGCAAAGATGGTGGTTGTTCCGCTGCCTGACATGATGTCGCTCCCGGAATGTCGCTACGCTTTAATTACCCTCAAACACCGGCTTTTGCTTGTTCGCAAACGCGTGATAAGCACGATGGAAATCCTGCGTCTGCATGCAGATAGCCTGACCTTCGGCTTCCGCTTCGATGGCTTCGTCAAGGCCCATGTTCCACTCCTGATGCAACAGCTTTTTGGTCATGCCATGGGCAAAGGTGGGGCCATCAGCCAGATTGCGAGCCATCTCGTGAGCGGCGGCAAGCACTTTTTCCGGCTCGTGAACAGCGTTGTAAAATCCGAAACGCTCGGCTTCTTCGCCACCCATCGAACGGCCTGTGTAGAGCAGGTCAGACGCGCGGCCTTGCCCGATAATGCGCGGCAGTAGCGAGCACGCACCCATGTCTGCGCCCGCCAGCCCCACGCGCACGAACAGGAACGCCACTTTGCTGCGTGCGGTGCCGTAACGAATATCGGAACCGCAGGCAATCATTGCGCCCGCCCCGGCGCAAATGCCATCGATAGCGGCAACGATGGGTTGCGGGCATGCCCGCATGGCTTTCACCAGATCGCCGGTCATGCGGGTGAATTCCAGCAGGCCGGGCATTTTCAGTTTGGTCAGCGGCCCGATGATTTCGTGCACATCGCCGCCGGAACAGAAGTTGCCGCCCGCCCCGGTGACAACCACCGTCTTCACGTCGTCGACGTAATTCAGCGCACGAAAGGTATCGCGCAATTCCGCGTACGATTCAAAGGTCAGCGGGTTTTTGCGTTCAGGGCGATTCAGGGTAACGGTGGCAACTTTGCCTTGCACTTCCCATTTGAAATGCGTTGGTTTGAAATCAGCGGCTTTGTTCATGGTAGAGGTCTTCAGAAAATTTAAATAAAAACAATGGGTTATAGATCTCGCCTTAGTCTTGCATTGTCAAGCCGCCACTCACACTCAGCACCTGCCCGGTCAAGTATGACGCACGGTCACTGGCGAAGAACAAAATGGCATCCGCAACTTCAGAGGGTTTTGCAAAGCGCCGAAACGGTATTGCGCGGGTTAGCGCCTCGCGTTGCTTTTCAGGCGTAGACGCCAGCAACGGTGTATCCGTGGGGCCGGGGCACACGCAATTCACGTTGAGCTTGTAGCGCGCAGTTTCTCGTGCAAGCGATTTGGTGAAGGCAATCACCGCGCCCTTGCTCCCCGCGTAAACCGCTTCGCCGCCGCTGCCGGCACGCCCGGCGTCGCTGGAGACATTGACGATCTTGCCTTCGGCGCGCGCAATCATTTTCGGCAGAAAGGCATGCACTACCCGTAACGTGCCAGTGTAATTCAGGTTAATCAGCTTTTCCCACAGTTCAGGCGTAGTGTTTACGAACGCCTCCACTTTGCTCCAGCCCGCTACGTTCACCACGACATCGACGTTGTCGGACAGCGCGTAGGCAGCATCGCGAAAGCGCAGCACGGCCAACTCGTCCGTAACATTCAGCGGTACAAAGATCGCCTTATGTCCTGTGGCGTTGAGTTGGCGCACGGCATCCTCACCCGCTGCCACATTGATATCGCCGAGCACCAGCGATGCGCCCGCTGCGGCAAATACTTGTGCAGTGGCCAAACCAATGCCCGATGCGGCACCGGTGATAACAGCTGTTTTACCGTTGAGTTTCATGAGACGGAGTTCCTTGATGAAGTTCAAATTGCGAACGAAATAGCAAACCAGATAACGCCAGATTTTAACCTACGCGCGTGATGTGATAACGTTAATCACATGAAGAATACGATAAACGCCAGCAACACATTTCTCGAATGGCCCTTCTTTGATGACGCGCACCGGCAGCTCGCTGACGCACTTGATGCGTTGGTAGCAAAACATCACATGGCGCTAGAGGCCAACGGTGTTGACGAAGTGCAGGCTGTGCGCGACATCGCTCGACTGCTGGGCGAGGGCGGCTGGCTGCGTTATCTGCTGCCCGCATCGCTCGGTGGCCCCCACGCCAAGGTGGACGTGCGCAGCCTGTGTATCGTGCGCGATGTTTTGGCGCGTTGCTCCGGTCTGGCGGATTGCACTTTTGCGATGCAGGGGTTGGGCGCTGTGCCGATTGTGCTGTTTGGCACTGCGGCGCAGCAGGCTGCTTATCTGCCCAAAATGACCGATGGTTCTTGCATCACTGGCTTTTGCCTGTCGGAAGTCGAAGCGGGCTCTGACGTGTCGGCCCTGCAAACCAGCGCCAAGCGCGAAGGTGACAGCTATGTTTTGAATGGTCGTAAAACGTGGATTTCCAACGCGGGTGTTGGCCACACCTTTGTGGTGTTTGCCCGCACCGGCGAAGCGCCGGGCGCAAAAGGGCTGTCCGCCTTTGTGGTGGATGCCAACACCCCCGGCTTTTCGGTGCCAGAATCCATCCAGGTGGTGGCTCCTCATGTGATCGGGACAGTGGTGTTTAACGACTGCCGCATACCGGCCACCCACATGCTCGGCAAACCCGGCGAAGGTTTCAAAGTGGCGATGGCGACACTCGATATCATGCGTGCCACTGTCGGTGCTGCTGCGCTCGGCTTTGCGCGGCGCGCGCTGTCAGAGGCCAGTGCCCATGTGCGCGCGAGGCAGGTGTTCGGGCAGGCGCTGGCACAGTTCCAGGCCACGCAAATGCGCATTGCTGATATGGCGCTCGATGTCGAAACTGCCGCGCTGCTGGTCTATCGCGCTGCGTGGACCAAAGACACCTTGCGCGAACGCGTCACGCTCGAAGCCTCCATGGCCAAACTGCATGCCACCGAAGCCGCGCAGCGCGTCATCGATTCCGCTGTGCAACTATTTGGTGGACTGGGCGTCACTGTTGGCAGCACGGTCGAACGGCTGTACCGCGAGATACGACCACTGCGCATATACGAAGGCACCAGCGAGATTCAAAAACTGATTATTGGATCGCATGTGCTGGGGAAGTAGCTCGGCATTAAAGAATCAGCGCTTGTTGCCCTCCACCCGTTTTAACCCCGCCTCAATCGCCGCCACAAGCGTCTTGAGCACCTTGATCCGCGCGTAATACTTGTTGTTGGCTTCGACCAGTGTCCACGGTGCTGTAGCAGTCGATGTGCGATCGACCATTTCGGACACAGCGACTTCGTAGTCGTTCCATTTTTTGCGATTGCGCCAGTCTTCTGCCGTGATTTTGAAGCGTTTGAAGCTGATTGCTTCACGGGCCTTGAAGCGTTTGTGTTGCTCGTCTTTGCTGATGGCGAGCCAGAATTTCACCAGCACGATGTTGTGATCGGCCAGTTGCTGTTCGAAATCGTTGATTTCGGAATAGGCGCGCATCCAATCCGTTTCGGAAGAGAATTTTTCCACGCGTTCAACCAGCACCCGGCCATACCAGGTTCGGTCGAAAATGGTTACGCTGCCGTGCCTGGGAACTTGCCGCCAAAACCGCCACAGGTACGGTTGCGCGCGTTCCTCCTGCGTGGGTGCGGCGACCGAGACGTTCTGGTAGAGGCGCGCATCGAGTGCGCCGGTTACACGACGGATCGCGCCACCTTTGCCCGCAGCATCATTGCCTTCGAATGCAGCAATCACGGAGAGCGATTTAAAGCGCTTGTCACGCGTCAGCAGATTGAGCCGACCCTGCCATTTATCGAGTTCGCGCTCATAGGCCTTGCGCGTCATGTCCTGATCGAGCTTGAGCGCTCGCAGCACATTTAAATTATCTGCGGGCGGCAGCAGAGGTTGTCCGCGTGGAGCAGCGGGCTTGGCCGATTGGGAGGTATCGAGGCGCGCGCGCAGTGCGCTGAGCAGATGTCGCCCCACGGTCAGCGCACGGTAGCGCGGGTCCATGCCCGGCACCACAATCCACGGCGCATCGCCGGTTGAGGTTTCACGCAGGAAAGGCTCGCACACCTTGATGAATTTGTCGTATTGCTTGAAGTATTTCCATTCGAGGTCGGTCACGCGCCAGGCGGTTTTGGGATCTTTTTCCAGTGTTGTCAGGCGCTTTTTCTGCTGGTCTTTGGAGAGGTGGAACCATAGCTTCACCAGCATCACGCCTTCGTCCGTGAGCATCTTCTCCAGCCGTTGAATTTCACCGATATATTGCCCTAGCTCGCGTTTGGAAATTGCCTCCTGCACGCGCAACACAACGGGCACGGTGTGCCAGGCACCGAAAAAGACACCGATGGAACCTTTGGGCGGCAGGGCCCGCCAGTAACGCCACATCAGGGGGCGCTCACGTTCCTCGTCGGAAAGATCGGGGAAGGCATGTGTATGGATGTGACGCGGGTCCATCCACTCGTTCAACAGATTAACGGTTTCGCCCTTGCCCGCCCCTTCAACCCCGGCAATCAGAATAATCAATGGAAAGCCGCCGTTTTGCTTGAGGTCATATTGCGCGTTCAGCAGGGCTTCGCGCAATGTGCGTTCTTCACGCAGATAGGTTTCTTTGTCGATACGGTGGTCGAGATTGGCTGATTCAAACATGTCAATTCTTCCTTAAGTGGATTGCCGTAACGCGGGTAGCGGTGCTGTTAGTGACTGTAACCGGCACTGGGGCTTGATCAGCAGCATCTGTGCATCGCCTATGACGCGTTCGATAAAGCCTGCCTCACAGTAACAAAAGTAAAATTCCCACATGCGAATAAACGCTTCAGGGTATCCCAGCGCTCTGATGGGCTCCAGCTTTGCGTTAAAGTTGTCGTACCACCTGCGCAGCGTGGTGGCGTAATGCGGGCCGATGTCTTCAAGGTGAAACAGCCGCATGTCCGTCACGCGTGCCAGCGAATCGCTGATGGCGGTGACCGACGGAATGCAGCTACCGGGGAAGATATAACGCTGAATAAAATCCACCGCATTTTTGGCGGTCTCGTAGCGCTGGTCGGCAATCGTGATTGCCTGCAACAGCATGGCGCCATCAGGCTTTAGCAGTTCGCTGCATTTGCGAAAATAGGCGTCGTAGTACTGATGACCCACGGCTTCGATCATCTCAATGGAAACCAGCTTGTCGTATTGCCCGGTGAGGTCACGGTAATCGGTCAACAACAGATCAATGCGCTCCGTCAGACCCGCAGTGACGATGCGTTCGCGCGCCAGCGCATGCTGGGCGGGCGAAATGGTGGTGGTGGTGACATGGCAGCCGTAGTTTCGTGTGGCGTGCATGGCGAAACCACCCCAGCCGGTGCCGATTTCGATCACCCGGTCGCCTGGCTTGAGATCGAGCTTGCGGCAGATGCGATCGAGCTTGGCGATGGATGCTTCTTCAAGCGACATATCCGCGCGCTCGAAAATTGCGCTCGAATACATCATCGTGGGATCAAGAAAAAGCTGAAAAAAATCATTGCCTAAATCATAGTGTGCCTGAATATTGCGACTGCTGCCGCCGCGCGTGTTGCGCGCCGTCCAATGCAATGCTTTTTGCAGCGGCGCTGCCAAGCGGGCGAACCCGGTCTCCATGCCGTCGAGCACATCGCGGTTTTGCAGCAGGATGCGCATCAACCCGGTCAGGTCGTCCACGCGCCAGTAACCCTGCATGTAGGCTTCGCTTGCGCCGATGGAGCCGCCAAATGCAATCTCACTATAGAAACGCGGATCAAGCACGTGCAGCGTTACGTTGAGCGGGCAACGGTCGGTGGGCTTGCCGTAGCGCGCAACGTGTTCACCATCGTGCAGCGTGAGTACACCGTGCATCAAACCCGCTAGACGACGACGCACGGCCGCTGCTGCCACGCCATCGAGCAAATGCGGCTTGGGTGTGTTGAGCGCATTGAGTGTTGCCACATGACGCTCATATGTATTTGTTTTCATTGAGTTGTTATGGCGCTGCGGATGACTTTAATTTGGCCGGGTGCGTGTGTACGGGCACGCGCTTTAACCACAATCGTAACGCTTGCCAATGG
Source organism: Betaproteobacteria bacterium (assembly GCA_947486575.1). Taxonomy (GTDB): domain Bacteria; phylum Pseudomonadota; class Gammaproteobacteria; order Burkholderiales; family SG8-41; genus UBA5216. The sequence continues at coordinate 30,340 of CANKUB010000009.1, read as the reverse complement.
ATGGCCACGATGATTTGCAGTGTCATTGCGGGAAACCGCAGCAGCAACCCCGCAAGGCGCATTCCAGTGATGGGGGCGTGTTCGAGTTGCATGGTGGCGTCGAAAATTTTCTGTGCAGGTAAAGCCACAGTTGAGGCGTCATCAGACGCGTGATTGCACAGTGCAATATGCACATTCAGTGTTTCGCCCGGCGTGGAAAACCCCCACGTGTAATCCAGATTCATCGGCATGAAGGGTGACACGTGAAACACTTTCTCGCTCTGATAACGCTGGTATTTGCCGGGCATGGCCTGACTGGGGTGATGCAGCACATAGCAATGTTGTTCGCCCCACGGCGTGTTGTTGACCTCGGCCACCACGCAATCGACATTGACTCCGGCAGCGTCGAAACAAAAATAAAAACTCACCGGGTTGAAGCAATGACCGAAATAACGCAGATGCGTGAGCAGACGTATCGGACCATCGAGCCGCTTGCCCGTTTTGGTTTGCACGAGATCGCGCACGGATTCACCGAGAGGCACAGCGGCATCGCCCAGATGATCGGCGCGATCGAACCGCGCGAGTGCGCGGCGCCGCACTGACCAAAACCAGCGTCCGCGAAATACCTCGTCGAGTTCCGCCAGATCGAGGTACATCAAAAACAACGGATAGCGATAGGCGTGCGGCCGTGGCGCAAGGCGCCGGTGCCTAAGCCACCCGTGATAAATCGCGCTGTTCATGGGTGGCCTGCTCAAAATGTTTTAACGCGTTCAGGGCGCTGACCACACCATCTTCGTGAAACCCGTAGCGCCAATACGCGCCGCAAAAATAGGTGCGGTTCACGCCGTTGACCTCATGCTGGCGTTGCTGCGCCGCTACGCCTTCGGGTGTATACAACGGGTGGTGATAGGTCAGGCGCTTGATGATTTTATCCGGCGCAATCTGGGCGGTGCGGTTAAGCGAAACGCAGAATGTGCTGCGCGATTTCAGGCTTTGCAGAATATTCATGTTGTAGGTGAGCGTGGCGCGATCATCACCCCCATCATTCGGCAGATGATAATTCCACGCGGCCCAGGCGCGGTGTTTGCGCGGTAGCAGCGACGTATCGGTGTGCAGCACCGCCTCGTTTTCCTGATACGGAATAGCGCCTACCACTGCGTGTTCCAGCGGCGACGCATCGACGAGCATCCGCAACGCCTGATCGGCATGACACGCGAGGAATACCTGATCGAAGTGTTCCTGTTCTGCACCATGCACTTTGATGGTTACGCCATTGACCGAACGTTGCACCCTTTCAACCGGCGCGTTCAAGCGGATACGCTGCCGAAAGGGGGCCACCAGTTTTTTAACATAACGCGCGGAACCGCCACGAATCGCACGCCATTGCGGACGCTTATCGACGGAGAGCATGCCGTGGTTATGAAAGAATTGTACAAAATACCGCGCCGGAAACGACAGCATGCGTGCTGGATCGGTTGACCATATCGCAGCGCCCATCGGGATCAGGTAGTCATTTACGAATTGTGGTGAGTATTTTCCGTTGGTCAAAAAATTGCCGAGGCAGATTTCCTGTGTGGCGTTCAACAGCGTTGGCGCCTCCCGATTGAAGCGCAAAATATCGCGAATCATGCGATGAAACGAGGGCCGCAGCAGATTGCGCCGTTGCGCGAACAGGGTGTTGAGCGTAGTGCCGTTGTACTCCAGCCCGCTGCGTTCGTTGCGCACACTGAAGCTCATCTGTGACGTCTGCGATTCCACACCCAGTTCATTCAGCAACGCAATGAAATTGGGGTAAGTCCAGTCGTTGAAGACGATAAATCCGGTGTCGATTTCATGGCGCTCACCATTGTGTTCAACCGCGTGCGTATGGGTGTGGCCGCCGATGTGGCTGGCGGCTTCAAACACCGTGATGTCGTGCGCGCGATACAGGTGGTGCGCCACCACATTACCGGCGATGCCGCTGCCAATGATGGCAATTTTCATTGCGGTGTGGTGAGCCGGGCGTGCAGCATGCCGACGGGTAATTCCTTGAGATCCCAGATGATGCCGAGGGCTGCCAGCACACGCAGGCCATAGTAAGTGAGATCAATCTCCCACCAGAAAAAGCCCTGCCGCACCGAGCCGGGAAAATGATGATGATTGTTGTGCCACCCCTCGCCAAAGGTGAGCAGCGCGAGCCATACGTTATTGCGCGAATCATCACTGGTAGCATAGCGGCGCCGGCCAATACAGTGCGTCAGCGAATTAATGGTGAAGGTGGCGTGATACAGCGCTACGGTGGAGACGCAAAATCCCCACACCACCATTTGCCAACCGGTCGTTTGAAGTGCGGGGGCAAAACGCGCCAGCGCTTCGCCCGCGCCAAACAAGGTAACCGCGAGCAACAGTGGCACCAGCGCATCGTAACGATCGAGAAAACGCAGTTCGGGATAACGCAGCAAATGCGTGATCCGCTCACGGCGCGTGGCGAAATTCTCGCGTGCCATGAACCAGCCCATATGGCTCCAGAAAAACCCGTGCTGGCGTGCCGAATGTACGTCCTGCGGCTGATCGGAATGCACATGGTGATGCCGATGTTGCGATGCCCACCACAGCGCGCCACGTTGTACGCCAGAGGCACCGATCAGGGCGAAGATGAATTGCGCCGCGCGCGAGGTGCGAAACGCATTGTGCGAAAAATAGCGATGGTAAAAGCCGGTGATCGCAAACATGCGTAGCACGTAGAGGCCTGTGGCAATGACCACAGCAGCCGTGCTGACACCCACCCAGATGACGGCGAAGCACCCCAGGTGCAACGCCACAAACGGCAACATGCGCGGCCAATCCACGCCGCGCGCGGGTACGCCATCGGCCGCGGCAAGCGCCACATCGTTATCGAACCACGTGAGCAGGCTTTGCCAGCGGCTGGCCTTGCGCGTTATTTTTTCCATTGCTGTGGCACCTTTTGTACTCGAGTTACGTCGTAGCCCTGCTCTCGAATGGTGTTGAGTAACTGCTGATAATCCGTGTCTGAAATGCTGGGTGTGCGGGCCATGACCCATACGTAGTCACGCTTCTCGCGGCTGATGATGGTCTGGCTGTAATCGGGCGCGAGATAGCTGATGCGATAGTCGGTCTTGAGCGGCCAGATAAATTGCATATCCCAAATGGCATTCGATTTGGTGTCGCGCACGAAACCGCGCGGGGTGTAATGCTTGGGCTTGCCATCAAACGCATCGGCACGAAACGTAAATGTCACCGCGATCGTGCCATCGGTATCGAGCCTGTAGGATTCAATGGCGTTGTGCGCACCTTTTTCAATAAACGTGGGTATGTTGGCAATCACATACCAGTCGCCCATGAAACGCGGCAAATCAACATGCGGCACAGTTGGCAGCGGCTTCATTGCAATATTCTGGCACGCGCCTAGCATCAGCAGCCCCAAGCAAGTTAGTGTTGTAACTATTTGTTTATAAAACATTTTTTACTTATTTGTTTACTTAAGCTGATAGCGCAATTTGCGCCCACTATCGAGCGTGGTTTGCAGTGCAAGCCACGCTTTGTCTGCGCCGTACCAAAGTTCAATCGCGTACTTACCGCCGCCAATTCGATAACGCTGTGCCGCAACCGGCACGCCACGCACGGTTATCTTATCTTCGCCCAGAGCGGCAATATTTACGGTTTCAATTTTACCGGTTTGCGTATTGAGTAAACGGGTCTGGCGCAGAATATCTGCGTTCCAGTAGGCATAAGTCATCAGGCAACCATCCGCCGAATCGCGCCCGCGTACCGTTGCGGCCGTGCTTGAAACCGTAACGCGCTCGCCTTGCTGCTCGGCGGCAACTTCGCTGTGTTCGCCGTTGTCGTCGGTGCGGGCGGTCAGGCGCGCGAGGCAGTTGCCGCGCCAGCGCTCATTGGCGTCATGCATATAGCGATAGGCATTGATAAACAGCACTTTCACATCAAAGCGGGCCTCGGTTTTTAATTCACGCTCTGCGCCGCCGACACCACTATCGCCGCTAACACCGCTAGCGCGCAGGGTGTAATGGTGATGCCCGATGGGTTTGTCGTCGAGGAAAACCTGGAAATTCCACTGCTGCGCGTGTGCCGAGGCGCACGCCAGTAGCGACGCGCACAAAAATAACTTACGCAGCCATTGATTCATGATTTTGGTGTTCCGGGGAAAAATGCGTTGGTGCGAGAAACATATTCGCGATACGCCGGGCGGCGCTCGGCGATGTCTTTTTCCAGCAAGGTCACGCCAGAAACTTTAAGCAGCAGCACCGACATCAGCAGTGGTGAAATAATAGCCCATTCACCGTCGGCAGACAGCGCCATAAGATAGAACCCCCACCATACACAAAACTCGCCAAAGTAATTCGGATGTCGCGTATAGCGCCAGAGCCCACGATTCATTACGCGGCTGCGATTGGCTGCTGCCGATTTAAAGCGCACTAACTGCGCATCTCCCACGCTCTCGATCACCACACCGAATATCACGACGGCGCCCCCGACGGCATCCAGCCAACCCAAAGGCCGCACGCCGGCGAGCGCGGCGAGCAACGGCGCAGAGATTATCCATGCCAGCATCGCTTGCAAAATAAATACCAGATATAAACTTTTGCGTTCAAAGTTCGGCTGATTGCGCTCGCGAATATCCTGATAGCGCCGATCTTCGGGCTCGCCCCAGTTGCGCCAGGTCAAGTACGCGGTGAGGCGTATCGACCACAACGCGGTAAGTGCGATCACGCAAAGCGTACGCGGCCCGCTTTGCGGCAATGCGGCAGCGTAGATCACGGCGCCAAGCAGGATAAATACAGCCCAAACGCTATCTACGACGCTGGCATCGTGTTTGGCCAGACTCACCAGCCAAGTGCAAAACGCCAATGCCAGCAACGCGGCCAATCCCGATAACGCAGCAAAAACAACAGGATAGCTAAGTCCCATTTCAATCACGAAGCTCAAAAAATAGTGGATGCCCATCGCTTCAGACCCGATTGGAGGCTATGCGTTCGGCGCAAGGCAGAAGAAAAAACGCACGGCGAATTCGACGCGCAGCATTTCCTACATTGCACAGAGGTTAATGGGCATTGACAAACGTGGCAACGTCGTCAAGCACGACACCAAAGCCAGGAATGCCCCGCAGTGGTGCGGCCAGCGCGCCAACAATCTTGAGGTGCCCCATGCCGCTATAGACAATCACACGTGCCTGCGCACCATACCGGTGCAACTGCGCCGCGAGGCGAGTGCTATTGCCCGGCATTACGAGATCGTCCTGATCCCCCGTGACCAGTAGCGCCGGTGGCGACGCAGGCGATGCGTAGTGTATGGGCTGGGATGTTATGGGTGTATCCGGAAATCCAAAAACCGCTTTGGTAATCGGGCCGGTCAGTGGAATAAAATCATACGGCCCGGCAAGCCCGATCAAGCCGCGCACGCGGCGCGAATCCACGCCTGCTGCTTGCATTAGCGCCGGATTCAACGCCAGCATGGCTGCGTTGTAGGCCCCGGCAGAGTGGCCCATCAAAAACACGCGACGCGGATCACCGCCAAATTCAGCAATGTGTTCGTACACCCAGCGTACTGCGGCGGCACAATCGGTCAGAAAATCGGGATAGCGCACTTCGGGGTAGAGCCGGTAGTCGGGGATCACCGCGACATAGCCTTTGGCTGCCAAGGCTTCACCGGCAAACAAATAGTTTGCGCGCTCGCCACTATCCCAATTGCCACCATAAAAAAACACCACGACCGGTGCGGAGGCGGGTGCACTCGCAGGGCGATAGACATCCAGCTTGTGGCGATCATGCGTGCCATAGCTGATGCCCGTTTTTGCGTGGTAGTTACTCGCCGGCACAACACCGTTAAGCAACGCTACCGGCGAGCAGCCTTGCAGCAACGCCGCACTGCCCGCCAGCGCGGCGTGAAGTATGCGTCTACGCCTGAACATTTACGTGGTCCGCTTGCGACTAATAACTCGTCGGCCAGTTGCGCAATAGATGTTCGCCCACGCCTTTTTTCAGGCGCATGCGATGCACTTCGAGTGTGCGAATCAGATATTCGCGGGTATCGCGCGGGTCAATCACGTTTTGCGCCTCGTAAAGCTCGGCAAGCCCCCAGGCGGAAGTATCACGTTCCACTTCCGCTTTGAGCTGTTTGAATCGCTCCGGGTCATCTTCGAATTTAACGCCGTAGAGCACATTCACCGACACCGCCGGATCCATGAAGCCCAAGTCCGCCATTGGCCAGCAGGCAATTTCGTCAGCGTTTTTACCGCCCGCCATGTTGATGAACGCCTGACCGTAGTTCTTGCGCATCATGATCGTAATTTTCGGCATGGTGACCAGTGTCAGTGCGTTCATCCAGTTGATCACTTTGCCCGGCATGCCGCGCAATTCACCTTCGATGCCAATCAGAAAACCCGGTACATCCACCATAAACACCAGCGGGATGTTGTACGAATCGCACAACACCATGAAACTGGTGACTTTGTTGCAGGCATCGGCATCCAGCGCGCCGCCTTTGTATAAGGGGTTGTTGGCGATGAAGCCCACGCTCTTGCCGTCCAGCCGTCCCAGCACGGTTGCGATGGATTTGCCATAACGTTCCTTCAACTCAAACGTCGAATCTTTGTCAGCGACGGCTTTGATGATTTTGCGCGAGTCATACACCTGATTGCGCGACTCCGGCATGATGTCGAGTATAGTTTTGCAGGCTTCATCGGAATCTTCCGGCACTGCGACTTCCGGCGGCGCCTCCATGTTATGACTGGGCAGATACGAGAGAAATTTTTTGATTGCGTCGAGACACTGCTCGTCGGTATCCACCGCCATGTCAGCCAGACCCGAAATCCCGGTAAGCAATTTCCACCCGCCGAGTTCTTCGGCGCTGATCGGTTTGTTGATTGCAATCGAGGTGACATTGGGGCTGGCAATCGCCATGATTGCGCCTTTGCGCATCACCACAAAATCCGACATCGCCGAGTACCAGGTGGATGAGCCGTAGCACTGGCCCAGCAACGCCGAACACCACGGCGCTTCACGCAGGCGCTGATATTCCGTGGGATCCTGCGCAATAATGGCGCGGCCTGCGGCACCCATGCGATCCGGCATGCGCGCGCCGCTTGATTCACCCAGCAGCACCAGCGGCATGCCGCGTTTGGCGGCAGTCTGCTTCACGTGCTTGATTTTTTTCATGTTGATCACTGCGCTGGATGCGCCCAGCACGGTGAAATCATTGGATACGAGCCCCACGTCGCGTCCACTAATTTTGCCAAAACCGGCTACTTTACCGTCCGATGGTGTCTTGTGTTTCACCTCGGGCCGGTTGCTGCGCGCGTAGCGGCCCGACTCCAGAAACGAATCCTTATCCAGCAAATAGTCGATGCGCTCGCGCGCGTTGAGGTGGCCCTCGGCCTTGCGCTTGGCGAGCTTTTCCGGCCCGCCCATACCTATCGCTTCGGCCGTTCTTGCTTGAAACTCTTCAATCAGTTTTTCGAATGCCACAGCATATCCCTTAAATTTATTAATAAAAACAATGGGTTATTGTTTCCGCAGCATATGCCGCGCAATCACCAGTTGCTGTATCTGCGTGGTGCCCTCGAATATGCGGAACAGCCGCACATCACGATACAGCCGTTCCACCGCATATTCCTGCATGTAGCCCGCGCCACCGTGTATTTGCACTGCACGGTCAGCAACGCGTCCCACCATCTCGGACGCGAATAATTTGCAACACGACGCTTCCAGGGTGATGTTCACACCGGTATCGCGTTTGCGCGCGGCTTCAAGCACCATGCTGCGCGCCGCGTAGATTTCGGTTTTTGAGTCTGCAAGCATGGCCTGAATCAACTGAAAATCCGCCACAGGTTTGCCGAACTGCTTGCGTTCACGCGCGTACGCCAGCGCTTCATCGAGACAACGCTGGGCCACACCCGTGCACACCGAGGCAATATTCAGCCGCGCACGATCCAGCACTTTCATCGCCGTCTTGAAACCCATGCCTTCTTTGCCGCCAATCACATTATCAGCCGGCACGCGCACGTTATCAAAAATCACATCCGCCGTATGCGAGCCACGTTGGCCCATCTTGCGGTCGGGCTTGCCCACGCTCAAGCCCGGCGAATCACGCTCGACAATAAACGCTGATACGCCGTGCGCGTCTTTGGACTTGAGGTCTGTGCGCGCCATCAGCGTAAAAATGTCTGCCTCAGGCGCATTGGTGATGTAGCGCTTGGCGCCGTTGACGATGTAGTGATCGCCTTTCTTTTCCGCGCGCGTGGTGAGCGACGCCGCATCCGAACCAGAACCCGGTTCGGTCAGCGCAAATGAGCCGATGATTTCGCCGGTAGCCAGGCGCGGCAAATACTTTTTCTTCTGCGCTTCGGTGCCGTCAATCACGATGCCCATGCCGCCGATACCGTTGTTGGTGCCCATGATCGAGCGAAACACCGGCGACGCCTCACAGAGCGCCATGCTGGTGAGCGCTTCTTCCTCGGTGGTGAGGCCAAGCCCGCCATATTCTTCGGGAATGGTCAGGCCAAACAAACCCATGCGCCGCATCTCGGCCATGATGTCGGCGGGAATTTCATCGGTTTCGGCGACTTCGGCCTCGCGCGGAATGAGTTTTTCGCGAACCAGGCGCGCGATGGTATCGAGGAGGATTTGGAAGGAGGCGGGGTCGCGGATCACGATTTAAGCCTCACTGTAATTCAACATTCGCATCTTTGATCACCTTAGCCCACTTCGCGATCTCCGATGTGATGTGTGCCGCAAACTGCGTGGGGGAATCACCCACCGGCTCGGCACCCAGCGCGGACAGACGTTCATTCACATCGGGCAACTTGAGTATGCGTTGTGTTTCAGTGGCGAGTTTTTCGACGATGGGTTTGGGTGTGCCAGCGGGCGCTACCAGTCCGAACCACGCGCCGGAGCTGTAACCCGCAACACCGGCCTCGGCGACGGTGGGAACGTCCGGCACGGCTGGCGAGCGCTTGGGTGTGCTGACCGCCAACGCGCGGATTTTGCCGGCCTTCACCTGCGGCAGGTACGGCGGCATGTTGTCCATGGTGGCGAGAATTTGGCCGCCCATCACGTCGGTAAGCACACCAGCGCTGCCCTTGTACGGAATGTGCTGCATGTTGGTGCCTGTCATGGTTTTAAACAATTCCATAGACAGGTGCGCTGTACTGCCGTTGCCGGGTGATCCGTAGTTGAATTTATTGGGATTGGCTTTGAGGTACGCGATGAATTCCTTGATGCTTTTTGCGGGCACGCTGTTGTTGACAACAAAAATGTTGGGCACCATCGCCACCAGACTGACCGGCGCGAAATCTTTCACCGCGTCCCATGGCAGCTTGCGGTAGAGGCTGGGATTGATGCCGTGTGTGCCGGCGGTCACCATCAGCAGGGTGTGGCCATCCGGCGTGGCTTTGGCGGCGACATCGGTGCCGATGTTGCCGTTGGCGCCGGGACGGTTTTCGATCACCACCGGCTGGCCGAAGGTCTCGCTCATTTTTTGCCCGACCGCGCGCGCAAGGATGTCGGTGGCGCCCGCAGGTGTGTAGGCGACGATGATGCGTATGGGTTTGTTGGGGTATTGCTGAGCGTTGGCTGCCCAGCTCATGGCGCATAGAGTTAGTAAGTAATTGATTTTAAATAAGTTTTTCATTGGGCTGTTCCTGTATTCGGCTTAGGCTGCTGGCTATTCAGCGGAGTCATACTGCCATTCTCGCACGCCTTAGACCGCGTCTAAGGTTTGAGCACGCCGCGTAGCCACGCTTCGAGCGTGATCAGCAGCCAGATTTTCACGCCACGGCGGGTATGTATGCCCGGTAGCCGTCCGTCGAGCAACCGTTCCAGATAATCGCGCCGGAACAATCCCCACGGCGCCAGGCCTTCCAGCAGCCGTTCGCGGGCTTGCGGCAGCAGCGGCCCGCGAAACCAGCCCTGCACCGGCACCAGCATGCCGCTTTTTGGGCGGTCGATGATTTCGCCTGGCAGCAGGTCGCGCACGGCTTCTTTGAGCAGGTACTTTTCAATGGCGCCGCGCAGCTTGAGTTGCGGCGGGATAGCGAACGCAAGCTCGGCAATTTCTCGGTCGAACAGCGGTGCGCGTGGCAACACCCCATACGGGCCGCTCAGGGCATCCACTTTGCCGAGGATGTGGTGTGCGCCTTTGCACAGCAGGTTGATCGACATCAAGCGCCCGACAAAACTTTTCCAGCGCGTATCCTCAAGGTAAGGCGTTACCCAGTCTTCGAGTGCGTTTACTGCAATCGCCGCAAATGCAGCTGGTTCGAGCATGGCAGCAAGATCGTCGTAGCATTTTTGATGGGCACGCAAATAGCTCGCGGCGCGATGGCGTGGGCCATCAGTGGCATACATGTCACCGAACAGTTCCGCCAGCACCATCGGTGTGTTTTTCGGCCCACCGAAGCAGGGATCGCCGCCCTCGCCATTGAGCACCACGCCAACCTCGCGTGAAGCCTCACGAGACAGCATGGCATTCGGTACGGTTAGCGGGTCGCCAATCGGATCGCCAAGCAGAGCGATGGTGCGGTCAAGTTCATCAACCACGGTGCGCGGCGTCAATTCAACGATGCGCTGTTCGACGCCGCAATGGCGTGCCACCCTTGAACTGAACGGCAGCTCGTTGCGATAGTCAGCACCGAACGACACAGAGTACGTAATGACGGGCTTATCATGCAGGCGTGCCGCCAGTGCAACCACCAGACTAGAGTCAATGCCGCCCGAGAGTGTCGCGCCCACCGGCTGCCCCGCTGGCAAGCGGCGGCGCACAGCGGATTCCAGGCGGTCGCGCAGTTCGCGGCGCAGCGAGGTTTCGTGGCGCCAGTGTTCAGGCTCGCCCGGCAACGTCCACCAGTGGCTGCGCGTGATACTCCCGAGGCGGAAGCGCACCACCTCGCCGGGCAGCACCTTATAAATACCGTGCACCAGCGTTTCGCGCCCGGGCAGGTAAGACCACGACAGGTACGTTGCGACACTGGCCATGTTCAGCTCGCGCGCCACCTGTCCCGATTGGACGATATCCTGCAGACGCGACGCGTAAATGATGCGGGCGCTGGGTAGTAGCGCGTAATACAGGCTGCGTTCGCCAATGGCGTCACGTGCAAGAGTGACCGAGCCATCGGCGTGCTCGCGTGCCAGTGCGAACGGTCCATGGGTTTGCCCGAGCAAACCGCCATCCAGATAGCGCAGCCAGTCGGCTTCGCTGGGCGCAGGCGTGCAGTCGTGCTCCACATGCAGCACGGCGGTTTGCCCGGGCACGCCTGCGATACGCGCGGGGATGCGCATGCGTGCACAGCGACTGGCGGGCGTCACATCAACCGAATCCGTCGCTGTCGCTTTCGACGTCGCTGGCTTCATGGGCAAATGAATCACGATCATGGGTCGTGCCGTCTCCACCGCTGCTGCTGCCATCGCCGCCACCGGAGTCGTCCTGCTCCTCGCGTGTCAGCGCTTTATACAGGCGCTTTAACACCTGTTCCGGGCGTATAACCGCCAGCTCAAGGGTTTGCGCGGAAAGCCAAGCGGCGTCTGTTGCTGAAATGCCTTTGCCAGCGGCTACCGGTTGTCCGACGGGTGGCTGGAACAAGCCGGTGAACGCGCGCGCCTGTCCGGGGCGCAAGCCCACATCGGTCACGGTTAACTTTTGTTCGGCAAACCAGGTTTTATCGGTTGCCAGTGTATTCGCGAGGCGGCAACCTTTGGGCGTGGCGTCGTGCAACGCAAATACACGCAGGCGCGGATTGCGTTTAAGCATCGCGCGCACGGTTTCAAATTGCGCTTCCGGGTAGCCGTCGATAGCCAGCACCGCGCAATTGTTTTCAAAATGAAAGTTATTGGCGAGCAGCAGATCGGCAGTGCGCGCGCGGTCGCAGATTACGGCGCGATCAAACGAATAATCGGCGATGTCGGATTCCAGCGCACGGGGTGGCGGCGCGGCAGCGCCCCGTGTCATAGCGCGCACGATCAGGCCTTTGGGCTGGCCGTGCGCTTTTTGCCACGTTTTCAGCATGCTGTCGAAATCTTTCTGCACCAGCTTCACAAATTTTTGCTTCTTAGTCCGCCACACGTGCCGACCGATCAGCATCGCTACGAGCGCGGGCACTACCGCTAACCAGCCCGCCTTCAGCACGACAATCAGCGTGATTACTGCAAGAATGACGAATGCCACGGTTGCGCAGCCTGACTTTACGCGCTGCCGCCGTGCCAATTCGTAGTACACATGCTCGGCGCCCCAGCGCAGTTGGCCTTTGGCCGATACAGTGTCGATCGCGTGCTGAAACGCCGGATCGGTAAACGCATCGCCGTCCCTGGGTTCAAACGCAAAAGCGCCCTTGCATTTTGGGCATTTTTTACCGGTGCGTTCCTTGTAGTTGCTGTCGGTGCCGCAGCGTATGCACTTCATCGCCACTCACCCGTGGGACTCCTGCCTCCGCCGTCGATAAAAACGCGTAGCCACGCCTCCAGCATCGCCAGCGCCCACAGCCGTTCGCCGACGCGGCGGCGGCGGGTCTCACCGGGCAAATTGCGCCCCTGTAAAAGGGGCTCAACGTAATCGTGGCGGAACAGACCGCGCCGTTCGAGCGATGCCTTGCCCAACAACTCGCGCATCGCAGGTGCCAGTGGCCCCAGCGTCCAGTCGGTGATAGGCACACCCATGCCAACCTTCTTGCGCCACACCACATCCTTGGGCAGCTTGCCGCGCACCGCGAGTTTCAATATAAATTTTTCGACTGCGCCATGCAGCTTGAGTTGGGGCGCCAATGCAAACGAGGCTTCAGCCAACTGACGGTCGAACAACGGCGCACGCATATCAAGGCCCCACGCATTAGCCATGCGTTCGGCGCGCGGCAATATGTTCTGACAGCCTTTCAGCGCAAAATCGGCAAGGCGGACGCGATTGGCGAAGGTGGTTGCTTTCTCGCCTTGCAGGTAGGGCATCAACAGCGCGCGACGCTGACCAGCCGGGCCGACACGCGAGCGAAACTCGGGCGTGTACAGCGCGTCTTCAGCGCCGTAAAAGCGGTGATAGCTGCGCAGATAGGTTTCTTCGCGCGAGCCTTCGCCGCCATCGCCGGTATTGCTGGTATAGAGATTGGCATACAGCTCAGCGCCGATCATCGGTTTTTGCGTCCAGCCGCCGAACAGTTGATCGCCGCCTTCGCCGTTAAATATGCAATCGCAACCGGCAGCGCGCGCGGCCTTTCCGAGCAAATATTGCGGTCCGGTCACCGCATCGCCAAACGGCATATCGAGACGCCACGCGAGGTCGGGAAGTATGGGCAACAAGTCTTCGCCGCCGACTTTTACAAAGTGCAGCGGTATTTGCAGAGCGCCGGCGACTTCGCGTGCGCGATCTTTTTCCACGCTCTTGTCGCCGAAATCGAGACTGAACGCAGTGACATTCGCGCCCGCTTCTTTTAGCCACAGCGCTACCGCAGACGAATCCAGTCCGCCGCTTAAGAATAGTCCGATGTTTTCTTTGCCATGCAGGCGCTTTACCACGGCTGCTTTACACAGGTCGCCAATCAGGCGCGCGGCTTCACCACGATCGCTAAGTCTCGCATCAAGCGCCTCACGCAATTCAAAATACTGCGTAATTTCCAGACGCCCGTTCTCCCAGATAGCGATGCGTCGTGGCAGCAGACGGCGCACGCCTTTCAGCGGCGTATCTTCACCGGGCACAAATGAAAACGTGAGGTACTTGTGCACAGCTGCATCGTCGATCTCGCGCGGCAAACCGGGTATCGCCAGTAACTGTTTGATTTCACTGGCGAAATAAAATGTGCCGCGATGCGCAACGTAATACAGTGAACGCACGCCAAACGGATCACGCAGCAGGGTCAGACGGCGTTTGCCGCCATCCCACCAGGCTGCGGCGAATGCGCCATCCAGATTGTCTTGACCACTTTCACCAGGATGCAGCTTTTCGATCAATGCCGCTGCGGGCGATTCCTCGGGTGGTGCAAAGGTGCCCGCACAAGCCACCAGATGCTGGCCGTCCCGATGAATGCCCGGCGATTTGCCCGGACGCCCGCCCCACCAGCGGTAGCCCAACGCGACACCGGGCGCAACCGCTTTGTCGATGCGGTCGCCGCGATAGTCGATGGCGTCGAGCATGGCATCGAGCACCGCCGGATCAGCTTCACCTACCCAACCGCAGACTCCACTCATGGCTGTATTTCTGATTTACGTCATTCGCGTATCGTGTGCTTCAGTCGTTGCAACTACTGGCTGGCAAGGCCTGCGGCCTTGATGACCTTGCCCCACTTGTTGATCTCACTTTGCACGTAAGTCGTGGCCTGCTCCGGCGTGTTGCCGATGGCGTCGGCGCCGTAGTCCTTGAAGCGCGCCTGCATGTCGGATGATTTCAGCGCGCGCAAGATTTCGCTGTTAAGTCGATCAACAATTTCGCGCGGCGTTTTGGCGGGTGCGGATGTGCCGTACCACGTGGTTACTTCATAGCCGGGAATGCCGCTTTCCGCCACTGTGGGTATGTCCATGGCGGCAGACGATCGCTTTGATCCGGTGACGGCTATTCCGCGCAGCTTGCCTTGGCGTGCATAGCCGATTACTGACGGCATGTTGCCGAAGTACAGTGAAAACTGGCCGCCCAGCATTTCAATCAGCGCAGGCCCGGCACCTTTGTACGGGATATGCACCCATTTCACGCCGGTCATGTATTCGAACAGCGCACCCGAAAGATGTACGGTGGTGCCCACGCCCGATGAGCCGTAGTTGATCTGGCCGGGACGCGCTTTGGAGAAGGCAATCATTTCTTTGACCGTGCGCGGCGGGAACGACGGATGCGTCACCAGCAAATTCACCGATTCTGCCGCGATGGTAATGAACGCAAAATCGCGCATGGAATCGAAATTGAGCTTCATCATCGCCGGATTGGTGGCATGCCCCGGCGCATTCAACATGATGGTGTAGCCGTCGGGCGCAGCGGTTTTGGCGAACATCTCGCTGGCGATGGCGGTGTTGGCACCACCGCGATTTTCGATAATGAATTGCTGGCCCATTTGTTCAGTGAGTTTTTGTCCGATCGCGCGCGCCACCAGATCATTGGTACCGCCCGGCGGAAAACCGACGACAAAACGTATCGGCTTGGCGGGATAGGTCTGCGCCTGCGCGCAAGCACTCGCCAACAGGATGATCGACTGTAAACATTTGTTTTTAAACAATTTTTTCATATATCTGCCAAGGGAGAACCGTGCGTTCGCTGAATGCTACTCGCCTTTGATGCCTGAAGCTTTGATAACTTTTGACCACTTGGCGATTTCGTTTTGCATGAACGCGGTAAATTGCTCCGGCGTGCTGCCCACCGGCTCGGTGCCAGAATCGCGCAGGCGCGCATTAAAGTCTGTTGATTTCAACGCGCGTACCACTTCACTGTTTAGCCTGTCGGCAATCGCGCGCGGCGCTTTTGCGGGCAATGCAATGCCATAGAACGCGGTGACTACAAACCCCGGCAAGCCGGCTTCGATGACGGTCGGTATGTCCGGCACGGAGGGGGAGCGTTTTTCGCCCGTTACGGCGAGCGCCCGCATACGGTTGGTGCGCACGTAACCGATGATGCCCGCGATGTTGCCAAAGTACAGCACATGCTGGCCAGCCAGCAGCTCAATCAATGCAGGCCCGGCACCCTTATACGGAACGTGCATCATCTTCGTTCCGGTCATCATTTGAAACAATTCGGTTGACAGATGCCCGGTGCTGCCCGTGCCCGAGGAGCCGTAGTTGATCTCACCCGGCCGTGCTCTGGCGAACGCGATCAGCTCCTTGACGCTACGCACCGGCAATGAAGGATGCACGACGAGAATGTTCTGTGCGTCCGCGACTTGTGTGACGAACGCGAAATCCCGCATCGAATCGAAATTCAATTTCATCATCGACGGGTTGGTGGCATGCCCCGGCGACACAAACATCACGTTATAGCCGTCGGGTGCCGCGCGCGAGACCAGTTCGGTCGCTACCGCGGTATTGGCGCCCGGGCGGTTTTCGACGATGAACTGCTGCCCCGTTTGTTCCGACAGTTTTTGCGCCAGCCCGCGGGCGACGATGTCGTTGGGGCCGCCGGGGGCAAAGCCAACGATAAGGCGTACGGGCTTTGCTGGGTACGTTTGGGCCAAAGTGGCGGCAGGCGCAAAGCACAGCAGTGCCGCAGGTATTGCGCGATGGAACACCAGTATCGCTTTGCCAGGCATGCTCCCTCCAAAAATATGCCCCGGCAGCTTGTCAGCGTAACGGGGCAGGCAGTATAGCGCTACGCGTAGCGATCAGCGCGCCGCTTGGCGAACCGCCTTCTTTTTTGCGGCACCTTTTACAGGCTTCTTGGGCTCGAAGCCTTTCATATAGAGCGGGCCTGTCATGGTGCCATCAATCGCCTTGCCGATAATGCCCTGCGACAAATCCTTGATCGCCAGAAAAATCACATCTTCGTCCTTGGGGTCAGCCACCAGGGTATGCGGCGCATTTGCGGGGATATAGATCAGCGAGCCTGTGGGCGCACGCACTTTCTTGCCGTTCACCGAACCCATCAGCGTGCCGCGCACCACGTAATTCAATTGCTCGTTGAGATGGCTGTGCATGCGCGCGCCGGTGCCACGCGGCTTGTGGATATAACCCACCAATATCCGTTCGCCTTCGACGACACCGCCATGCGAAGTTGAATAGCCGGTGCCAGCAGGAACTTTTTTCAACGCCGCCATTTTGAACTGGTACTTGCCGTTGCCACCTTTGACCGCGCCAACGGTTTTGGTTTTTGCACTTTTCTTTGCCGTCATGATTTCCTCGCTGATTTGATGCTGCGCCTACAAATAATCGACGATCTTCCACTCACCCGGATTCACATTCACCACATTCTTGCTGTGTCCTGCGCGACGGTCGGCATAGATGCGGCCTTCTTTCATCACGATCTGGATATTTTTCTTTTCCTGCAAGCAGGCGATGTTCTTCAGCGGATCGCCCTTTACCGCAACGATATCGGCTAGTTTGCCCACTTCGACCGTGCCCAGTTCTTTTTCCATTTTCAGCGCGTGTGCGGCGTTGCGCGTGGCGGTCATGATGGCCTCCATCGGCTTCATGCCAAGCTTGACGTAGACCTCCAGTTCCTTGGCGTTGGTGCCCATCTCCGGATCGAAACCCATGTCGGTGCCCATGGCAATTTTGACGCCTGCCTTATACATTTTCTGGAAGGTGTCAAAACAATACGGTTGCAGCGCTTTCATCTTATTGATCACGAACATCGACGTGCCCTGATCCAGCCGGTTCTGGATCGCGCCGTCGGTGCGATGCAGCAGTGTGGGTGTCATCCACGCGGGTGAATCGGCGATCATATCGATTACTTCTTCATCGTGAAATACCATGTGCTCGATGGTGTCGGCACCGGCTTCGAGCGCCATGCGGTGCCCGTTGGGTGTAAAGCAATGCACCGCCGCCGGTTTGTGAAACGCGTGAGCCTCGTCGACGATGGCGTTGATTTCCTCCTGCGTCATATTGCGGATATCAGGCTCTTCTTTGTCCGTGCCGCCGCCGCCGGTAGCGCAGGTTTTTACGATATCGCAGCCTGCCAGCAGGTTGGTGCGGGCCAACTTACGCAGCTCCCACGGGCCGTCTGCCGTCTGAAAACCCAACCGCTGCGCTGCACGGGGTTGAATCAAATCCAGATGCGAGCCGGTAATGGTGGTGAAGCCGCCGATGAACATACGCGGGCCTTCCACGATGCCGGCGTTGATCGAATCACGCACGGCACATAAATGCGCGGTGAGAAGGCCGCGGTAGGAGTTCAATCCCAGATCACGCAGCGTGGTAAAGCCCATGTCGAAACAAAGCTGCGCATGGAACAAGCCATACATCTGTTGCAGTTCAGGCGTGATTTCCCATTGCGCCACGCGATAATTATGAAACGTAAGGCAATTGAACATCATGGTGTGCAGATGCACGTCCATCAGGCCGGGCATCAGTGTCAAGCCCGCACAATCGATCACCTCAGCCTTGGCGGGAATTTTTACTTTGCCCTTGGCGCCCACCGCTTTGATGCGGCGGCCTTCGAGCACGATCACCGGGTCTTTTAGCGGGGCACCGCCATTGCCATCGATCAGCGTCGCACCTTTGATGACCTTAACGTCGCCCTTCGGCTCTACTAACTTATAGTCAAACATGTAGATTTCCTTGTTCGTTCCGTGGCTTGAAAGTAATAAAACGTCTGCCCAATGTCAACAAAATAGACAAGCTGACATGCCCGTGTTATCCGTGAACTTTTTTCATCGCGGCGACAAAATTGGCATAGGCATGCGGATCGAGCCGCGCAGGGTTAGCGGGCTTCAGGCGCAGCATATCCAGCGTGGCTTCTATCTCCGCGCGCGCCATGTCGCGGGTGATAAACACCAGCCGCGATCGGCGATCAGCATCCGGCCACTGCGCCAGTGCAATCGGCTCGTGTATCAGCGTTTGCACTGCGTGCACAACGACGGGTTCGCCTTCGACATTGAGCAGCGCTTTCACCCGCAACAGATTTGCGCCACGCAGGGATGCCAGCGCAGTGAGCCATGCCGTCATGCCCATGCGCGTGATGGGTTCATCAAGATGCAGGCAGTGCGCGCGGATGTGGTCGTCGTGTTTGCGCACCGGTTTATACGAAGCGTTTGCTACTGCATCATCGCGCAGCCAACGTGCGAGATCGTCGCCGCGTGTGTGGGCATTGAGCGCCACGCCGAACAATGTTGACTGATCAATTTGACCCTGACGCACATTCTGAATGGGCGCCCCGGGATTCAGCTGCGCCAGACGCTCATGCAGTGCTGCGGCCTGTGTCGCTTCAGCGATATCGGTTTTTGTCAGCAGCAATCGGTCTGCCACGGCGGCCTGCTTGACTGCTTCGCGCTGATGGTCAAGCTGGGACATACCGTTGACCGCATCGACCAGGGTGATAACGCCATCCATTTCAAATCGCGGCGCTATTTTTTCGTCGGCAATGATGGTTTGGATGATGGGCACAGGGTCTGCCAGACCAGTCGTTTCGATCAATAGTCGGTCGAAGGGCGGCACCCCACCGTCACGTCGCCTAGCATCAAGCTCACGCAAGGTGTCCACCAGATCACCGCGCACGGTACAGCAGATGCAGCCGCTGGATAACAACACCGTGTTCTCGTTGGGCGTGGCGATCAGAAGATGATCCAGGCCAATTTCGCCGAACTCGTTTATGATGACGGCTGCACCTGCCATGCCGGGATCAGCCAGCACGTGGTTTAACAGCGTGGTTTTACCGCTGCCGAGAAATCCGGTGATGATGGAGACAGGGGTGCGGGGTGGGGTTGGCACAAAACCAGCACCGTTACCGCAAAGGTGCAAAGATGCAAAGATTACGCAAAGAAATACAAAGAAAAACTTCCTTGCATTGCCGTTGAGTCCTCAATGCATCAATGAGGCCATTGCGGTGGGTGTAGATGTTCGACCTACTTTTCCATGCTCGCCGAATACTTGCCTAACGAAGCCAGACTGTTCATGCGCCCACGGTGCGCCAGCGCGGCTTGCGCAGCGGGCACGTTAGCAACAGAACCCCGCCAAGCTTTCAACGACGGCTGCTGCAAAGCGCGGCCATAGGAGAATGACAACGGCCATGGGTTGTTGCCCAGTTTATTCATCGCATCCAGATGGGCGGTTGCCAACTCATCACTCTGTCCGCCTGACAAAAACACAATGCCCGCTACCGCCGCTGGCACGGTGCGCTTCAAAATACGCGTCGTGCGCTCAGCAACCTCATCTACACCGGCCTGCCGCGCACATTTTTTGCCGGAGATCACCATGGAGGGCTTCAACACCGACCCTTCGAGCGACACGCGATTCATGTATAGCGCTTCATACACCGCGTTCAACGTCCATTCGGTGACTTGCTCGCAGCGTTCGATGGTGTGATCGCCGTCCATCAGCACTTCGGGCTCCACGATAGGCACGAGGCCCGCTTCCTGGCAAATTGCGGCGTAGCGCGCGAGTGCGTGGGCGTTGGCCGCAATGGAAGTTGAACTCGGCATGTCGACGCCGATATCGATGACCGCGCGCCATTTGGCGAATTTCGCGCCGAGTTTGACGTATTCCGCGCAGCGCTTGGGCAGATTGTCGAGGCCTTCGGTAACGGTTTCGCCGGGGCAGAATGCCAAGGGCTTTGCGCCCGCGTCTACTTTGATGCCGGGCAGCACACCGTTTTTATTGAGCAAATCAACGAACGACATGCCGTCAGCCGATTTTTGCCGCAGCGTTTCATCATACAAAATGACGCCGCTGATACTGTCACCGATGCCTTTGGTAGTGAACAGCAGATCACGATAAGCGCGGCGATTTTCTTCCGTGTTTTCGACGTTGATGCTGGTAAAACGCTTTTCAATCGTGCCAGTACTTTCATCGGCGGCGAGGATGCCCTTGCCGGGCGCGACCATGGCTTTGGCGATCTGGATTAGCGTGCTCATGTATAACCTCCTATTTTATATGAACTATTTAATATGTTGCTTCTGCGCGCATGGCCTTCTACGCATGCCGGTGCTCACCCACTTTGACGACTTTCATGGTGTTGGTGCCGCCGGCCTTGCCGTAGGGCTCGCCGATCGTGAGCACGATGTAATCGCCGGTTTGCACGGCGCCGCGCTTCAACAATTCGTCTTCGGCTTGATTGAGCGCGCGCTCCGGGTTGCGCACGCCCTTGAATTTGACCGGGTACACGCCCTTGAACAGCGACACGCGACGGCGCGTTTCCACGACCGATGACAGCGCATAAATTGGCACCGCCGTCGACAGCCGCGACATCAGCAGCGCGGTCTTGCCGCTTTGCGTGAGCGCGGCGATGGCTTTGATATTGAGGTTGTTCGCGGTGAATACGGTGCCACGCGCGATGGATTCTTCCACTTCACTCGGTGGGTTGCGGCGCACACGCTCGTTGGCAGTGGGGTCTTCTTTTTCGGCTTCAATGCACACGCGCGCCATGGCAGCTACGGTTTCCACCGGATATTTACCGGCGGCGGTTTCACCCGACAACATGACAGCATCAGTGCCATCAAGCACGGCGTTGGCGACATCGGATACTTCCGCGCGTGTTGGTATCGGGTTGGAGATCATCGACTCCATCATTTGCGTGGCGGTGATAACGATTTTGTTTTTCTCGCGCGCCAGACGAATCATGCGCTTTTGCAACGCGGGCACCACCGCGTCGCCAACCTCCACCGCGAGATCGCCGCGCGCCACCATGATGACGTCAGAGGCATCAATGATTTCTTCCAGCGCAGCAATCGCCTCGGCGCGCTCGATCTTCGCCACCAGTAACGCTTTGCCACCCGCCTTTTGCATCAGATCGCGCGCCCATTTCATGTCCGCGCCGGATCGCGGAAAGGAAATGCCGAGATAATCGGCCTTCAATTCTGCGGCGGTCTTGATATCCCGCTTATCTTTTTCAGTCAGCGCGGGCGCAGTCAAACCACCGCCTTTGCGGTTGATGCCCTTGTTGTTGGAGAGCGGCCCGCCGAGTTCGACCACGCAGTTGATGCGCGCGCCCTTGACCGACGACACGCCCAGCACGATACGGCCGTCGTCAAGCAGGAGGGTGTCGCCGGTGCGCACGTCTCTGGGCAGGTTGACGTAATCGAGACCGACGACGTGCTGGTCGCCGAGTTTGCATTCGGCGTCGAGCACGAATTTGGCGCCGGCCACCAGTTCAATTTTGTTGTCCTTGAACTTGCCAATGCGGATTTTCGGCCCCTGCAGATCGACCAGCACGCCCACCGCACGCCCTGCGCGGCGCGCCAGCATGCGCACCATTTCCACGCGCTTCTTGTGCTCATCCGCCGTGCCGTGTGAAAAATTCATGCGCACTACATCCATGCCCGCCGCGATCATGCTCTCCAGGGTTTTTCTGTCGCTGGAGGCGGGGCCTAGCGTTGCTACGATTTTAGTGCGGCGTGTCATGGGTAAGCCGAGAGTTGAGTTTTAAGGTTTGAGTTTGATGGAAGACTGTTACATTGCGATTATGGTTATTACGCAGCGCGCGATTCGAGTACTTCAACCGCAGGCAATTTACGTCCTTCCAGAAACTCCAGGAAGGCACCACCGCCGGTTGAAATATACGAAATTTTATCCACGATGTGGTATTTGGCGATAGCTGCGAGCGTATCGCCGCCGCCCGCGATGGAAAACGCTTTGGAGGCCGCAATCGCTTCGGCAATGGTTTTGGTGCCGCTTGCAAACTGATCATATTCAAACACGCCGACCGGGCCATTCCACACCACGGTTCCGGCGGTGGCGATGATTTTGGCGAGATGCGCTGCTGCCTTGGGGCCGATATCGAGAATCATATCGTCTGCGCTGACCGCGTTCGCGTCCACTCGATTTGCGCGGGCCATCGCCGCGAGTTCGTTGGCCACAATCACATCTTCGGGCAAAGGCACAGACGCGCCGCGCGCCTTCATGATATCAATCACCGCCTGTGCCTCACCCACCAGATCCGGCTCGGCCAGCGAACGGCCGATACGCATGCCGGAGGCCAGCATGAACGTATTGGCAATGCCGCCACCGACAATCAATTGATCGACCTTCGCCGCCAGCGATTTCAAAATCGTCAGCTTCGACGAGACTTTGGATCCCGCGACAATCGCCACCAGTGGCCGCGCCGGATTGCCCAGCGCCTTGCCCAGCGCATCGAGTTCAGCGGCCATCAACGGGCCCGCGCAGGCAATTTTGGCGAACTTGGCGATGCCATGTGTGGTGGCTTCGGCGCGATGTGCCGTGCCGAAGGCGTCGTTGACATAGACATCGCACAGCGCCGCCATTTTTCTGGCCAGTGCATCGTCGTTTTTTTTCTCACCGCGATTGACGCGGCAGTTTTCCAGCATCACCACTTCGCCCAGCTTTACATCTACGCCATCGAGCCAGTGGGTGATGAGGCGCACCGGTTGATTCAGCAATTCCGCAAGGCGTTTTGCCACTGGCGCAAGGGAATCTTCCGGCTTGAGTTCGCCCTCAGTGGGTCGCCCCAGATGTGATGTGACCATCACCGCCGCACCTGCGTTTAGCGCGTGCTGGATCGCAGGCACCGATGCGCGTATGCGCGTGTCTTCGGTGATGTTGCCGGCGTCGTCCTGCGGCACATTCAGGTCTGCGCGGATGAATACGCGCTTGCCGGCGAGCGGCAAATCAGTCAGTCGAAGAAACATTTAAATCAAACCTTTGTTGCCACAGATTCCACAGATTTACAATGAGCAGGTCAAATTCCACAGGTTGTTCATCTGTGCGAATCTGTGAAATCTGTGGCTAAGTCTTTCTAATTACTTCGCAACCACGCGCACCATCTCCAGCACCTTGCTGGAGTAACCCCATTCATTGTCGTACCACGACACGACTTTAACGAAGGTGCTATCCAAAGCGATACCCGCCTCGGCATCAAACACCGAGGTACAGGTTTCATCACGGAAATCTGTGGAAACCACTTTTTCTTCGGTGTAGCCGAGCACGCCTTTCATGGCACCCAGCGATTGCGCTTTCATTTCGGCGCAAATTTCGGCATAGGTGGCGGGTTTGTCGAGTTCAACCGTGAGGTCAACCACCGATACATCCGACGTCGGCACACGGAACGCCATGCCGGTGAGTTTTTTGTTGAGCGCGGGAATCACCACGCCCACGGCTTTGGCTGCGCCGGTAGACGACGGAATAATGTTTTCAAGAATGCCGCGACCGCCGCGCCAATCTTTGTTTGACGGGCCGTCCACCGTTTTTTGTGTGGCGGTGGCTGCATGCACTGTCGTCATCAGGCCACGCTTGATGCCCCATTTGTCGTTCAGCACTTTCGCTACCGGGGCAAGACAGTTCGTCGTGCAAGACGCATTGGAAATAATCGTTTGCCCGGCGTATGATTTGTCGTTCACGCCAAACACAAACATCGGCGTATCGTCTTTTGATGGCGCCGACATGATGACTTTTTTAGCACCTGCCTTGAGATGTTTTTCTGCGGTGGGTTTATCGAGGAAGAGACCGGTGGCTTCGATCACGATATCCGCGCCGATTTCGTTCCATTTGAGTTCGGCCGGATCGCGCAATTGCGTCAGGCGGATTTTTTTGCCATTGACGATCAGCGTGTTGCCTTCAACCGCAATGGTGCCCTTGAATTTGCCATGCACTGAATCGTGCTTCAACGTGTAAGCCAGATAATCCGGCTCCAGCAAATCGTTGATGCCGACGATTTCAATATCGGGAAAATCCTGCGCCGCTGCACGAAACACCATGCGTCCAATCCGCCCAAATCCGTTGATGCCGACTTTAATTGCCATTACATCCCTCCAAAATTATCAATAAAAACAATTAGTTATACGTGTGCCGTTACAGCGCATTTTTGACGGTGGCCGCGATGCCTTCCGCCGTGAAACCGAAGTACGCAAACAATTCTGCAGCGGGAGCAGATTCGCCATAGCTGTCAATGCCGATCACGGTGCCGCGAATGCCCACATACTTACGCCAGAAATCAGTGACGCCCGCTTCAACCGCGATGCGCACCGGGCCTTTGGGCAACACACTTGCGCGATACGCGGAATCCTGCCGGTCGAACACGGACGTTGATGGCATCGATACCACGCGCACGGAAATGTGTTCCGCAGCAAGAATTTTTTGTGATGCCATTGCCAGCGCCACTTCAGAGCCGGTGGCGATAATCACCGCTTTCGGGTCAGCCGCGTCGGACAGGATGTAGCCCCCGCGCGCCACATTCGCCAACTGCTGCGCATTGCGTTTTTGAAACGGCAGTGCGTCTCGCGACAATAGCAGACTGGTCGGACCGTCGCGCCGCTCGATTGCGCTGCTCCACCCCACCAGGGTTTCAACGGTGTCACACGGGCGCCAAACATCCATATTCGGCATCAGCCGCAGCGTCGCTGCATGCTCAATCGGCTGGTGCGTAGGCCCGTCCTGCCCCAGACCAATCGAATCATGCGTGAACACACACACCACGCGCTGCTTCATCAGCGCTGCCATGCGCAAGGCGTTGCGCGCGTAATCCGAAAACGTCAGAAACGTCGCCACATACGGAATGAATCCGCCATACAGCGCCATACCGTTGGCCATGGCCGCCATGCCAAATTCGCGCACGCCAAACAAAATGTAATTGCCGCCGCCAGAGTTGCCAAGTGAGGCTCCCACCGCTTTCGAGCCTGACCACCAGGTGAGGTTTGAACCGGCTAAATCGGCCGAGCCGCCCACCAACTCAGGTAACGCGGGGGCCAGCGCTTCAATCGCGTTTTGCGAGGCTTTGCGTGTGGCAATGCTTTCGGCTTTATCGTTTGCAGCGGCCAGCACTTTTGCCGCGTGATTTTTCCAGTCAGCAGGCAATTCGCCCGACAAACGGCGCTTTAAGGCAGCGGCAAGATCGGGATGCTGCTTGGCATAATCGGCAAATTTTTCATTCCACGCCGACTCTTGCACGGCACCGCGCGCACGCGCATCCCAGCCCGCGTAAACCGCCGCGGGAATTTCAAATGGCGGATGATTCCAGCCGATAGCCAAGCGGGTGGCGGCGATTTCTTCTGCGCCCAGCGGCGCACCGTGCGCCGCACCGGTATTGGCTTTTTTCGGCGAGCCCTTGCCGATGATGGTTTTGCAGCAGATCAACACCGGCTTGGACGATTGCGATTGCGCCTGCTTGATCGCGGCATCAACCGCATCGACACTGTGCCCGTCAACATCGCGAATGACGTGCCAGCCATACGCCTCAAATCGTTGCGGCGTGTTATCCGTAAACCATTGTTTTATATTATGTTTTTCGGAGTCTATCGAGATGCTGTTGTCGTCATATAGCGCGATCAGCTTGGACAACCCCAACGTCCCGGCCAGCGAACACACCTCGTGCGAAATGCCTTCCATCAGGCAACCGTCACCCAGAAATACATAAGTGCGGTGGTCAATTACCGCTTGGCCATCACGATTAAATTCCGCCGCCAGCATGCGTTCGGCCAGCGCCATCCCCACCGCGTTGGCGAGGCCCTGGCCCAGTGGGCCAGTGGTTGTTTCCACGCCCGGCGTGATGCCATGCTCTGGGTGCCCCGGCGTTTTGGAATGCAACTGACGAAAGCGCTTTAACTCCGCCATCGGCAAATCGTAGCCGGTCAGATGCAGCAGCGCATACAGCAGCATCGAGCCATGCCCGTTCGACAGCACAAAACGATCACGATTAGCCCACGCCGGATTCGCCGGATTGTGGCGTAAGTGATTGATCCACAAGGCTTGTGCGATTTCCGCCATACCCATGGGCATGCCCGGATGGCCGGAATTGGCCTGCTGCACAGCGTCCATCGCAAGCGCGCGGATCGCGTTGGCCAACTCGGCTTTGGAAGTCATTTCGGCTAGTCTACAAAGAGGATACAGAGGGAACGCGATTATAGCGCCGTGGCGCGGCGGGGGCGACCCCTGCGCGAGTGGGATGCGACGATAGGGGATTGCTCGCTGTCAGGTATGGCGACAGGCAAGTCTCGGTCAACTCCGGACGATTCAGGTTACGTCTGGCACTGACTGCTTCTCGGCCTGAGCTGCCGTTGGCGGTCAGTGCCACGAAGGGCTGCAATGCGCAGTATTCTGTTGAACCCCCCCCAGATAGAAATGAGTTTACTGCCCCGCCAGTTTTTGAATCAGCGTTTTTAAGTTAATGACTCGTGCGTTTTCATCGAGTGCACTGTTTTTGGAGCCTTTAAGCCGGATTCATTTGCCCTTTTGCTGCTATTGGCGACAACCATTTCGCCATTCGTCGCAGATTCGGGGCGGTTGCTGCCAACAGAAACTCATCGCGCGCCCCACTAAAGCCCCGCAGGCGCAGCTTGTCCAGCTTCAGAATGCGCTTGTGATGGGCAAACAGCATTTCCACCTTTTTACGGTCCTGGCGTGACTGCTTATATGCCTCAGTCTTACCGATAGCGTGAGCTACGTCGCGTGCCGCTTCATGGACACTGCGCGCGATCTTGCGCATCGGCGTGTTCGGACAACAGCGATCCTTGAGTGGGCACTTCGCACAGTCGTGTTCACTGGCGCGATAAATGATCGTGTCGGCTTTGGTGACATGCGTGCGTGGATTCTTGAGCGGACGCCAATCGCAGCGCAGCGCTTTGCCGTTGGGGCAGCGATATTCGTTGGCTGGTTCATCCCATACAAAGTCGCCGCGCGAGAAAGTACCATCCTGGCGCTGCGCTTTGTCCCACACCGGAACGTGGGGTTCGATGCCCTTCTTATCCACCAGCCAAGCCAGCATGGCGGCTGCGCCGTAATTGGTGTCCCCGACCAGTCGGTCTGGGGTGATGCCCAATTTCTCCTCGACCCGGTCCAGCATGGTTTGGGGGGCCTGCACTTCCGCTGCACTGTTCACAGCAGAGGCCTCCACGTCCATGATGATCCCTGCCTTCAGATCAATCCGGTAGTTGGTGGCGTAGGCAAAGAAAGCAGGCCCGCCTGGCGCCGCCGTCCAACTGGCCGCCGGATCGGTCAGGGAAATGGCTTTGGCTACGGTGTCACTGGGATTCTCCACTTCCAACCCTGCCAGAAACTCGCGTACCGACCGCGTGGCCTCTTCGGGGTCTCCCCAATCGATGGGTTCCGACCCCGCCACCCGGCGTTGGCGCTGGGCATCGGCCTTGATGATGCTGGCGTCGGTGGCAAAGCCTTCGCCCCGAACCAGGCCTTCGGCCATGCAGCGCTTGAGCACGCCCTCGAACAGAAGCCGGAATGCGCAACTCTTGCGAAAGCGGCCATGCCGGTTCTTGGAGAAGGTGGAATGATCCGGCACGGCATCGTCCAGCCGCAGCCGGCAGAACCAGCGGTAGGCCAGATTCAGGTGTACTTCTTCACACAGGCGGCGCTCGGAACGAATGCCGAAGCAGTAGCCGATGATCAGCATACGCATCATCAGTTCGGGGGCGATGGAGGGACGCCCGATAGCGCTGTAATACTCGGTGAGCTGCTGACGCAGTTCGCTCAGGTCAAGAAAGGGATCAATGCCACGCAGCAAGTGATCCTGCGGGACGTGGCTTTCGAGATTGAAGCTGTAGAACAATGGCGTCTGAACACTGGCTTGCTGTCCCATCATCGCGGCACCTGATGTATTATGCTACAAGCATATTATATCAATTGCCTGCACATCTTGAGGGTTTTTCAACAGAATAGGCCAGTACCAGTCAGTCGCCGCCTGCTCCCAATTTGGGGGCTGTGCCCGTTAAATTCGCTTATTGTTCCCGATAATTTGACAATGTCATAATTTTAGTATAGATTATCTTACTAAGGATCGCCACCTTTGGGTACTTACAAAGGACTAATGGACCAAGCATTCCCTGCAAGATTAAAGCAAGCGCGGGGCGTTCGTGGAACTGGCCTCCCGTGCGAGCCTTTCAAACAGGCTCGCGTTGGCCTAGCATGTCGTCTGGCTCAACCGGGAGGTCGCGAATATGCTAATCCAGTGCCGTTGGCATTCACCGTTGCGTTTTTTGCCATGGCTCGCCGCAACCACGCTGATCGCTGCGCCGGGTTTGACGCGGGCACAGCAGAAATTTCCGGTCAAGCCCATTCGCCTGGTGGTAGCGTTCACAGCCGGGGGCACCACGGATATTCTGGCGCGTTTGATCGCGCCGGGTATGAACGCAGCCTTTGGACAGCCGCTGGTCATCGAACCCCGTCCGGGCGCGGGCGGCACGCTCGCTGCGGCAATTGTCGCCAGGGCGCCCCCCGACGGCTACACGCTGCTGGCGACCTCGCCCGCGTTCGCGATCAGTGCAGTGATGAATACCAACCTGCCCTACGATACGTTGAAGGATTTTTCGGGCGTTGGAGAGATCGGCTCCAGCACCACTGTGCTAGTGGTCTCGCCCTCGCTCGGCGTCAAGACGGTGAAGGAACTCGTCGCCTACGCCAATGCGCGGCCGGGCAAGCTCTTGTTTGGTTCCACGGGGGCGTTCACTTCAACCCACTTCAGCGCGGAGCGGTTTCGCGCAGCCGCGGGTTTCAAGGCGCAGCACGTGGCGTTCAAGGGCCAGCCTGAATTTTTGATCGAGATCATGGCGTACCGCGTTCAATTCGGCGCGCCGGGATTAACCGTGGCATTGCCGATGATCAAGGACGGCAAGTTGTTGCCTCTGGTGGTGGCCAACCCGACCCGCGTCGCCGCGCTGCCGGATGTGCCAGCCTCGCCTGAAGTATTACCGGGTTGGGGGCGCGATGGATCGCAGGCGTGGCTGGCGCCGGCGGGGACGCCGCTCGCCATCCGGAGCCAAATCAGCCGGGAACTGGCGCGCAACGTCGCGCTGCCGGAAGTCAGGGAAAGACTGCAAAACCTCGGCTTTCATGTCACGACGGCCACGCCGGAGGAGCACGAAAAAAACCTGCGCGCCGACATTGAGACCTTTGTGCGCATCGCCAGAGAGTCGGGCCTCAAGTCCAAGTAAACCGCGCGACACGCCGTTAAATGCTCGGAGACGCGAAAAATGAACTACCCAACTGCACCGCAACATGTCCTCGCCACCACCCTGCTGATAGGTCTTGCCGGTTCCGCCGCCGCCCAGCCGGCCTATCCCGCCAAGCCGATTCGCGTTATCAGTCCGTATGCCGCGGGCGGCGCCACCAGCGTCCTTGGCCAATTGATCGGCCAGCGTCTGACCGAGAGTTGGGGCCAGCAGGTGCTCACCGACAACAGGCCGGGCGGCAGCGGTGTGATCGCTGCCGAGGCGACGCTCAAGGCGCCTCCCGATGGCCATACCATCATGCTGATATCGGGTTCCGCGTATCTGGTTGCTCCGCTGCTGGTACGCAATTTCCCGTTCGACGCACTCAACAGCTTTGCGCCGGTAACCACGCTGGCGAGTTCTGAAGTGGCACTGCTGCTCCATCGGTCGGTGCCGGCCAACAACGTGCGGGAATTGATTGCGCTCGCAAGGGCCAGGCCCGCAGAACTGAACTACAGTACCGCGGGCCATGGCGGCATGGCCCATCTGGCAGGGGAACTTTTCGCCACGCTCGCCGGGATCAGAATGCAGGCGGTCGCCTACAAGGGCGCGAATCCCGCTCTTTCCGAGCTTGTAGGCGGTCAGGTGCAGCTTTCGTTTCAGAATCTGCTATTGGCCATGCCCCACATCAAAAGCGGCCGCTTGAAAGCCATCGCCATCACCGGGGAAACCCGTACCAGTACGCTGCCTGCAGTCCCCCTGTTCAAGGCTGATCATTACCCACAACTTTGCCTTTGAAATCTGGGGCTTGTGAATTGGGGGGATTGTACTTTTGCATAAGCGATGTTACTGTAATGGTGAATTGATTTCATGACGGTATTGCTTGAGCAAGACATCCGACACGCAAGACTGGGCAGT
>CANKUB010000008.1 GCA_947486575.1 Betaproteobacteria bacterium | reverse complement strand
ATGCCGAGCCGCTTCGGCTACGCAAACATCCGCGCGGACCGAAAGTGCATGCAAAGAAAGGTTACGTATCTCAAAGCTCGGCCCAACGACACGTAGCAACCTCTCGCGTCCTCAAGGACGGCAAAATTAAATGACCTTGAAAGGGCTGGTTCTCAAAGGTTGAGAGGGGGGCGGGGAAATCTTTCGGCTTACTTTTTATTCGTGGTAATTTTCTTCGTATATCAACTGTTGTCTTTTGTATTTTTGCAGTTGTTGTTCTCGCCATATCAGGCAAGCTCAGCGAGGGTTCCGTCGCCGTAATTAGTGGCATTGCAGGCTTTGTTCTGGGCGGCGTTTCAAAAGAAGCTTCAGATCAAAAGGTCTCTGAAAATGACACCTCCTAACCTAACGTTCGAGCGGGACTGCCGCGAAGCAGCCCGCGTCAGCCCCTCAACTTAACGTTAGGTTGCATGACCGGAGCGCGCCAAGTGGCTGGGGATCTAAACGAACGCTTCATGAAAAGCGTTGGCCGTCACTTCCTTACCCTATCCTGTGTCCGAAAACTCCCAGGGGAACACGAGGAAAAGACTTTCGTTTTCTCTGGCTTCCTAATTGAAGTGAAGGACGTATGGTTCTACGTCACCGCTGGCCACATCCTGCGAGATATCCGCAAAGCGCTTGGCCAAGGCGCGGCCTTTGATATTTGGCGCCTCGGAGATCAGACGGCGGGCAATCGATTCAACAACTCGGCGGTACCGTTCGGCTTCGATATAAACCGCTGGGGCGTTATCGAGAACGAGGAACTTGGGCTCGATTACGCCGTGGTCCCGCTTGAGGAGTTTTATTGCCGTCAACTGCAAGCTGGTGGTGCAGTCCCCATCACCAAAGTTGCTTGGGGAGACCATGTCACAGAGCATGATCAATGGGCGCTCGTCGGAGTTCCATCTGAAACGGTTTCCTACGACGGTGAGACCTTGATCACAGCGAAAGTGGTCGTTGCTCCGCTTGAATCCGTCGATGCACCTCCGGCAGCTGGCCGAAAAGCCGAGAATCAGTTTTACGGGCGTCTCAAGGACGACTCGGTTGGAATGGTCAAAGACGTCGATGGAATGAGTGGCGGGCCGATTTTCGCGCTCAAAAAAGTTGACGGAACGTGGAAATACTCGGCAATCGGAGTGCAGAGCGGCTGGTATGAGAGCAGTCGCATTATTGCGGCATGTCCACTGTCCTCTTTCGCCCTCGCTCTTGAGGATCTCGTATCGAACGTAGTGGCCGGGCTTGGAGATCATGCAACCTAACACTGCAGCCCACTCGGAAGCGCGCACGAGCGCCGTGCCGTGCATACATCAACGGGCGCGCGCCGGTGGCTGCGAACGTTAGGCGAAGTATGGCTTGGTACCCTCACACTCTCGCGTTTGCCACCTCAGGCGATCAGGCCGAAGTTACCGCTGACCCGCGAAAATTACTCGACGGGCACAAGGGGGATTTTGATCACTTTGTGTATGCCCCGTCACGAAACGGCTGTCTACTGTCCCAGTTGGACTGCATATGCAAGCAGGCATCGAATGGCAAGAACCTCTATCTGTTTGAGGATGCCTGCCTGATTCAGTACGACGCAATCAAGCACTCTGCTTTTCAGATAGAGACCCTCATCGATGAAATTGTGTTGAATCCAGCTCTGGTCGTCGAGGCGACGAAAGACCCATATCAACCGAACATAACGCTCCACGCAAAAGGCTTTGAGCCCTTACCTGCTCAACTCCTCTATCCAAGCGACGCGATCATCAAGGACGGTTGGGTCTACAACTATACGGAGGAACAAGTGCGGCGCTTCTTGGATCAATCCTGCGCGTCTAAAACTCCATGTCCAGAAGGCGACGACGACGGGGAATCGCTGTCATACGTCTTCAATTTTTTGAAGTCCCATCTGTCACTGCTCCGTTTTGCCTCACAGTCAGGGAAGGTCGTGATGTATGGCGAAACCAATCAATGAAATGCGCCGAACATCGCGTTGCACGCGGACGTCCATGCAACGTATGGCCGCAGGTATCCTCGATCACGTTCCACCATCGCTCGGTAAGCAGAATTTTTCTGATGTTGCCAATAACTATGCCGGGCCAAGCTCATTCAAAAAGTCGATGCAAAATCTTCAACTATCGTTGTGGAACATTGCCGACGCACACCTTCACGTTCCTATTCGGCAGAAGGAAGTACTTCCGACAGGGCGGCAAGTAGACTTTCACAAAGATCTTGATATATTGCTCGGTGAGATTGTGAAGACGTTGAAGTGATATGCCGGCTACTGCATAATGTTTTTTGTTAAATGCGGCGAAGTGACAGTAAAAGAATCTATCCCTCCCTAATCCTGATGCCTTTCACGGAGAAGCCATGCCCGGCCTTTTTACGCCTCAGCTCAGTATCACGATAGACCGGCGCCGCATGATTGCGGACTGCACTATCGAGACAAACATCGCGCCGCTTATTGATGGGTCGGACCGACCATTTCCGGACGAGTTCAGGCTTGAGGCCCGTCTGGAGAACCACGATACTGTACGCCTGCGGCTGCTCTACACGTTCGATCAAAGGATTGTGCGCGCAGACCTCAATCGCACTTCCAGTATCGGAGTACGATTCAATGACAAGATTGCCTGCTCGCTCCTGAATGAGGACAAGGCTGGCGCGGACGAAATTGTGGCCGTTGTCACGCTTTTCGGTGCGAACAACGTGGTGCTGACCACGGCTCGCTCTGAAGTGCTGAGGATACACGCCATGCGCAGCGAAGGCTGATGGTTGCGCTACTGGCATCCAGCTTGGGAGCAAGTCATGATTATCCGTAAGAACCAAAAGGATTTGACGGCAGCGGAGTGGACTCAGTTCGTGAGCGCGTTTCAGCGCGTCACGAGAGGTTTTTTGCAGAACACCGGCAAGCCCACGCTCGATGATTTTGCCGATGAGCATGCAAAGGCATTCGGCAACAAGTTCATGCATCTCTGGGGCGCACACACGCATCTGGTGAACGGCGTGGTTGAGCATGCGGGATTGTACTTTCTGGCATGGCATCGCGTTTTCCTGCACGAGTTCGAAAGCCGGCTCCGGCGCGAGCAGCCCGATGTGACGTTGCCCTACTGGAACGCGGTTCAGGATGCGCTCCCTGACGAGATCAAGCGCATCAGTGCGAACGAAGGGGAAACGGTTCCGATCGGTACGGATGACGTCACAGGTTGGTCATTCCCCGATTTTTCGCAAACTAATTTCGAGGATTTTCAGCTCAATCTGGAGCTGGCCTATCACACCCCGATCCACGTGGTGCTCGGCGGCAAAGTGGCCGGCGGACATGCGCCGAAAGACGTCGCGTTCTGGCTGCATCACGCTTTCGTTGACCGGCAATGGGGTCATTGGTACGAGAAACACAATGGCACCCTGCCGTCGACCATGAGCAACCCGATATTGGGCGACAAGATTGTCAAAGGAAAGCGCGTTCAAGATGTCGTTCATACCACGCAGCTTGATTACGGCTACGACAACGGGATCGTCAGCAGTACCGATCGCAACGGACGCACCAGCGGCAGCGTGCTGCTGAGAAAGGGGCAGATACTCACGGTCAAGCTGCCGGGCGGTGATTTCTACGCGAAGATTTTTGTGTGGAGCGTCGCGGGTTCTGCGGCGACGCTCGTGCTCAAGCTGTACCCGCAGCGTTTACCCGGCGAGAAGTTGATCATGATAATCCCGGAGACCATGTTCTATCGTGTCGACACCAGCCGCATCCGCGTCCCTGCAGGGGAGGGGCATCTTCGCTTCACTGTTACGCCGGGTCAGGCGGGGAGCATGGCCTACAGCGTGTCTCCCGTAAACGGTGTCGCGTTATCGGAGTTCACAGAGATCACCGACTTCACCGGCAATGCGGGCGGCGGCTCGACAGACTTTGACATGTTGTCCATTTAAGCCGTTTGCAAAACAATAGCAGACACAAAAAAAATTGAGAATAGCGTAGGGTCAGACATGATTACCGAAACTAACCATACGATCGCAGATTTAGCGTCACCCATTAGACTTAATGGCCCTTAGACTCAAAAGGTGACAAGAGATTATTTACTGAGGAGCAACCCCGATGAAAAAACTTGATGCCTTTGAGAGCGACATCCTGACTACCTATGAAAAGGGCGAATTCAAGTCCACTTCGCCTTCAAAAACCAAGCCGGCTAAATTCAAGGCTGCGGCTACGGCAACTTTTATCAAAGACAGACGAATCAATATACGATTGTCTTCGCCAGATTTGATGGATATTCAGGCCCGCGCGCTGGAGGAAGGTATTCCGTACCAGACCTTTATCGCCAGCGTATTGCACAAGTACGCCGCTGGCCGCCTGTTTGAAAGACAGTCCAGCCTAACGACTACTCGTTCAACGCGTACTCGCGTAAAGGCAGCGCGCGCCGGTTAACTCCACGGTAGATGCGTTAAATTTTGGCGCGGAAATACTGGGGTAGGATACGATTATAGAAATTAAATTTATAAATCAATTGGTTATGATGCGGCTGTTCGGGAACCGCACCTTCCCATCCTTCCCTCTTCAAATGTAAGTTTGTGTTGCAAAACCCGCCGCAGAAACAAATCGTTACAGTCCCCGCATTCTTGTAACAAGCACTTACAAAAACGCCTGTTTGCACGTACGCGTGCGACACGCCTCCCTCGTTTTTGATCCTACGGACGCACAGTTTAGGCGCCCCAACCATCAACCCAGAGAGGTGCATCATGAATAAGCTCATCAGCACATTAGCAGCAACAGCGGCGCTGGCACTGGCAACCTCGGCCATGGCTGACGGCCCGCGCGGTTACGGCTACGGCTACAACAATGGCTACGGACGCCCTGCCGTGCAACCCGCCTACGCGCTGCAGCATCCCTTCGCGGGCCTGCGCGAAATCAACCAGCGCCAGGCAGAGCAGCGCGCACGTATCGATGCCGGTTTTCACCGTGGTGTGATAACGCGCTGGGAATTTCGCCGCCTGATGGCCGAGCAGTATGACATCCATGCGATGGAGCGTGCATTCGTGGCAGATGGGTTCTTGACGCCGCATGAGCGTAACGAACTTCACCGTCGGCTGGACATCGCGTCACAGCACATTTTTATCGAAGCGCAAGATCATCAACGCCGGTTTTGAGCGGGCCGTCACACCTCTCTTCGCATCGGCGGAGAGAGGTTTTCTGTAAACGGCCCGCTTTTTATGGCATAGTTAGCTCATGAAAAAGCAGGATATCCTTGATCGACTACGGGCGCATGAAAGGGCGTTGCGGGAGCGCGGCGTTGCTCATGCTGCCTTGTTTGGCTCGCGTGCGCGCGGCGACGATCGCCCGGACAGCGACATCGATATCATGGTTGAAGTTAAGCCTGATGCGCATGTGTCCGTGTACGAGTATGTGGGACTCAAGGATTACATAGCCAGTCTGTTTGATGGCCCCGTAGATGTTGTGAATCGTGACGGCCTGAAACCTTATGTGCGCCCCGCAGCAACGGCTGATGCGATCTATGCCTTCTAACGTTACTGAAATGCGCTGCGTGACATACTCCATCATATCGACCTTGCTACGCAGTTCACTTCTGGAATAGATAGCACATCATTTCAGGGCGACGCCCGCACGGTGTATGCCGTTACGCGCTGCCTTGAAATTATTTCCGAGGCGTCCAGGCGTTTAGCCAACGAGCTGAAGGACCGCCACCCCGCTATCGCGTGGAAGCAAATAGCTGGCGCTGGCAACGCCTATCGACATGATTATGAAGACGTTGTGTCACAATTTATCTGGGAGACCGTGCAGCGTGACTTGCCGCCGTTACGGGCTGTTGCCGCAGCGGAATTGTTTCAGGATAAGCGCGCCTGATTCGTCGAGTAGCATCTGCGCGGTGTGCCAAAGCTACTGCGGCTTGAACCCGATCTCGCGCGCGAGCTTGCCCCACTTTTCAAAGTCGTTGCGCAGGGTTTGCGTAAAGAACTCCGGCGATTCGGTGTGGAGCTCCAGCCCGACCAGGGCTGCTTTTTCGCGGATGTCGGGTGATTTCATCGCGGCATTCATTTCGCGATTGAGCAGCGCGATCATGTCTTTGGGCATGCCCGCTGGCGCGATGGCACCGAACCAGCCGCCCGAGGCGAAGCCCGGAATCGTTTCAGCCAGCGTTGGAAAATCCGGGTAGTTGGGTGCGCGCGTTTCGCGGGCCACACCCAGTATGCGCAGTCGTTTGGACACCGCGTGCGGTTGCACCGTGATAAACGCGCTCATCACGGCATCGATGCGCCCGCCGATGAGATCAGTGACGATAATGCTGGCGGTTTTGAACGGCACATGGTGATAGGTAAAACCGGCCTCTTTGCGAAAAAGCTCAGTGGCAAAATGCAGAAAAGCGCCTTCGCCGTTGGTGCCGAATGTCAGCTTGCCGGGATTAGCCTTGCCGTAGGTGATCAGCTCGCGCGTGGTTTTGAACGGCGTGTTGGGATGCACCGCCAGCGCCAGAAAGTTTGATGCCATCAGCGCAATTGGCGCGAAATCCTTGTGCGAATCGTAGGCTACTTTTTTGTAGGCCAGCGGAACGATCACCATGTTGCCGCCTTGCCCGCAACCGATGGTGTAGCCATCCGTGGGCGCCTGCGCGATCAGTTGCAACCCGAGTTGACCGGAAGCACCCACGCGATTGTCCATGACGAACGCCTGCCCGGTTTTCTCGGCGAACTTGATGCCGATCATGCGCAGCATCATGTCGCAGGTGTCGCCTGCGGCGCCGGGAATGATCACGCGTATGCTTTTAGCCGGGTACGGCTGCGCATAAGCCCCGCCAGATGCCCACAATATATTTAATAAAAACAATAACTTACGAAAGCTGCTTGCGCCCATCACAAACACCTCCTGCGGATTTTTGCTTTTCTGCTACTGCGGTTTAAAGCCGATATCTTTTGCCAGCTTGCCCCATTTTTCAAAATCACTGCGCAGGGTTTGGGTAAAAAATTCCGGCGACTCGGTGTGTATCTCCAAACCGAATATTGTCATTTTTTCGCGGATATCGGGGAGCTTCATCGCGGCGTTCATCTCGCGATTTAATAGCGCGATCATCTCCTTGGGCATGGCGGCTGGTGCGATAAACCCGAACCAGCCACCGGACGTAAAGCCGGGGATGGTTTCAGCGATCGTCGGGAACTGCGGGTAGTTCGGCGCGGGCTTGTCACGGGCAACGCCAAGAATCTTGAGGCGGCCCGATACGGCATGCGGCTGCAACGTGACGAACGATCCGAGCGTTGCATCAATGCGCCCGCCGATGATATCGGTGACGATGGCGGAGACGCCCTTGAACGGCACATGCAAATACTTGAAGCCCGCCTCGTTAGAGAGCAGCTCAGTGGCGAAGTGCAGGAATGTGCCTTCGCCAATGGTGCCGAAGGTGAGCTTGCCGGGATTGGCCTTCGCGTACGTGATGAGGTCTTTAGTGCCGCGAAAGGGCACAGACGGGTGTACCGCCAGCGCCAGAAAATTCGACGCCATCAGTGCAATCGGCGCGAAATCCTTATTCGAATCGTACGGCACTTTTTTGAATGCCAACGGTAAAATCACCAAGTTGCCGCCCTGTCCACAGCCGATGGTGTAGCCGTCAGCGGGTGCCTGCGCGATCATTTGCAGGCCCACTTGCCCACCTCCGCCGACGCGATTGTCGATCGCGAGTTGCTGCCCTAATTTCTCTGATACTTTATTGCCGATTAATCGCGCCAGCGTGTCGCAGGAGTCACCTGGCGCGGCGGGCACGATAACGCGAATGGTTTTGGTCGGGTAAGCCTGTCCGGTGCCAGTCGCAGCAGATTGCGCGTAAGCCCCGCCACAAAATAAATAAGAAATCAATAAAAACAGATGGTTATAAATATTTGCTACACGAACCATGAATACTTCTCCCCCCACGCGTGACGTACAGCCATCGGCTACAATTTTTTATGTTTTTTGCTGGCTTCCGGCGGATCTTCTTTGGTGGCGGCTGCAAATGACGCCAGCGCATTTTTTTGCATTTCGAGCGTTTTCACGGTCATCTGAATAAAGCCGATGTTCATGGTAAGCCAGTTTTCCACGCCCTTTAGCTCAGCAATTTTCTTTTCGATATCTTCGAGATTGGCCGTCGGCATGAACATGCCCGGAACCGGAAACGACATCGGATTCCACATTTTTTGCATGAATGCCATAAAGTCTTGCGGCAGTTCGGGTGTGCTCATGGCAGGCTCCAGCGCCACTCCATAATTGGAGCGGCGTACAGCACTACTATATAGCAGAACCGCTGAGTCGAGCACACTGGCGCAGACAGGCTGCGCAGCAGCGCTTAAAAGCGCAGCACCGACTCCGGCAACACCAGCGTCAGATTAACGCCGGAAAGGGCGGGTTGCTGCGGCACTGTAGACGGGGCGAGCCTGGGCTCTTCAGCAGACTTGGGTGCAGTCGACGAGGGCGTCACTTGCGCAGCCGATGGCATGGGCAGTGTGGCTGTTGCAGGCAGCGCTGGAGTTACCCCTGGCGCAGCCGGGACAACAGGCATAGCGACAGACCCAGCGACAGGACCAGATAATGGCACCGGTGCCAACAGCTTGGGCACCGCCAAGGTGCCCGGCCGCAGGGATTCAACCTGCATCGTTACACGATTGCCGCGGTCGGTTTTCGGAAAGCCGGCCAGCGCATCCAGTTGATCTTTCTCATTCAGCACGCGGTTGGTGTAGGCCGCATCACGGTCAGCCAGCGCACCGGCATAGGTTTGCAGGGCGGTAAATAAATCGCCCGATGCCATGAGCAGGTATTCACGCACAATGCGCGCACCCACGAGTATGTTCACGCGCGGATCAAATACCGTGTGCTCGCCACCAAAATCGGCGAATTTGTCGAGATGGTATTTGGGGATAATCTGCATCAGCCCCTTGGCGCCCGCGACACTCTCGGCAATCGGGTTAAAGCTCGATTCCACCGCCATGATCGCCACCACCAGCAGCGGGTCTACGCCAAACTGCTGCCCTGCCGCGAACGCCGTGCGCACCAGTTCTTGCACCACGTCAACAGAGACGCCAAATTTGCGGGTGATGTACCCGGCTACGGCGCGTTGCTGCGCATCCAACGGCATCGCTGCACGCTTGGGCGCGGTGACCACGTTGGCCAGCACAAGGCCCCTGAACGGATTTTCCATGAATGACAGCGGCTCGCTGTGCGGCGCGTTCTGACGGGAAGAGAAGCCGGGGGCTGTGGATCCGTTACTACCGGAATGACTATTGCTGCTGTTGGCCGCAGCGGATTGAACAAATTGCCGCTCCAGCATAAACGGCAGTGAAGCTACGGTTAAGGCCAGCGCCACCGGAACAAAATTCAAGTGGCGCGCCCACGCACTTGCAACGACACGTTCACGTGCATACTCAAGCATCGATTTTGCGTACATGCAAAACCTCCTTTGTTTCGGCCGCGCGTGGATGATCTGTGCGATCCATCACTGACCGGAAAGTTACCTTGGTACGGTAACAGTGCTCCCTTGTGGTTTCAGGAACCAAAAACCACTATTAGCAGTGGTCTAAGGCAGGTACTTCAAAGAGGGGGCAATTCTATTGTCGGACTGGCGGGTGCGCAACCCCAAATGCAAGGCCAGTCTCAACCTGAATGCATTATGCCTGAAATATTGCTGCTATGCAATATATTGCAAGCCATTGTTTTTATTATATATTTTAAATGTATTAAAAATTAATTCAATAAAATATTGCAAGGCAATATAAATAATGCATTTTAGATTCTTCAGTGTCGGCCACAGGCGCAAAAAATAAAGCCCTTAAACATCAGTCACTTAAAAATAAACTCAACTATTTCAAAGGGTTAGCAGCCGCTCTGCTGCTGACGCGCCTGCCACTCGGCGAGCGCAATTTCGTAGCGTGATTGCGCCTCCCAGTAGAGGTCATACACACACGGCGAGCAACCGCTATCGCAGCAGCCGCTGTAATCGTCCGCGTTGGGTGGCTCCGGTTTGGCATCCAGCGGTGCGCTGACGTATTCGTCATTCATATCAGCGCGCGCTCGCCGGGTGATCGGGAAAGCGCCGACGGAATTCAAGCATGAGTTCGTCGGCCTCGGTAGCACGGCCATCACGCTTGAATTCCGCCAATCGCGCCAGCCATTTTTCAGGTGACTGGTTATCGAGTTCACTAAGCCACGCCGGGCGTGGCGCCAGTGGCGGGCTGCTGCGTTGCAATGTGGGTGCCGAAGCAGGCTTGGCGGCAGGTCGCGGTACCGCTGAAATGCGACCTTCCAGTGTCGGCGGTGGATTACGTGAAGCTAGAGCGTCTTCGGCCATCGCCGCCGTGCGCGGCGAAGACGCAATCGATGACACCGGCGGTGACGGTGGTACAGGTGCGGTATCACGCTTGGCCTGCACAGGTGCCTGCTCCGCGGCAGCAGGGAACGGTTCCGGGCGAGCTTGGCGTACGGGTGCCGACGGAACAGCAGGCGCAGCCGCACCGGATGCACCACCCAACGCCGCTCCGGGCGCAGGCCCGGACTTCAATGCCTCCGGCAGCGCCACTGTCGGCGCTGTAACGGGCGCAGGGCGATCCGTCGAGCTGCCAACCCCGGATTCACGCCGATCCTGCTCGACGCCAGACTCCATTGGACCGCTGGCCTTGCTGCGATTCTCGCCCCTATCGTCGACCCTTTTATCCGCTTGCTTGCGCAGCTTTGCGGCATAGCCATCAGCGGAATCCGCTGCGGGTGCGGACGCTGCCGCCACATCGGCACGCCTGGCGGCTTCAGACTTGAGTTTGGCGGGCTCGGCGTCGCGCAAGGCGCTTTCAGACTGGGCGCTGGCTACTGCATCCTGCGTGGCTTCCTTAGATTTTTGTTCTGGTACGGACGCCGCTGCCGGGGCAGGTGCAGACGCGGGCGCACTGCGCGGCGGCTGGACCAGTTCGTCGCCTTTTTCCTGCTGCACGATGGTCACCAGGCTGGCGCTCATCACCAGCACGGCCGCTATCGACACCGGCACGTACCAGTTGCGCTTGGCGCGCAATGGCGGCGAGCCCGCCTCGCCCCCGCCGCCACCCGCAACATGGCCCGCCGCTTGCGGGCGCGCGTTTACTTCGCGCCGTGCCGCCGCCTGTATCGTCGCGTCCAGCGCGACAGGCGGCTCCTCGCGCGCTGCGGCTTCAAGCAGGCGCGCGAGATGCGCGTCACGCTCCAGGTTGTCGTGATCTATTGCCAAGGGCCGATTCCCATTCCTTGCCGGATTTTTGCCAACGCATAACGCAAACGGCTTTTTGCGGTTTC
Source organism: Betaproteobacteria bacterium (assembly GCA_947486575.1). Taxonomy (GTDB): domain Bacteria; phylum Pseudomonadota; class Gammaproteobacteria; order Burkholderiales; family SG8-41; genus UBA5216. The sequence continues at coordinate 70,245 of CANKUB010000008.1, read as the reverse complement.
GCGCGTCACGCCCGTGGCATCGGCGATTTCTTCCACGCTCATGCCGCCTTCGTACTGCATCACAAACGCTTCCCGCTGCGGCAGCGGCAGCGCGCTCAGCAGTTCCAGCAATTGCGCGGCCTGCTGCTTGATATCCAGATGCTTTTCCGGCTCATCGCGAGGGGCGGCTGCGGGTTCGGCCACTACGGGAGCGTCTTCCGTATCATCGTCAAACGACACCATCAGTGCCTGCCCGTGTTTGCGGTAGTGGTCGATCAGCCGGTTGTGCGCCATCTTGTATATATAGGTGGTGAATTTTGCCTGCACGGTGTAGCTCGCTCGCGCCCGGATCAGATTCATCCACACATCCTGAAACAACTCGTCGGCCACACCCGCATCGCGACAGTGGCGCAGCATGTAACGATACAGACCGCCCTTGTGCTTGCGGTAAAGCGTATCGAACGCCCCGGCATCGCCGTCGCGATAGGCAATCATGAGCTGTTCGTCGCTGACGGCGGCATCCGTAACCATAACGGTCGCCAGTATGCAGAAGCGCGCGCATACCGGCAACCATCATTCACAACTTGCCGCCTGAATCACCGCGTCAACGCGGATCCGGCACAAACTGCCCCGGAAACGGCACCGGCGTCGGTCGCGCATACACCGGCGGCTGATAAATCACGCCCTGCGCCAGCAGATTCTCGTAAGTGTCGTAATGAATGCTGATGACTTCTGCGGGCGCAGTACTGGCGCGCTCGAAGCTGGTATACGTCACTTGCGATTCCTCGCTGCGCCCGTGGCCGGTGCCCAGGGTGGTGGATTTTTGCGGCGCGCGCGCCATGGCGCTGCCGCTGCCGCGACCTTCCATCGCGCCTGCCGACGCGCCCGGTTGCGAGTCGGCCTGGGCGGGCGCGCTGCGGCTGTCTGCACTGGCGCCTTCTGCGGCACGCGTGGCATCGGCTGGCGCGCTGCTCGACATGCCATCACCCAGGGTTGACGGAAACGGCGACTCGGAGCGCGAGCGCGGCCACGGGCGCACGGGTGGCACCGGCGGCTCAATGCGCACGGGCGGCTCGTATTTTTTGCGAAACACCGCCACGCCAATCACGCCCACATTGTTGGGCCGCCCGGTGCGCGCGGCGTAAGAATTCTGATGCTCGGTAAAATAAAACGCCGCGATACGATCGGTGCTTTTGCGCCAGCCGCGTATATCAAACGCCTGATAATTGCCCAGCACATAACCGGTCTGCGACCAATTCGCCGTCTCGCCCGACACCGCGTTCACGCCATCCACCGACACCACGGAAAGAATCTCCTGCCGTCCGCGATTGGCGACACGAATCTGATATTCATTGCCCGGCTTGCCGACAACGTAATAACGACCGTTGTGCTGATGAATCGGTAAGGTTCGGTTTTCGATGCGGTCGTAAACCGTCACATCAGCGATACCACCGATCGCACCCGCCGTACCGCCAAACGCCGACAACAAAGATAAATATATGATTTTATTGCGAAGTTTCATTTCAAGCTCCTTTTAAGTTTCGCATCGCTGCGATGCTGGAGCTGTAAACGGTGAGATTCCGCAAAAGGGGTTAGAGCGCTGCGAAGCGACAACGCCCGCAATCGACATTGAACGAGCGCAGGGAATCTCGCGCTACCCGCTCAAAGAAAAATACGCTGCTAAATCAACGCTTCAAACACAGCAACCCGGTCGTCCAACCCTACTTTCAAAGCCCGGTTGGGCTGATAAGCCCAACATCAGCGCTGCATCACACACGAACGCTGAGAGGTTCACTACGCTCACCGCCAACCTGCGTTGCTACGCCGGAAAATAGTGTCGCACACCCCGTGATTTTCCACGCACTACCAAAAACACCGGGCACGAAACCCTTTCATCACGGCATCGTCGGTGACAAGCGTTGCACCTTCGATCAGCGATTGCGCGACGAGCATACGATCGAAAGGGTCTCGGTGTGCGCTTTCAAACGCGCCCGCTTTTAGCGCATGCTGGTGCGTGATGGCAAGGTGCGTAAAACCGTCGGACGCAATGAGTGTGTTGAAATCCCGCACGGCAATTTCAGCGCCCGGTAATTTGCCGATGCGGTGTTTGGTGGCGATTTCCCAAGCGCTGGCAGCGCTGACCAGCACGGTGTTGGCTTCATCGGCGATTGCCGCTGCCGCGCGCTTTGACAGGCGCGCATCGTCTTTCCACCACCACAACAGTGCGTGGGTGTCGAGCAATAGCTTCAACGGCCTTCCCAGGTATTCAGATCGGCGTCGGGCAACGGCTCAAAGAAGGCATCGTCGATGATGCCCTTCACGCGCCCTGGCTGACGATTGGGCGCAGCGGCGGCCAGCGGCACCATGCGCGCATAGGGCTTGCCCGCCTTGGCGAGAATAATTTCCTGCCCCGCGTGCGCTTGCTCCAGCAGCTTGGAGAATTGTGTTTTAGCGTCATGTACATTGACTAACATGGCTTTGGCCTTTCAAGTTACTGGCCAAAATTGTAACCTAGTCCAGGCACTTAGCCCAGAATGAACATGTGACTCAACCGCACGCAAGCCGCTTACTTTCGCTTCGTCCCGCGCAGTGGTTTTGCTATGGATGGGCCGCTGCCGCACGCTGCGGTTCACGGCAAGGACGCCCATTCGGCCAGGTACACTGCCCAACCGCAGTCGACCCTTCAATCAACGGCAGCAGTTGCTCGGCCAACTCGTTGGGCGACAACCAGCCGCTGGGTTTCAACGCTTTGAACACGCCGACATTGGCGATTTGATCGCGCACTTCCGCCGCACAATTCAGCGGCACGGTAATGCCCTGCGCCGCCACGCGCTCGTCGATGATCTTGATGTCCGCCGGATCGAGCTTGAAGCGGAAGAGTTGTATGCGCAACCCATCGATCATCTGGTGCTCCACGTAATCGCGCAAGGTGGGGCCTTTCCAGTCCAGCTCGAACCGGCGCAGCATACCGTAATTACCCGCCGGGTCGCTTAATCGCGCACCCACGAACATGCCTGCGTGCGTGCCAAACCCGGAATTGTTGTTGATCACAACCACTACTTCATCTGCCGCAGGCTCAGGCACTTTGAATGTATGCGCATCGTAATCGCCGTTGCTGCGCGCGTGTATGAGTTCGTCCGGGTAGCGGTACGATGAGCTGGCACAGCCCGCGAGTACCGCGCACAGCATTGCAGCTACGGTTAACGCCAGCGTGCGGTGAGGAACCGCGCTGCGAACAGCGCAAGTTGGGCGATGTGACTGCGACTGCGGTGGCAACATTCAGAATGGCCTGCGCGAAGCGGGCGTGCAATTTTTTGCGGATTATAAATCACGCGCCTGCGCAGGGGGTAACGATAACGCACACGCCAGCAGCAGGCATGCGCATTTAATTTACATAATTTATTTTTTAAAAACAATAAGCTGCAATGTTATATGCACTTCTGAAACCAGCCCTCGGTGACGATCAAAAACCCCATCATTTTGTCGTGATCTTCGCCGCAGAAGTTGTCGCACACAAAGGTGAATTTGCCTGCTTTGTCGGCGACAAAAGTCACTTCAACGGTTTTGCCGGGAATGGCATCGGCGCGCACGTTGAAATCCGGCACGGCGAAGCCATGCACGAAATCGGGTGTGGTCAATACGATGGTGACGCGTTCACCCTTTTTGACACGGATCTCTTTCGGGCCAAAGGCAAATTTTTTCGCCTCAACCGCAATGCGCACCGTCGCCACATCGTCCGCCAACGCCAGCGGCACTACGCCATGCACATAAGCAGTGGCCGCTACAGCGCAAAACACCGTTGCCGTCACCGCCACTCGTGCCCAGTACCACCTTGATTCTTTGCGCATGTGAATTGCTTAACCGATGTTTTGCTCGCGCATTTGCTGCGTAGCGCCGCTGGCGGTCGCGCGCACGGCGCGCCAGCCCAGGCCTTTGTACGGTTGTGCGGCGTCCCAGAGCAATTGGGTTTTGGTTTCTGCCGTACCCACAGGGGACAGCGGAAACATCACCGCTTTCGACGCGTGATGCGCGATGTGCCCGGTATTTTGATGGTGTTCGTGATGCACATGGCCGTAAAACACGGTGACATTCTTGAACGGCATCAACAAATCAATCGCCTGCTGGCCGTCACGCGTGGCCCAGTCCCATTGCGGGTACATCGCAAACAGCGGACGATGTGTCAGCACAACAATCGGCTGATCAGCGCGCTGCCTGGTCAGATCATCCTTCAGCCACGCAATCTGTTTTGCACCGAGTATCGGCGCGGGGTCGGAGATGTTGTCGAGCACAATGAAGTGAATGCCTCTGTGCTCAAAGGTGTAATTCAGTTGCCCGCCGAATACTTCAAGGTACGCTTCACCACGGTCGAGCGAGGCATCGTGTTCGCCCGCGAAGTAACGCACCGGCACGTTAAGGCTGCGCGACATGTCCTGAAATTCGCGCAGGCGCTGGCGACGCACTTTGGGGTCGTCCGTGGTTTACGTCAGGTCACCGGTAAACACCACAAAATCCGGCTTTTGCTCCATGCGGTTGACGGCGGCGAGCGCTTTGGTCAAAGTGCCGCGCGTGTCGGGGTTCACTTTCGGATTACCATAGCCCCAGTGGATGTCAGTCAGTTGCACGAAACTGAAATCCGCGCCACTCGCGCTGATGCTCGCGCAACCCGGCAGTCCCGAGGCAAACACCAGCCCGCCTACGCCAGCCATTGCCAGAAAATCCCGTCTGCTATAGTTTTTGTCGTCCATGTTGCTCTCCAGGTTAATGCATCAAAAAACACCGTCAGCCATGAAGACTTGGTCCACGGACGGTTTATTCCCTTGAATGAAAATTGCAAATTCGCGGAATAAATCCGCTTGCGGTAGAGTCTTTTAATAATTGAAGAAATCCGGAGCCCGTGTTGTCTGACGCAAGCAAACTATCGCGCTTTGAGGCCGTGGTGCTGGTGCATCTCGATGCGGCGTACAACCTCGCGCGCTGGTTGACGCGTGATGCGGCGGGCGCGGACGATGCCGTGCAGGATGCCTGTTTGCGTGCCTTTCGTTTTTTTGACAACCTGCATGGCCCCAGCCCCAAGGCGTGGTTCATGACGATAGTGCGTAACGCCAGTCTCGATTGGCTGAAAGTTCAGCGCGCCAGCAGAGCGGAAGAATCGTACGACGAAGATTTGCACACGGCGGGTGCTGCGGAATCAGTTGAGGCCGCTGCCGCGCGTGATTCCGACGCACACTGGGTCAGGGTAGGCATTGCAGCGCTGCCGCGCGAATATCGCGAAGTGCTGGTGCTGCGTGAGCTGGAAGAATTATCGTACAAGGAAATCAGCGCCATCGTGGATGTACCCATCGGCACTGTGATGTCGCGATTGTCGCGTGGCCGCGACCTGCTGCAACAACGGCTGCTGCAATCGCGCGAGAGGAAAAGATCGTGAACTGCACGCGTTTACAACAGGTGCTCGATGCGCATATTGATGGCGAGCTGGATCGCGCCACCACCGGAGAAATCACCGCGCATCTAACCGAATGCGCGTCATGCGCTGCGCTGCGCGAACAACGTAGCGCACTGCGCCAGGCGCTTCGCGCTCACGCGCCCTACTTCAAGGCCCCCGCCGCGCTTGCCCCCACCATTCAGCGTTCGCTCGACCGCGCCATGGCGGAATCCGCAGCAAAATTACAATCGTCCGCCACAGGTCGCAACGCAGGCTTGTCATGGTTGCACGCAACAGCATTGGCGTCGGTAGCGGCGCTGGCCGGTTTGATCGCGGGTTACTGGCTTGCACAACCGCTGCCGGATTACCCGTTGCGCGATCCCGCAGTCGCAAGCCACGTGGCGGCACTTGCACCCACGCGACAGTTAATTCAGGTTGCGTCCAGCGATCGACACACGGTAAAGCCGTGGTTTCAGGGGAAAATTGATTTCGCGCCGCCGGTAAAAGATTTAGCCGGAGATGGCTATGTGTTGATCGGCGGGCGTCTGGATCAAGTCGCCGATAAGCCCGCTGCGGCAGTGGTGTACCAGGTCCGCAAGCACGTCATCAATCTATTTGTGTGGCGCGCCACCGACAAAGCGCCCAATTCCCCAGCGGCGGACCCAACAGCGAACTCAAATACGGATGTAACTGCGGCTATCGCAACCGCCAGCGTGCGTGGCTTCAGTGTCACCACCTGGGCTGCGGGCGGGCTGCGCTTTGCCGCCGTGTCAGATGTTGATGGCCGCGACCTGACGCGGTTTGCGCAACTGGTCAGCGCACCTTAGCAGGAGCGTAGCGGCAACATTACTTATCCGCGTTGTTCTGTTGTTCGTTGCGCTGCTGCATGGCCTGCGCTGCCTCGCCGAGTTTTTTGTCAACCAAGTCTTTGGTCTGCTTACCGGCTTCCAGTTCCTGCTTTTTGATGGCGGCGCTGGTCGCAGCGGTAGTAGCCACCTCAACGCCGCATCCTGCAAGAACCAGGGCGCATAGGCCGATGATTGTCGGTTTCATAACGTTCTCCCAATCGCGTAAGACAAGACGCACTCAGTATGCCATGATCGACACTTAACCGACTGATCAACGAAAGGATTCTCATGGCCGAACCCGTTTGCGCACAAAAAGCCCCGTATGGCGTCGAGCTTGCTGTCGGCGATTACTCGTGGTGCGCCTGTGGTTTATCGAAAAAGCAACCGTTCTGCGATGGCTCGCACAAGACCACGGAATTCAAGCCCCTGAAATTTTCTATTGCCCAAGCCGAGAAAAAATGGCTGTGCGGCTGCAAGCAAACCAAGAACCCGCCGTTTTGCGACGGAACCCATAAATCCCTATAAAAACATTTACTTGGGCGATGGCGCCAGCAGTTTGAGATCAATCACAGCGCCCATCGCCAGATAACCCAAACGGTTCGGGTGCAGCTTGTCGCCCGGCCCGCCCGTAGTATTGTCGGGCACAAACTCGGCGCGCATGGCGCCGGTCTGCGGATCAGTTACTACCTTGTCGAAATCGGCAACGCCGTCGAACACCCCTGATGTCCGAATAAATTCGTTGAGTTGCCGCCGCTTGTCATCCTGCTCTTTAAAGCCATGCGCCGCGCTGGTGGAATTCAGCGCCGACACCACCGTCGCACCGATCACGCGCACGCCGGGAATGCGCGCGCGGATGCGTGCGACGCCTTCGCCCATACCCTTGGCGACCGCTTCAAACGTGGCGTTGCCGTTGCGGCTGAAATCATTGGTGCCTTCCAGCCAAATGATCGCTTTCACGCCGGATAAGCTCAACACATCGCGCTCCAATCTTGAAACTGCCGACGGGCCACCAGCAAAAGGTTTGGGCGGCGGATAAACCGCAGGCCCCACCACCTGGTTGCCGCCGATACCCGCGTTCACTACCGCAACACGATTGCCGTACGCCGCACGCAAGCGGCGATCGAGTACATCCGGCCAGCGGTCATCGCCGTTGATGGTGGACGCCGTGCCATCGGTAATCGAGTCGCCAAACGCCACCACGGCATAGGCATCGCTGTCGTTACCGCTCGCGCGCATGTCCAGCGCATCGACGAAAAACCACGCAGCGGTGGCAAACGGAAACGAACCCTCGGCTTCTTCATGCCCTTTGGCGCCCGCGCCGGGCCACGTGACATACGACGACTGCAGCGCCTTGGCGTGCCACGTCATGGGTCCGCTTTCGCCGACTACGTGAAAGCTCACCGCTAGTTTGCGCCCTGCCAGTTCGTTTGATGCCGCATCACGCACAAACGGCAACGTAACCGCATCGCTCCACACCGATTGCCCCGGTGCAATGGTCACACTGTTCTCGCCGCTGAATGTGATGGCGCGATTGGTACCCGCCGTCACTTCCGCACCGGAATTCTGCAAGCCCACGTAGACGCCATCAAACGTCACCGGCTTGGCGCCCAGCGCATTGGTCATGCGTATGCGCGTCTCGCGTCCCCACAGCGTCGGCCGCACAATCAGCCGAAACGATTGATCACGCGCGCCCTGTGCACCACTGGCGGGCACGGGAAACGCCCGGCTCATGTCGGGCATTGCCGACGGATTGCCTATCGGGTAAGGCCCTTGTATTGAAGCGCCCCAGCTCGTCACCCACTTTGTGCCAGACGGCGTCTGCGAGGAATCACCCACGCTGGCGCACGCACTCAAAAACAGCACGGCAATCAACGATAAAAAGCGCATACCTTTCCTCCATAACCATTTGTTTTAATTGATTTTTTACTCAACAAACACTTCTTGCAACGTGGCCAAAACAAGCGCCAGCGTTTGCGCGGGCACCGTGCCCGACTTGCGCACAAGCCGCGCCTTATCAATGGCACGCAGCTGATCCAAAAGTATCAATCCCTTCTTTCCTGCATGCGTTACCGCCACACGAAACGGCGCTGGGCGGCTCTTGGTTGTCATCGGCGCAACAATCAGCGTACGCAAATGATCATGCATCTCGGGTGGAGACACCACGACACAAGGTCTTGATTTTTTGATTTCGCTGCCAATAGTGGGATCAAGGTTGACCAGCCAGATTTGCCCGCGCACCAACTTTACCAAGTCAGCTCCGCATCCGCCGCGTTGCCGAATTCACCCAGTACCAGCGCATCATCGTCGCTTTCGGCAATTTTAATTGCGGCATCCGCCCAGCCACTACGCGCCGGTTTACGCGGCTTGCGAAGCACCAGCGCACCGCCTTCTATGGCAATTTCGGCCATACCGCTACTCAAGCCCACCTGCGCGAGCAGCGGCTTGGGAATGACAATGCCGCGGGAATTGCCTATGGGACGAATATTGACCTGCATGGATTCTTTCATACTGACCACCCAATTGAATGTGATAACAATGTTATTACACTGTGTTCACGCCGTCAATCCAGCCGCTTAGCCAACCCCAACTCCTTCAACACATCCCGCAATTCGGCATGCACGGTGTCAAGGTAACGCATGGTCTCGCGGCTGTTGCGGTAATCACTTTCCCAATGATTAGTGGCCAGCGTTTCGCGCCACAACGCATCGCGCGACACTTTTTCCAGCACGTCGTCCCAATACGCAATTTGTTCGGCACTCAAACCTTTCGGCGCCCACAGGCCGCGCCAGGTGTTGAAGGTGCCTGCGACGCCCTGCTCCTTCCACGTGGGGATGGCCGCGAACGGGCCAGTCAGGCGTTTGTCCGACGTGAGTGCAACAATGCGCACGCGGCCCGCTTCGAGATGTTTGGTCAGCGGCCCGACACTACCCAGGTGCAAATCAATATGGCCGCCGAGCAGCGCCGTCAGTGATTCACCCGATGATTGAAACACCGGTGTTCGCAGTTTGCGTGTATCGGCACCCGCGGCGCGTGCTGCGAGCACATACGCTATGTGGTTATTGCCACCGATAGCGGTAACACCGGCTGCCAACGATGACGCATCTTTTCTCAGTCGCTCAATCAAATCGCGGCCGGTCATGATCGGCGAATCCGCGCGCACCGCAAAACCGATGAAATCGCCGATCATCACAGTCAGCGGCGTGAAATCACGATGCCGCAGCGGGCTGCTGCCGGTGATGTAGTTCAGTTGCTGCGTAATCGACACCACGCCCATCGCATGCGGATCGTTCGGCTTTTGCGCAAGATAATTCAGCGCCACCGTGCCGCCGCCGCCCGTTTTGTTGACCACAATGCCCGCCACAGGCGTTAACTTGCGCTCTTGCCAGATACGCTGTAACAACCGCCCCACTGCATCATTGCCGCCGCCGGGCGCATTGGGAATGACGATCTCTACCGGATTGGCAGGCTTCCAGTCGGCGGCCATTGCCGAATCGCTCAACAGCGCGGCCCATGCCGACAGGTACAACATTGGCAACAGCGCACGCATGTGGTCTCCCCCAAATTTATGATGGACTCGCTGCATGCATGGCAGCGGCTCGGTGCTATCATAAATGGATTCCGGATCAACAGCCATCAATCAGCGCTCCTGTGCAGTGGCGCGCGCAATAACAACACAAAAAACTTACCCGCAAGGAAACGCCATGTCCATTACCTTACGCAAACTCACCCCCGTATTCGGCGCGGAAATCACTAACGTTGACCTGACGCGTCCGCTCGACGACGCCACCTTCGCTGAAATTGAGAACGCATTCGAAACCTATTCCTTGCTGGTATTCCCCAATCAAAATCTCAGTGATGAAAGCCAGATCGCTTTCAGCAGCCGCTTCGGCCCGCTGGAAACCACGCAAGGCCATATCGCCAATCACTTTCAGGTGAAACAGATATCGGAGATTTCGAATCTTGATCCAAACGGTAAACTGATGGCAGCCGACGATCCGCGCCTGATTTTTCGAATTGGCCAGCGCAACTGGCACTCCGACAGTTCGTTCAAAAAAGTGCCGGCCAAAGCCTCGCTGCTGCACGCCCGCGTGTTACCACCCAATAGTGACGAATGCGGGCAAACACAATTCACCAGTCTGCGCGCGGCCTACGACGCGCTACCCGAGGACCGCAAGCGCGCACTCGAAGACAAGGCAGCCATTCATCACTATGCCTACTCGCGCCGCAACACCGGCATCAAACTCACTAACGAAGAAGAAGACAAACGCTTTCCACCGGTGCCGCAGGCCATCATCCGCGCCAATCCGAAAAATGGGCGCAAAGCGCTCTACGTCGGATCGCATGCCTCGCATATCCGCGAAATGCCCGAAGCCGAAGGCCGCGCACTGCTGCTCGAACTGCTGGAGCACGCCACGCAGGAAACATTTACCCACATGCATACCTGGCATGTGGGCGATCTGGTGATGTACGACAATCGTGCCTTATTGCATCGCGCGCGGCCTTATGCCATCACCGAGCATGCGCGCGTTCTGCACCGCACCACCGTTGCAGGCGAAGGGCCGACCGTGCAATAGCGCAGTGCTGGTCGCCTCGCCCAAGAAATCAATGTAACCTATTGTTTTTATTAGATTATTTAACCGCGGAGTTATTAATAAAATGTTGACCCCCACTGAACAGCGGCAGCGCATGCGCGCCATCTTGAACGGCACTAAATGTCTGTCACCCGCCAGCGTGTATGACGGCCTGTCAGCGCGCATCGCGCAGGACGTGGGCTACACGCTGGGCATTCTTGCGGGATCGGTGTCGTCGAACAGCACGCTCGCCGCGCCCGACTTGATTGTGCTTACCCTCACTGAATTTGCGGATCAGATACGCCGCATCATGCGCGCGTCGGACATTTCACTGCTGGTGGATGCCGATCATGGCTATGGCAACGCGCTGAACGTGATGCGCACGGTGATCGAGTGCGAACACGCGGGCGTCTCGGCGATGAGCATTGAAGACACCTTGCTGCCGTTGAGCTTTGGCCAGGAAAAAGACATGCTGATTTCGTTGCCGGAAATGGTCGGCAAACTCAAAGCCGCTGTCGCCGCGAAAAAAGACCCAACCACCGTCATCGCAGGCCGCACTGCTGCATTGAAAGTTGAAGGCGTCGAAGGCACGTGCGCGCGCGCGAAGGCCTATGCAGCGTGCGGCGTGGATTGCATCTTCGTGGTGGGCGTGGAAACGGTCGCGCAAGTCAAAGCGATCCAAGAGGCGTCAAAGTTGCCGATCATCGTCGGCTCCGCACCCGCGTCGATCAAGCGCGAAGAATTTGAAGCGGTCGGCGCACGCGTCATGCTGCAAGGGCATCAGCCCCTGGCGGCAGCGGTGAAAGTGCTGCGCGAGGTGTATTCGCATCTTTACAACGGCGGCGCTGCAGCTGATCTCAAATCCAGAATCGCGTCGAATGAAGAGATGGACAAGATGACACACAACGGCGAATACAAGGATTGGATCAAAGCGTTCATGAAGTGATGCAGCCGCGCGCGGCAAGTATCATTCACTGGATAAAAAAACATGGATGAATCCGTCCTGCGCGCGATGGCCAAATGGCCGAATGTTCCGTCAGTCTGCGGCTGGCTTGCGCTGGACCGTCGCGGTAACTGGTTGCTCAAGCGCGAGACCATCGGCAACGAAGCCTTGAAAGCTTTCATCAGCCGCAACTATCTGCACGACGATGCGGGCAACTGGTATTTCCAGAATGGCCCGCAGCGCGTGTTTGTCGATCTCGATTGCACGCCGTTTGTATATCGCGTAACCAGCGCGTTGCACGCGCCGCTGGCGCTGGCTACCCACATCGGCGACAACGTCAACACGTTGCACGGCGCGTGGATCGATGAGCAAGGCGCGATATTGCTGCACACCGATCGCGGTATCGGTATCGCGCACGATCAAGACCTTGATCCGCTGTTGCTGGCGGCGATGATTGATGTGAACGGCAACGTTATCGAGGAAAGTGCTTTCGATACGTTGCTGGAGTTCATCGAACATCAACGTCCGATTCCGCTGTGGCTGAAATTCCGCGACAGCAATGTAAAATTTGAGCCGATACGATCTGCTGACGTGCCGCAGCGATTCGGCTTTAACCCTGCGCCATCGGTAACTCCACCCGCTGCCTGAGAAAACACATGCCGTCACCCGAAGCAACCTTGATGGAAAAATGCCTGAAAGCCTGGCGCTTTCTGTATCGCCGCGGATTCATCGAAGGCTTCGGCCATCTCAGCGTGCGCATACCGGGCACGGATAACTACATGCTCACGCGCCATTCGCTGGGGCCGATCATCACGCCCGACGACATGCTGGTGTATGACATGAGCGGCGCGGTGCTCGCGGGCAAAGGCGTCACGCCCGGTGAAGCGCCGATACATCACGAAATCTATCGCGCGCGGCCCGATGTGCACAGCGTCATTCACTATCACGGCATGCACGCCACCGCATTCACCACCAGCGCGGCACACCAATTGCGCCCGATACATTTAATGGGCACGTTGTTCGCCGATGGATTGCCGATTTACGCTGACCCGCGCCTGGTCAGTAATCCGCAACGCGGGCAGGCACTGGCCAAGGCACTGGGCCAGCATCGCGCGGCGCTGCTATATGCGCACGGCGGCGTGGTCACCGGCGGTGATATTGAAGAATCTGTCACCGGCGCATTTTTTCTTGAAGAGAATGCGCACCGCGCGTATCTCTCTTGCACGCTGGGCCAGCCGCAATGGATACACCCGGATGTCGCAGAATCCGCACGGCAGGAACTTCTCGCCAGACGCGGCCCGTTCAAGCGTGTGTGGGCCATGGTTGAAATTGAAGGTATGGAATAGCGCGTCGCCACGATGAGGCCGCTGGCAGAGTTTTCGCTTGAGGCGCGACGCGCCATACGCGGCGTGCTGTGCGATATCGATGACACGTTGAGCACCGAAGGCCGCATCACCGCCGAAGCCTACAGCGCGATGCAACGCCTTCAGCAAGCCGGGTTGCTGGTGATACCGGTAACTGGCAGACCCGCTGGATGGTGCGACCACATCGCGCGGATGTGGCCGGTGGATGGTGTGGTGGGTGAAAACGGAGCGTTTTATTTTCGATACGACACGGCAGCACGCACGATGCATCGGCATTTTATAGATGATGCCGCCACGCGCGCCGAACATCGCGCGCGACTCGCGCAAATCGGCCGCGAGATCATCAACGCCGTGCCCGGTGCGGCGATTGCGGCTGACCAGCAGTACCGCGAAACCGATCTGGCGATTGATTTTTGCGAAGACGTGACGCCGTTATCGCAAGCGGCCATCGATAAAATCGTCGCACACATGAAGCAGTGCGGCCTCACCGCGAAAGTCAGTTCCATACACGTCAACGGCTGGTTTGGCCATTACGACAAGCTTGGCATGAGCAAAACCTTGCTGCGCGAGTCGTTCAATATTGAGCTTGATGCCGTACGCGAGCAGTTTGTATTCATCGGCGACTCACCCAACGATGCGCCGATGTTCAGCTATTTCCCGCATGCGGTGGGTGTGGCGAATGTTGCAGACTTTGGCGCGCGTGTGGAACACTTACCTGCGTACGTTACCCATCAGCGATGCGGCGTGGGGTTCGCCGAAGCCGCTGCCTGGTTGCTCGCCGCGAACATCACTTAACTATATGTTTTTATTGAGATTTTAATATTATTGATTTACGCCGCGACACCATTAGCCGCCCCACCGAAGCGATGCTCGACGCCATGCGCGTAGCGAGCTACGGCGATGATTCACGCAATGGCGATGAAACGGTGATGCCTCTTGAAGCGCTTGCCGCCGAACGCACCGGCAAGGAAGCTGGCGCGTTTATGCCGAGCGGTACCACGACCAACTTAGTCGCCGTGCTTGCGCATGCGCGCCATGACAGCGAAGTGCGAGTAGTAGCCGATCAACCGTAGGAACAATTGCGACTATACATCGATTGGCGACATTGACGCCTATCCGGCTGTATTTTCTGGCACTTGCGCACCCCCAAGTCCATTTTATTTCGCCGTAGCATCAAAAATAAAAATTCAATTAAATCAATCATTTAAAAGTTTACTAGAATAACCCGAGCAGACGAATCACTGCACCAGCAGCGTTCAGCACTTGCAGTGCTACTCGTCAACAACGTGCTGCCGATGCGGGGTGATTGCCTTTTTTCATCACCTTTTATGATGCTATAATGCATCATATTTGATGACAGAGAAGCTAAACATGAGAACAACCGTAACCATTGATGATGCGCTTTATCAGCGAGCGCTGGACGTTGCCGATCCCGGAACGGACAAGGCCGATCTGTTTCGTGAAGCGATGAAAGTATTCGTGCGGGTGCAAGCAGGCAAACGGCTTGCTGCGCTGGGCGGCAAGGCCCCCTTGATGAAGGACACGCCCCGTCGGCGGGCAGAAGTGCTTAGCCGATAACCTTGGTGCTTGCGGACACCTCTGTCTGGGTTGCACATTTTCGCAGCGCCAACCCAGTGCTTCAATCGTTGGTCGCGATGGATCAATTATTGTGCCATCCGTTGATCGTGCTCGAACTCGCGTGCGGATCGCCACCGGCGCCGCGCGAGCGCACGCTCGGCGATCTCAGGTTGCTGCGGCAGGCCGTTGTCGCTACCACCGACGAGACGCTTTCCTTGATCGAGCGCGCGCAATTCCATGAATCGGGCTGCGGCGCGGTGGATATGGCGTTACTCGCCTCTGTTCTGCTCACGCCGGATACGCTGCTGTGGACGATAGACAAGAAACTCGACGCTTTGGCGGTGCGGCTGGGCGTGGCTTTCAGTGTTTCCAGCCGCTAGCCAAGACCCACCGGCAGTTTGAGTAATTTGCCAGCCTTGACGAAACCTTGATCGAGCGACCAGATTTTCTTTGCGCCGTGGTTCGCCGCGATCGCCAGATGAAACGCATCGCCGGCCCGCAGGCCTGTCTTGGGCGTGCCGAGGTATGCCTCGGCGGTTTCAAAATCGGTTGCGGTGGGCACAAGCATTTTGAAAGATTCCTGCATTATCGTGTGTACCTCGCGCCGCACGGCTTCGGCCTGCGCCGCCGTCAACTCGCCCATGCGCAGCTTACGCGCCACGAGGCTCTCGATTTCAATTCGTGTCCACAGGCTGGTTGTCAGTTCGCCGGGCTTTACTTTGGAGACCAGCGCCTCGACTGACGTGCTGCTGTCCTCGTTGATCACCAGCGGGACAATAACGCTGGTGTCCAGATAGATCATCAATAACGCTCGTCACGCAACCGGCGAATCAGATCCACACTCGGCGTTTGGGCTTTTTGCTGGGTAGCGCGAAACGCCGCGCGAGACTGGTAGGATTTTTTAGGCATGGCCATGGGCACCAGTCTGGCAACCGCCGCGCCGCGCCGCATGATGATGGTTTCTTCGCCGCCTTCGGCCTTGCTGACAAGCTCGCTTAAGTGGGCCTTGGCTTCAGCGAGGTTAATCGCGTGCATGGCGTGCTCCAGTTGGTCAGAATATTGGTCATATTATAGCCGATGCGGGCTGTCGAGCGCTATAATCCACGCGCCACGCAGTTCTTCCGCAGCAGCTATTTTGGAGTGACTTATGATCGATTTACGCAGCGACACCATTACCCGCCCCACTGAAGCCATGCTCGAATCGATGCGCGAAGCGAGCTACGGCGACGATTCGCGCGATGGCGACGAAACCGTGATGCAGCTCGAAGCACTCGCCGCCGAGCGCACTGGCAAGGCAGCGGGCGCGTTCATGCCCAGCGGCACCATGACCAATCTTGTCGCCGTGCTCGCGCATGCGCAGCGCGGCGGTGAAGTATTGCTCGAAGCCAGCGCGCACATACTCGTTTCCGAAATCGGCGGTATCGCCGGTCTTGCCAGCATGTTTCACCGCGCCGTGCCGGGCAAACGCGGCGCAATGGATGTCGATGCGCTGCGCGAAAAAATCCGTCCGATGACGCGCAACAATCTGGGCACCGCGCTGGTGTGCATGGAAACCTCGCACAATCAGGCCGGCGGCGCGGTGCTGCCGCTGGCGCATATGAAAGCGGTGAACACCCTCGCGCACGAACATGGTGTGCCAGTGCACACCGATGGCGCGCGCTTGTTTAATGCTGTCGTCGCGCTGGGCGTGGATGCCAAGCAAATCGCTCAATACACCGACTCGATAGGCTTTTGCGTATCGAAAGGCCTGAGTGCGCCGGTGGGCTCAGTGCTGTGCGGCACTGAAAAGTTTATCGAACGCGCACGCACTTTCCGCCGCATGGTCGGCGGCAATATGCGTCAGGCCGGGCCGCTCGCCGCTGCGGGCATACTCGCGCTTAACACCATGGTAGATCGATTGAAGGATGATCATGCCGCTGCAAAGCGTCTGGCGGAGGGGCTACATCGCATCGACGCGAGCCTGGTTGATCCCAACGATGTCGAGACCAATCTTGTGCGCGTCGATCTGGTGGCGAGCAAACGCAATGCCGCGCAATGGTCGGCTGAGTTGGAGCGCAAAGGCGTGCGTGTCAGTCCAGCGTCGGCTACGACGTTGCGGTTTGTCACGCAGCGGCATGTGGGCAATACTGAGGTAGATTACGCGATCAGCGCGTTTTCCTCGTTGTGGCAAAAGGGTTAATCGAGAATATTATGAAAAAATTAATTAAAACAATAGGTTGTGTCGCCTTCCTTTGGTTTGCGGCAAGCGCTGCTCGCGGCGCACCACTCGAGCCGGTGTGGTCGCTGGCGCAAAAAGAAAAACCGGCATTGATGGACACGCTGAAGGCGCTGGTGGCGTTTGAATCCGGCAGCCGCGAACTCGAAGAACTCGACAAGATCGCCAACGATATCGCCAAACGCCTACAGTCGCTCGGCGGCAAGGTCGAACTGATCGAGCCGGTGGAATCGGACACCGTGCGCCTGTCTGACACGCCTGAAAAGATCGGCAAGATGGTGAAGGCTACTTTTACCGGCACGGGAACGAAGAAGATCATGCTGATGGCGCACATGGATACCGTGTACCCGCGCGGCATGGCCAAACAGCAACCGTTCAAAATCGAGGGCGATCGCGCCTATGGTCTGGGCATTGCGGACAATCGCCACGGTGTCGCGATGATACTGCACACGATCACCATGCTTAACGCCATGAAATTTCGCGACTACGGCACCATCACCGTGTTCATCAATGCCGACGAAGAAATAGGTTCGCCCGGTGCACGCAATCACCACATGCGGCTGGGCGCCGCCCACGATGCCGTGATGTCCTTTGAGGGTGGCGGCAATGAAAAGGAAGATCGCGTGCGTCTTGCCACCAGCGGACACGCCATTGCCATGCTCAATGTGCGCGGACGCGCCTCGCATGCGGGTGCCGCACCCGAACAAGGCATCAATGCGCTGGAGGAACTGTCGCATCAGATCATTCAAATGCGCAATTTGTCCGATCCGGCAACTGGCGTGAAAGTAAACTGGACGCTGTCACGCGCGGGCATCGTTATCAACATGATTCCGCCCGGCGCACAGGCACAAGCCGATGTGCGCGTGGCGCGTATCGTCGATTACGACGGTATCGAACAAAAACTTAAAGAGCGCGTCAAGAACAAGCTGCTGCCGGAATCATCAGTCGAACTCGTCTTCGAACGCCGCTTTCCGCCGCTGGAGCCCAAACCCACGTCACGCGTACTCGCTGCGCACGCGCAAACCATCTATGGCGAACTGGGGCGTAAGCTTGCCGTGCTGGAAGATGCTTCGGGCGGCTTTACTGACGCGGCCAATGCTTCTCTAAAAACGACTGCGCCGGTCATCGAAGGCTTTGGCCTGCACGGCTTCGGCTCGCACACCACCAACGCCGAATTCATATTCATGAATTCAATTGAGCCACGTTTGTATCTGGCCACGCGCATGATCATGGATATTTCGAGCGGCAAGGCACCCCTTAAGTAAACGCCAACACTGCAAAGGTTGCGACAAATGAAAAATATCTTTAAATCAAAAAGTTACGTAAGAGTTCTGGCGGCAGTCTTGTGGCTGGGCGCTGGCCTCGCCACACCCGCACTGGCGATGGATGCCGTGCAGAAGCTCGCGCAAAAAGAGAAGCCGTTGCTGCTCGACACGCTAAAAGAACTGGTTCAAATCGAATCCGGCAGCTACGAACTCGAAGGGCTTGAACAGATCGGCGCGGCGCTCACCAGACGCTTTACCCAACTCGGTGCCAAGGTCGACATGATCGACGGCAACGCGGAAGCCACGCGCGACAGCGGCTCGCCGGAGAAAATCGGCCGCACGCTACGCGCCACGTTTACTGGCACGGGCACGAAAAAAATTCTGCTGCTGGCGCACATGGATACGGTCTATCGCAAGGGCATGCTCGCCGGCCAGCCGTACAAGATCGACGGCGATCGCGCCTACGGACTGGGCATCGCCGATAACCGCCAGGGCATGGCGCTGATCTTGCACACGATGACGATGTTGAACGTGCTGAATTTCCGCGACTACGGCACGCTCACCGTGCTGGTGACGGCCGACGAGGAAGTGGGTTCGCCCGCTTCGCGCCACGTGCTTGCTCGTCTCGGCGCGGAGCATGATGCGACGCTGTCGTTCGAAGGCGGCGGCACACCGCAGCAGGCGATACTGTCCGTCGCCACCAGCGGTAGCGCTAACGCCACCATCACCGTGCGCGGACGCGCGGCACACTCGGGCAGCGCGCCGCATTTAGGCATCAACGCGGTGGATGAGCTCGCGCACCAGATACTGCAATCGCGTGATCTCTCCGATGCAAAAATTGGCTTGCGCGCGAACTGGGTGCTGGCGCAAGGCGGCCTCGTACGCAATATGATTCCGCCCGGCGCGCAAGCGACCATGAATATCCGCGTACTGCGCGTGCAGGACCTCGATGGCATCGAGGCCAAGTTAAAGGAACGCATCAAGAACAAGCTCTTGCCGCAGGCGCAGGTGGAACTGAACTTCGAGCGGGGCCGCCCGCCGTTGGAAGCCAAGCCCGCCTCGCTCGCACTGGCGCACTACGGGCAGAAGGTCGCCGCCGAAGTGGGTTACAAGATCAAGGCGGACGACGAGCCGCGCGGCGGCGGCACCGATGCCGCGTTCGCGGGACTCAAAACCAATAATCCGGTGGTCGAGGGCTTCGGCCTGCAGGGATTTGGTGCGCACACCACCAACGCCGAATACATTGTGATTTCATCCATCGAGCCGCGACTGTATCTCGCCACGCGCATGATCATGGATATTGCTTCAGGCAAAGCGCCGCTCAGGTAGTACCGGTTTCAGTCAACCGCAACCCGCTTGCGCGGCGTTCATACACGCCGCGCTCCGTCACTACATAATCCATTGGTATGTCGTACGGCTGCGGGTGTATGGTTTCCATACGCGCGAGTTCGTAAGTAACACCGATAGCGAGTGGACGTGTCAGGCCGCCAGCGCTTAACGAGGCCAGCGTGCGGTCGAAAAATCCGCCGCCATACCCCAGCCGGTATCCACCCGTATCGAAGCCGTTCATCGGCACCAGCGCCACATCGGGCACAATGGCCTCGCCATTGGGGGGGTAGGGAATGTCGTATACGCCTTTGGCCAAAACATCACCGGGCTGCCAGTAGCGAAAAATCAACGGTTGTTTGCTGCCGATAACCACGGGCAGCGCCGTGCGGGCACCGCGAGCGCGCATCCGGTGCATGAGATGGCGCGCATCATACTCATTGCGATAGGGCCAGCAAAAGGCGACAGTGCCTGTGGCCAGCATCGGAAATGCCCGTTCGAGATGCGCATCCATCGCCACACGCAAACGCGACATGTGCGAAGCATCCAGCGCCACACGAGCCGCGATCAGCCGCGCCCGCTCGGATTTACGCCAGTCTTTCAGGGCTACATCAGGCATATCGGAATAGTGGTTTTGTGCCATGCAAAGTTCCGGGCAGATGGGTCACGCGCTTTGTGGATAAATCAGATGACCCTTTTGCGGATGTATGTCACCGCGATCTCCGCAGCAATCACCACCCCCAGAATAGCCAGCAGGATCATTGAAACGCGCGTCCATTGAAATAAATTCAGCGCATTGTCGAGGGCCATGCCCACGCCGCCAGCGCCCACCAGTCCCAGCACAATGGATTCGCGCACGTTGATATCCCACCTGAACAGTACCAGCGACCAGAACGCGGGCACCACCTGCGGCCAGTAGCCGAAGCTGATGACGCTGGCGCTCGGCGCACCCGCAGCGCGCAGGGCCTCGATGGGGCCCGGGCTGGTGTTTTCGAGTGCTTCGGAAAATAGCCGTCCGACGAAACCGATGGAGTGAAACGCTATCGCCAGCGTGCCCGCCAATGCGCCGGGCCCGAACACGGCGACAAAAAACAGCGCGAACACCAGCGTGTTAACCGAACGCGTGGCAATCAGCACGAGCCGCGCCACCCAATTCAGCCACGGCCAAGGTGTTACATTGCGCGCAGCGAGAAATCCGAACGGTAACGCCATCAAAACGCCGAAGGCCGTGCCTACGGTAGCGATATGCAGCGAATCCAGCAGTGCGGCATGAATCTCCTGTGGATACGACGCAACATCCGGCGGCCACATGCGCTTTAACAGATCGACGACCTGCTCTGGCGCATCGAGAATGAAATCGGGAATGACTTCAACACTGCGTATCGACAGTACGACGGCGGCAACAATCGCGATGTAAACCGCAAAGCGCGCGATGCGCTCGCCAATGGAATAGCGCTGCCATTCCCGATCCACGACGCCAACAACGGCCTCGCTACTCATGCGCGAAACACTTTCTTGACGGCGTTAGTCAGCACTTCACCGACGATTATCATGCCGATAATCGACAGAATAATCGCGCACACAAAGTCGTAGTCAAAGCGCTGAAATGCGGCAAACAGAGTGCCGCCGATACCGCCCGCGCCAACAATGCCCACCATGGTGGAATTGCGCAGATTGGAATCCAGTTCATACGAGGCAAAGCCGATGAAACGCGAAAATACCTGAGGCACCACGCCAAACGCAATCACACTCATGAACGGGGCGCCGGTGGCGCGCACGGCTTCAACCTGCTTCAACGAAATTTCTTCTATGGCTTCGGTAAAGAGTTTGCCGAGAAAGCCGAGTGACGCCACCGTCAGCGCGAGTATGCCGGCCAGCGCGCCAAACCCCACGGCCTTCACAAACAGGATGGCGATAATGACCGGATGAAACGAGCGACACACCACCATCAGCAATCGTGCGGGCCAGGTAATCCACGACGGCATCAGGTTGCGCGCTGCAAGCAGGCTCACCGGCAGCGAAATCACCAGCCCCAGCACAGACGCCAGTACGGCGATTTCGAGGCTTTCCTTGAGGCCTTTGAGCAGCAACTCCCAGCGATGAAAATCGGGCGGAAAAAGCTTGGCCAAAAACTTCTGCCCGTAATCGAGACCGGTCACAAACCGTGCGGGCGTAACCTCAAGATGCGACAGCGCATAGACAAAGTAAATCGCGAACGCAATCCACGCCAGGCGCGCAGGCCAGTTCGCGGGCGCTATCAACAATGAACGATTAGCCAGCGCCGCCATCGAGCCAGCTTTCACCACCGTAGATTTGCTTGAGATGCGCGTCGTTAAGTGCGCCGGGCGAATCGTCAAATACTACTGCGCCGCCGCTCAAACCCACGATGCGTGTAGCGAAACGTCGGGCCAGTTCAACGTTGTGGATATTGACGATGGCAGGAATGCCGCGAGCGCTGGATTGATCACGCATCAGCGTCATGATTTCGACCGACGTTTTGGGGTCAAGCGATGAAGTTGGCTCGTCCGCCAGCAGTAATTTCGGACGCTGCATCAGCGCGCGGGCAATGCCGACGCGCTGGCGCTGCCCGCCGGACAAGGCATCGGCGCGCGCATGCGCTTGAGCGGTGAGTCCCACGGTTTCGAGCAGCGCATAAGCGTCGTTGACGTCGGACGACGGGAATTTTCGCAGCCACGCTTTGAGGGGCGACACGTAACCCAATCTTCCCGACAGAACGTTTTCCATCACCGTCAGGCGTTCTACGAGGTTGTATTCCTGAAACACCATGCCGATTTGGCGGCGAGCGGCGCGCAGATCGCTACGGTTTAGCGTAACCAGATTGCGCCCCTCAAAAACAATGTCGCCGCTGGTCGGCTCAACCAGTCGGTTGATGCAACGTATCAGCGTGGATTTGCCGGTGCCCGACGGCCCGATAATTGCGGTTATGCCATTCGATGCAATATCGAGCGTGATGCCGTTGAGCACGGGCTTGCCGCGCACATAGGCTTTGACCAGGCCGCGAATCGCAAGCGCAGCGGATGAAGAATCGACCAACAACAGCTCAGGCTTTACGCATGGCGAACAATTTCATAACACATTGTTTTTATTGAATTATTTTTTCTGCGCCTGCTGTGCTTTGGCGGCCAGCGCTTCGGCTTCTTTCTTTTTCAGGTTTTCAAACGCCGCGCTGTTGAATTTTTCGCCGCTGCCTTCGGCGACTTTGCGCACGATGGCCCAATCTTTTTGATAGGTAATCGGGAAGAAACGATCGGCGCCGTCAAACGCTTTTTTCATCTCTGCCGGAAAGCGATAGTCGTAAAAACATTTCGTCATCGTGTCACGCAACTTCGGCTCAAGATCATGTGCGTAGGCAAATGACGATGTGGGGAAGGTTTCGCTGCGCCATATAATACGGAAGTCGTCTTCCTTGATTTGCCCGCGTGCGGCCATACGCTTGAATACATCGGAGGCCACGGGCGCGGCATCGTAATCGCCGGTGGCGACGCCGGTGATGGAATTGTCGTGCTTGCCTGAGTAGAGCACTTTGTAATCCTGATCGGGGGTCAAGCCCAGCGCGGGAAAGAGCGCGCGCGGCGCCAGATTGCCGGAGTTGGATGAAGGCTGTACGTGCGCGACTTTTTTACCTTTGAGTTCCGCCATTTTCTGATAGGGGCTGCTTTTCTTCACGATCATGATGAGGTTGTAGCCCTGCAATTCCTTTTCGCCGCCTTTTACCGCGAACGGCACCGCACCGGCGATATTCACCGCGTAGTTGGTGGGGCCGGTGGAAAAGCCACCGACATGCAGGCGCCCCGAACGCATGGCTTCGATTTCAGCCGCGTTGGATTGCACCTGATAAAACACCACGCGCTTGCCTGTGCATTGGCCGAGGTAATCGGTAAAGGGCTTGAAGATATTTTCGTAGACGGCCGGATCTTCCACGGGCGTGTAGGTAAACACCAGGGTCGACGGATTTTTGAAGCGCTTGGCGTCTGCAGGTGCATCAGCCACTAGGTCTTTGTTCTCGTCGCAATACAGCGCGTCGAGATCGCCACGATTCTTGCAATCGGCTTGCGCATAAGCACCCTGCGCTAGCAGCGCGAACGTCACGGTAAGAACCGCGTACGCGATCAATTGCGCGGGCCGGATGAGCCGCGACGGGAGAAAGCGTGTGACTGGGAATTGCATCGAATTACCTCTTGAACGTTGGTACGAAATGTGAGTAGTGCACAGAACGCAAATTTGGGTAAACGCATGTTAATGCGAGTTACTTGCGATTTTTAAAATCCATATTCGCGTGAATGCCGGTGATGGTGCGAGGACGAAGGCTACTCTACTCAGCGCATATAAAGTGGTCAAGCGTATTGCCGCAGCGTCTATGTTTGGCTTGCCAAATTATTAGTGTGTGCACACTATCATACAGAAGTTTTTAACTTAAAATTATATAAGTATATGTTTTTATTATATAAAATTTAAATTCTACAAATGCATACTGACGATAAAAAATATGTACCTTGCCCGTGCCGGGCAGATTGGGTATCTTTGGCTCCCTGCTGACCGCTGGTCACGCACCCGCGACGCGCGATTTGGCGGCGGCCTTCCTCCGGGAAAGTCGCCTGACAATTGAACGTAGCGGTAGCTACGGTTTACTGGCCATAGGAAATGGCCATGCGCTGGGCACGGCGACTGGTCTGGGCGCTGCAGGCGTCATAACTGTTGTAACGGGGGCTATTGCTGACTTTGTTACAGGAGTTTTCGCCGGGCGCCTTTGGGATGCAGGATTTGATGCAGATTTAGCTGTTTTTTTCTTTGCTGCTTTTCTTCCAGCCGGCTTCTTAGCCGGCTTTTTTTTCGTCGAGGATTTTCGGCTGGGCGATTTTTTGGCTGCTTTCGCTACCGGCTTTTTCTTGGCGGATTTTTTCTTGCTCGCGGTATTGTTCGCTTTTTTGCCTGTCGTTTTACCTGATTTTTTCGCTGCTTTTGCCATGCGATGCTCCGTCAGGTGAGTTCGGATTACGTCATTCACGGGACAAAATTACGTCTAATGCACTGGCGCGCTACCGTGGCTGGTTTGACTGGCAAGATTGCGGTAGAGCAAATCCGCGTCCAGATGCACGCCGCCTTCCCACATCACAGCTTGCGATAGGGGATCGACCACCACCTTGAAAAAATCATTTTCATTAACGCGCGCGCCGTAGGCCTCTGTCGCCATTAAGTCGCCCAAATAAACACAGCCTTCAACGCCATCATCGAATTTAAGCCACAGCATGTAATCGCGCTCGGCGCGTAACTCGGTTACGGTACGCTGGGCGGTGCGACGGCTACGCGAAAAATAACGTCGGTTTTTCAGGCTAATGGCCACGGGATATTTCCTCCGCCAGGTTACCGGGCAGTTGTCGGCTGACAAAACCCGCAATGAACGCTATAGGCGCAAAAAACACAAAAAAACTGGCGGCACGGCCCCGCCGCACAGGGTGCGGAGCACATTGCCGCCGTTGCAATCGTGGCGAGAATTGCGACCGTTGAGCGGTCGCGAGCAGAATTAATCCCAGCTTAACGCTCCACCCGTTTGATATTCGGTAACGCGAGTTTCAAAAAAGTTTTTCTCTTTTTTCAGATCGATCATTTCCGCCATCCACGGGAACGGATTGGTAGCGCCCTCAAACATGGGGTCAAGACCAATTTGCTGCGCACGCCGATTGGCAATAAAGCGCAGATATTCCTTGAACATCGCCGCATTCAGGCCCAGCACGCCGCGCGGCATGGTGTCTTCGGCATAGCGGTATTCGAGTTCCACGCCCTGCTTGAACAACTCGCGGAGTTCGTCGCGGAATTCAGTGGTCCACAGATGCGGGTTTTCCATTTTGATGGTATTGATGACGTCGATGCCGAAATTGCAGTGCATGGATTCGTCACGCAGAATATATTGATACTGTTCCGCAGCGCCAGTCATTTTATTTTGCCGGCCCAACGCAAGTATCTGCGTGAAGCCGACGTAGAAAAACAGCCCCTCCATCAGGCACGCGAACACGATCAGGCTTTTCAGCAACGCTTGGTCCGATTCCGGCGTACCGGTTTTAAACATCGGGTTGGTCAGCGTATCGATAAACGGAATCAGAAACTCATCCTTGGCACGGATCGATGCGATCTCGTGATAGGCGTTGAATACTTCGCCTTCATTCAGCCCCAGGCTCTCGACGATGTACTGGTAGGCGTGTGTGTGGATGGCCTCTTCAAATGCCTGCCGCAGCAGATACTGGCGGCATTCCGGTGCCGTAATGTGGCGATAGGTGCCGAGCACAATATTATTGGCCGCCAGTGAATCAGCGGTGACGAAAAAGCCCAGATTGCGCATCACCAGACGGCGCTCGTCATCAGTCAACCCGTTCGGGTTTTTCCATAACTCGATATCACGGCTCATCTGGATTTCCTGCGGCATCCAGTGGTTTGCGCAGGCCGAAAGATATTTATCCCACGCCCATTTGTATTTGAACGGCACCAGTTGATTGACATCGGTCTGGCCGTTGATGATGCGTTTGTCCGCGATATTGACACGACGCATTTTCGCGGTGTCTGTGAGCTGCGGCGCCTGCGATGATAATAACGATGGCGACGGCGCTACCGTGGGCCTTGGCATTGGCTGCGTTTCCATCAGCGATCGCGCGCGTAGTGCTGCGCTATCCGGCATTGCGGGTATTGCCGACTGCAGGCCCAGCGCGGGCCCTTGCGGAATGGCATCTTCAAATTGCAACATCTTTAGTCTCCTTTATTGGCGTTTTGGGTGGATACTTTCCAGCACGTCCGGGCAACTTTATATCGTGTATAGGTGTCGCCTGACACGCGCCGTTACAGCAAAAACCCTGCATTAACTTATTGTTTTTATTAAATAATTACTGACATGCTTCGCATTCCGGATTGTCAATGGAGCAAAACTTCGCATCCGTCGCCGGCGTTTCGGTGCTACCGCCATCCGAATTCACCGCGTTCAACTGTCCGGCACGCCCGGTGGATTTCTCCGCCGACGTGGCGCCCAGCGTGCGCAGGTAGTAAGTGGTTTTCAAACCACGCAACCACGCAAGCTTGTACGTCTCATCGAGCTTTTTGCCGGACGCGCCTGCCATGTATATGTTGAGCGACTGCGACTGATCGACCCACTTTTGACGGCGTGCGGCGCACTCGACCAGCCACTTGGGTTCAATTTCAAACGCCGTGGCATACAGACTGCGCACATCGGGCGGAATGCGATCAATCTTCGCCAGTGAACCGTCGAAATATTTCAGATCGGCAATCATCACTTCGTCCCACAAATTCAGCTTTTTGAGGTCACGCACCAGGAACTCATTCACCACGGTGAATTCGCCCGACAGATTCGATTTCACATAGAGATTCTGATACGTCGGCTCGATACATTGCGACAAACCGGTGATGTTGGCGATAGTGGCCGTGGGCGCAATCGCGACGCAATTGGAGTTACGCATACCCACCTGCTGGATGCGTTTACGCAACGCGGTCCAATCCAGCGTGGATGAGGTATCGCATTCAACGTAACCGCCGCGCTCATCCGACAAAAGCTTCAAGCTGTCCTGCGGCAGGATGCCGCGATCCCACAGCGAATTCTTGAAGGTGGAATACGGCCCACGCTCTTCCGCAAGATCCGTAGACGCCCGATACGCGGTGTAGCAAACCTGCTCCATTGAACGATCAGAAAACGCCACCGCTGCCTCGGAGCCATACGGAATGCGCAGCATTTGCAGGCAATCCTGAAAGCCCATGATGCCCAAACCCACCGGACGGTGCTTGAAATTGGAGTTACGCGCTTTGTTGACCGAATAAAAATTAAGATCAATCACGTTATCCAGCATGCGCATGGCGATGCCTACGGTGCGCTTTAATTTCTCCATGTCGAGTTTGCCGCTCGCCAAATCCAGGTGCGCAGGCATATTGACCGAGCCCAGATTACACACGGCGATTTCATCGGGGCCGGTGTTGAGCGTAATCTCTGTGCAAAGGTTGGAACTGTGAATCACGCCGACGTGCTGCTGCGGCGAACGCAGATTGCAGGGGTCTTTAAACGTGATCCACGGATGCCCGGTCTCAAACAGCATGGTGAGCATCTTGCGCCACAGTTGCGCTGCGGGCAGTTTTTTGTAGAGCTTCATCTCACCGCGCGCGCACTTGCCCTCATACTCAACATAGGCTGTTTCGAACGCCTTGCCGAATTTCTCGTGCAAATCAGGCACATCTGATGGAGAAAACAGCGTCCATTCGCCGCCCTCCATCACCCGCTTCATGAACAGGTCAGGAATCCAGTTTGAGGTGTTCATGTCGTGCGTGCGGCGGCGGTCGTCGCCGGTGTTTTTGCGCAACTCCAGGAACTCTTCGATATCCAAGTGCCAGGTTTCGAGATACGAACAAACCGCACCTTTGCGCTTGCCACCCTGGTTCACCGCAACAGCCGTGTCGTTCACCACTTTCAAGAACGGCACTACGCCTTGCGATTTGCCGTTGGTGCCTTTGATGTATGCGCCGAGCGCACGCACTGGCGTCCAGTCGTTGCCGATGCCGCCCGCGTATTTTTGCAGCATGGCGTTTTCTTTGATCGCCTCGTAAATGCCGTCGAGATCATCCGCAACGGTGGTGAGATAGCAGCTGGCCAGTTGCGAGCGCCGCGTGCCGGAGTTGAACAGCGTCGGTGTCGAGCTCATGAAATCAAAACTCGACAGCACGTTGTAAAACTCAATCGCGCGCGCCTCACGATTGCCTTCCGGTTCATTCAGCGCCAAGCCCATCGCCACGCGCATGTAGAACACTTGCGGCAACTCAATGCGCTGGCCCTGGATGTGCAGAAAATAACGGTCATACAAAATCTGCAAACCGAGATAGGTAAATTTCAGATCGCGGCTGGCGTCGAGTGCTGCACCGAGGGCTTTCAGATCGTAGGCGCCCAAGCGCTCATCCAGCAACTCGGCAGCAATGCCCTTTGTGATGAACTCCGGCAGATAGGTGGCGTACAGCGTTTTCATGTCAGCCTGAGTGGCCTCAACGCCCAGCGTTTCCATGCGTAGCGTGTGCAGTAACAGACGCGCGGTAACAAAGGTATAGCTCGGATCCTGTTCGATCAGCGCGCGTGCGGCGAGTATCAGCGAGCGGCGCACTTCTTCCATCGGCACGCCGTCATATAAATCGCGCTGCATGCCCTCCATTACCGCATGCGCGTTAACTTCGCGTCCCAAGCCCTCGCACGCGCCCGTGACCAGCGCGCTAATTCGCGCTACATCCAGCGGACGCGAAACACCGTTTTCAGTGACATTGATGCCGGGCTGAACGGACGATGAGGCGGCAACCGCTGCCTGCTGTGCCGCGCGCTGGCTGGCGCGCTCCTGGGTGCGCGCTTCGCGATACAGCACATAGGAACGTGCCGTGTGATGCTCGCCACCGCGCATCAGCGCGAGTTCCACTTGATCTTGTATATCTTCGATATGAAATGTGCCGCCCGAGGGCTGACGGCGCATCAGCGCGTTGACCACGTTCTCGGTGAGTTGCGCGACCTGCTCGCGCACGCGCGCGGAGGCGGCACCCTGACCGCCATTGACGGCGATAAACGCTTTGGTCATGGCAATAGCGATTTTGGGCGGCTCGAAGCCCACCACCGCGCCATTGCGCCGGATCACTTTATATTGCGCGTAGGCCGTCTCTCGCGCGCTCGCGTCCGCCACCGATAATGCTGACGTCACGGATATTACCGATGACACAGATGACGAAGATGATGAAGCGGACTGAGCGGTTTGGTTTTCCAGATTCATTGAAATCATGGGTGACCTCTTGATATTTATAGGTTTTTTAATAATTACACATTCGTTTCAGATGCCCACCAGCGCCAGTGGAGCATCATTTCTACTGCAACAAACCGCCCCTTGCGGATTGTCACAGCGTCTCAGTCCTCACGACCCATCGCCGCAAGAATCGCCCGCCCCTAGACTACTGCTACATGCTGCTACCGCCTTGCACACTGCTATCCGCCTTTGGACTAACAGTGATCAACCCTAACTACACGATCACAACCATGGTCGCGGCCACGGTAGACCGCTCAAAATTTACCGCCTAACCACTACCTATTGTGGTTAGCGCCAGATATGGAACGAATTCTAGTGTCGGGGTTTGGAGAACGCAACTGGTTTTTACGCTTTTCTGAAAAGCTCTTGAAAAACAGTAAGAAGCAGCGCTAAGCAACGGATTAATTGCATAATATTTGAGCAACTGGCATCAAAAATTCCGCCCCAAAATGGTGCGTAATCAGGTTTTCCGCAAAAATCTTAGGAAAATCAAGCATCAGCGCCCACTCAGCGATATTTGTGCTGCGGATTAGTATCGACTTCAAGATAAATCCAACTATAACCAATTGTTTTAATTGACTATTTAACTCTTAACCAATCAAATGCCGGACCCGGATCAGTTTTGCGTCCCGGCGCTACGTCGGCATGGCCTTGGACATCCGCAATGGGATAGTGGGTCCGCAACAGGGCGATCAGTGCGCGCAGGCGCGTGTATTGCGCATCCTCGAACGGAATTTCATCGGTACCTTCCAGTTCGATACCCAGCGAAAAATCGTTGCAGCGTTCGCGCCCCCGCCAGCTCGATACGCCTGCATGCCAGGCGCGCTGTGCGCACGACACGAACTGAATCAACTCGCCATCGCGCCGTATCAAAAAATGCGCTGACACCCTGAGATGCGCGATACCGGCATAGTACGCATGCCCGTGCGGCTGCAAGCGATTGAGAAACAAATCGACAATGCCCGACCCGCCAAACTCACCCGGCGGCAAACTGATGTTATGCACGACGATCAACTCGATCTGCGCATCAACCGGTCGTGTATCGCAATTGGGCGACGCCACATGGCGCACGCCATCACCGCAGATAAGCCCGTCGTCAGTCAATCGCATGGTGCGTGTGCTAAGTATCCAGCCACGTGACGAATCAACGTTTTTGATCGAGTTCGTCCTTGATGCCCAGACGATCCATGCGGTAGCGCAGCGCGCGAAAACTCACGCCCAGCAACTTGGCTGCGGCTGTCCGGTTGTAGCGCGTTTTTTCGAGCGCGACCATGATCGCTTTGCGTTCCATGCTCTCAAGCTTCTCAGGCAAAGACAGGCTGGACGTATCCAGGTCAGCCGCATTGTCTTCGCCTGGCGCATAGGCGCCGGTCAACTGTAAGTCATCGCCGGTAATTTCAGCACTGCTGGCCAGCGTCAGCGCGCGCTCCAGCACGTTTTCCAGCTCGCGTACATTGCCGGGGAAGCCGTATTTCTGTAACGCCAACACCGCGTCTGCACTCAGCCGTGGCGCAGCACTATCGCCACCGCCTGCCAGTCGCAGCAACAACATTTCCGCCAGCGGCGGAATATCCTCGCGCATCTCGCGCAGGCTCGGCATGCGCAATTCGATCACGTTCAAACGGTAATACAAATCCTGCCGGAACGTGCCGTTTTTAACTTCGTCAGCCAGATTACGATGCGTGGCGCTGATGATGCGCACATCCACGTTTTCTTCGGTGGTTGAACCCACTTTGCGCACTTTCTTTTCCTGAATGGCGCGCAACAATTTAACTTGCATTGGCAACGGCAAGTCAGCCACTTCGTCGAGAAACAGCGTGCCCGAACTGGCTGCCTGAAAAAACCCGTCGCGATCGGCTGCCGCTCCGGTAAAGGCCCCTTTCTTGTAACCAAAAAATTCCGACTCCATCAGATTTTCAGGAATGGCGCCGCAATTCACCGGCACAAACGGCGCTGCCTGCCGCGAGCCCTTATCGTGAATCAGTCGTGCTGCCAGTTCTTTCCCACTACCGGATTCGCCGGTAACATGCACCGGCGCCTGACTGCGCGCAAGCTTGTCTATCATGCGCCGCGCCTGCTGCATCAACGGTGAACTTCCCATCAGCACCGGGCCCGTCGAACCATCAGGCATTAGCACACCGTCCGCAGTATCCACTGGATATTCATTCCCCTGACCGGCTTGATGCGCCACTGGCACCTGGCCGTGGAGCGGCACCGGGGGCAAACTCAACGCAGAGCGTATCAGCGCGCGCAACTGCTCCAGCGATACGGGTTTGGCCAGATAATCAAACGCCCCTGCCTTCAGCGCCGCCACCGCATTTTCCGTACTTCCATGCGCCGTAATCACGGCAACCGGCGTTTGCGGATGATGTTTAGCCACATATTCCAGCACCGTCAATCCATCACCGTCCGGCAAACGCATATCCGTCAAACACAGGTCATACGTATTCACCGCCAGCAGCGCCAGCGCTTCTTCGCGCGTGGCAGCCCCGTGTGATTCCACCCCCATGCGCGCGAGTGTCATGCCCAGCAACTCGCGGATGTCGGATTCGTCGTCCACCACCAGCACATGGCTCTTTGCGTTCATTGCGCTCATAGTGTTCCTTCGCCCGCCCTGCAGGTCATTGTGAACTGCGCGCCGACGGAGCTTTCAACAAAATCCAGCGTAGCGCCGTTTGCCGCACACAGCTCGCGTGCAATATATAAACCCAAGCCATTGCCGCCCGGCGCAGACGTCACAAAGGGCTCGAACAGCCCGCCGCGCACCGGCGGCGGCACGCCCAGGCCGTCGTCAATAATATCCAATTTTAACGTATGACTGCCACGCACCCGATGCGCAATAATCTGCACGCTGCCGGGCTGCCCGCGACAATGCCGCAACGCGTTACGGCACAGATTCCACAGCACCTGATTCAAATGGGTACGGTCGAACAATACCAGCAACCCATCCTCAGCGCGCACAGTAAAAATCGCCGGATCTGCCTGTTCTGTTTCGGCCACTTCCGCCACAAACTGCCGCACAAATTCCGCCAGGCCAAATGATTCCAGCAACGCCGCCTGACCGCGATTCAGGCCCAGCACATCATTCACCATGCGATTCAGGCGTTGCGTATTATCGTGAATAATCCCCAGCAGGCGACGCATGCTGGGCGAGCTTTCGGGCTCTTCCTGCAGCAATTGTGCGGCATGGCTGATGGAACCCAGCGGATTCCGCACCTCATGCGCAATATTTGAAGTGAGGCGCCCAATGGCGGCCAGTTTCATTTGCTGCGCCTGTGCGCGCACCCGCGTCAAGTCTTCCAGAAAAATCACGGTGCCCGCCTCGGGCCGTACGCCCACCTGCACAAAGCGCAAGCCGTGGCGTTCATCCATCGACGTGGTATAGGCCGGGGCCTCCTTGACCCCGTCACTATGGCGCGCGCGCCACCTGGCGAGATGGGCGGCCAGCGTCGGCGCAAAGTCGGCCAAATGCCTATTTTCGCCAGCACGCAAACGCCCGTCATTCGTGCCGAGAAATGCTACAGCCTGCGTGTTGATTTGCCGTATCAACCCTGCGCCATCCACCACGATCACGCCGTCAGGCATATCCTGAATCACCAAACGGTTCACTTCAGAAAGGTTCGCCACGTCGATATCCCGCTGTGCGGCAATTTCTTCATTTTGCTGCGTCAATCGCGTCAGGGTGTGCGCCACCATCGCAGTGGCAAAATAGCCGATGCACAGGAATCCGGCCTGAATGAATTGCACCGCACTTTCCTGATAAATCAACATCTCATACGCCTGTTCGAGCAACACGGCGATGCTGGCAAGCGCTGCATAAAACAACGCCAGACGTCCCCGGCTGATCAACCCGGCCCCGGCCAGCGTCGTCAGCAACAGCAGCCCCAGCCCGCTGGTCACACCGCGGCTGGCGTAAATCAGGATCGTCACAAAGGCGATATCCACCAGCACCTGCATGGCGATTTGCGCATTGAATTGCCTGCGCGTTCTGATGACGGCCGCGCAAACCAGACCGAACAGCAGGTAAATCACCGATACCTGGATAAACAGCGTGCGGTCGTGGGAACCCAACTGCAATATATTCCCGCCAAGCAGCACACCGCTCAGCAATACCAGCGCGATCAGCAGCCGGTAAAAATTGAATAAATGCAGCGAGCGCCAGTACGAATCGGGATACGGATTCGCACCGCCACTGTGGACGCGAAAATCCTGTACATTAAGCGCATTCATCGGCAGCTAACTACCGGGATCATGATGGCGCTGGTGCGCGGCGTTGCAGTAAAACTGCCCACGCACGTTCAGGCTTTCTCCGCGCGGCAAATGCACACCGCAATCGGCGCATCGCACCATGTCATCCGCAATGGTTTTATTCTGCTCAGATGCGATTTCGCGATCACGACGGCGGCGCAAATTGGCGCGCACAATCCAGTACACCACTAGGACGCCAGCGATCAATAGCAAAACCTTGCCCATGACGATACAACCTTGCAAAGAAGATCGCACAAGTCTGCCGTATTCCGTGGCTGCCGTCGAGTTTATGACAGCCGCAGCAGGTATTCTGTAGCGGCAGGTTGTGTCCGATGGGCACTAATGACTAAAATCCTCAAAAACCCTGTTTCATTTCTTCGAAGGAACCCGCATGACCCAACTCATACTTACCGGTGACATCAACCTGATGAACGTCACGGACCCCACTGTGCCGTTTCGCAAAACCATAGACGACTTCAAGGCTGCCGACATACGCTTCAGCAATATGGAGTGCTGCCTATACGCGCCGCCCGGCGGTCAGGTTTGGGATAACGAAGGATTCATGGCTGCGCCGGGCCCAGCGGGCGAATCGCTCAAATACGCGGGAATCGACGCGGTGGGCATTGCCAACAACGTCAACTACGGCGAGGCAGCGATCAATGCCTCTGTCGCGCGGCTAGATGAAATCGGCATCAAGCACACCGGCGCGGGCGCTAACCGTGCTGCCGCGTACGCGCCTGTCATTATCGAGCGGAACGGCGTGCGCTACGGCTTTTTACAACGCACCTCGGTCTACTGGCCGACCAATCACGAAGCGACCGCACACGCAGCGGGTGTCGCGACCATCAAAGGCCACACCGCTTATCAGTTGCCGATGCACAAATTACGCCCGGAAATTCCGCCAGCGAACCGTCCCGGCATCCCGCCGGAAATCCTTACCTGGCCTGATGCCAAACATCTGCAACTCTTCAAGGATGATGTTGCGGCACTCCGTCAGCAAGTGGATATTCTTGTGGCCTCATGCCACTGGGGGCTGCGCAAAGACGTGCTCGATTACATGCCCATGATCGCCCACGCTGCCATCGACAGCGGTGCCGATATCGTCATGGGTCACGGCCCGCATTACTCGCTGCCAACGGAAATTTATCAAGGAAAAACAATATTTTACGGACTGGGCAGCTTTTCATTCCACACCGGTCATGGCGGTGTCGCGCATGGTGACTGGCTGGGTATGATGGCGCGTATCACCATCGACAAAAAAGCGGTCGCAAAAGTAGCGATAAAATTCGTGCGCCATAACAGCGTGAACGAAACCTATTTTTGCGATCCGGCGAACGAAGGTAAAGAACTGGCCGAACTCAACGAACGCGGCGCAAAATTAGGCACAAAGCTGGTGATAAACGGCATGGAATTGGAAATCGCCAAGGTATAAACCTGTAAGGTCGCAAAGGCACGTCGCGCCTCAGATAACCAGCGCCGCGTTACTTCGCGCTTACTTCGCTCTCACTTTACTTTCACCAGTCCCATTTCCGTATACAGCGCCTTCACCTCAGCGTACTCCGTACGCCAGTGTTTTAAGGTGTCAGCGCTGTTTTTGTAGGCATTGACCATCAGATTGCGTTCAATATCCTTGATCCACTCCGTATCCTTGATAACGCGCGGCAGCACCGCATCCCAATAGGCCGTCTGTGCCACCGTCAAACCCGGTGGGCCCGCCAGACCTCGCCATAAATCCTGCGCACTATCGACACCCAACTCCCGCCAGGTTGGCACCGTGGCAAGTTCGCCTTCCCAGCGTTGTGGCGCACCGATGGCCAGCACACGCAACTTGCCCGCGCGCAACTGGGCCAGCACAGTGGACACCGATCCTGCAACGGCGTCGATGTGGCCACCCATGGCGGCCGTCAGACTCTCTGCGCCGGAACTGAAAGCGACCGAACGCAACCGTTTCACGTCGACACCCGCGGCTTTCATCGCGTGCGCGTATGAAGAATGCGTGGCATTGCCGATGACGGTGCCGATCGCCACTGAGTACGCCGCCGGATTTTTGCGCAGGTTGTCCAAAAACTCACGTGCGTCCTTGATCGGCGAATCGACACGCACCGCCAGCGTCACATATTCGACAGCAATAATCGCCAGTGGCGAAAAATCGCTGTAGTGCAGCCTGCTGCGCCCCGCGACATGGTTGCCGAGTAGCGGCTGCGCCACCACCTGCAGGTAATGCGCGTCGCCCTTGTGCTGGGCCATGAAAGCCAGGCCGACGGCACCGCCGCCGCCGGGCCGGTTTGACACCGACGACGCTTGATCCATCAGTTTGCGCTCTTGCAAGATGCGCTGAATTAGCCGCCCCTGACGGTCCTGCGGGCCACCGGGCGATGTGCCGATGATGATATCTACGGGCTTATCCGGCTTCCAGGTTTGCGCGTGGCCGTACAGCGGCATCAGTATTACAACAATGAAGACGCCCGCAATTTTTTGAAAGGCTTTGCCAGATTTCCTGGGATTCATAAAAACTATTTAAAAACAATTACTTACGTCTATCCTCACTTCGAATACGGCATCGATTACCACCGCTGTACTGCTGCGCAACGATGACGCGCCCAACACGGTGCGCACGTGCTTACCGGCATCACCCAACGCCGCCACCAAAAAATCCGAAGCGCCATCGAGCACCTGCGGATGCTCCGCAAACGCGGGCGTTGCATTGAGATACCCGCAAATCCGCAGACAGCGCGTCAATTTATTCCAGTCGCCAAAACACGCCGCCTTCACCTGCGCGAGCACATTGATCGCCGCTCGTTGCGCGGCTTGTCTGCCATCAGCCACGGACACTTCCGCACCCAGCCGCCCGACAAACAGGTGCTTGCCATCCACCACTGCCGCCTGCCCGGCAATCAGCAGCTGATTGCCCGAGAGGATGTACGGCAAATAATTTGCGGCGGGTGCTGGTGCAGCCGGCAGTATCACGCCCAGATTTGCAAGCCGTTCGTCGATAACATGCGCCATCAAATGCCGCCTGGCTCGTCTTTCGGATAACGCAGGTTGCGCGCCGGATACACTTTGCCCGGATGCTGTTTCAGCGCCTCTTCATCAACATCCACCCCCAACCCCGGCGCTGTCGGCAAATCGATATAGCCATTTTTCGGCTTCAATTGATTCGGCGAAATCTTGTCGACAAAATCGACAAACGGCAAAAAGTATTCGGTGATGATGAAATTCGGCATGGTCGCCGACGCATGCACCGTAGACGCCAATGCCACCAGGGTTGAGTTGTAATTGTGCGGTGACATCGCCACCAGAAAAGACTCCGCCATCGCAGCGATTTCTTTCAACTCCAGGATGCCGCCACAGCACGCCACGTCCGCATTCAAAATATCCGCCGAGCGTTTTTCGAGCAACGGCCTGAAACCGGTCTTGGTGTACGTGGCCTCGCCGATCACCATCGGCACACCAATTTCGCGGCGAATATGCGCGAGTTCATCCGGGAATTCCGCCTGGCAGGATTCTTCCATCCAGTAAAGATCAAACTCGGCGAGTTGTTTATCCAGACGAATGGCGTGCATCGGCGCCAGTCGCCGATGCTGCTCAATCAATATATCCACATCCGGCCCGACCGCATCGCGCACGGCCTTCACCACCCGCACCGCGCGACGCTCGTGCTCTTTGGGAATATAGGTGCGCCACGGCGACGGCAGTGGATCAAATTTCATCGCGGTAAAACCCATCTTCACCACTTTTTCTGCGGCGCGCGCATAGTCATCCGGCTCTTTCATGCCGTAGCTCCAGCCATTGGCATACACGCGAATTTTCTCGCGCACCTTGCCGCCGAGCAGGTTGTACACCGGCTGCTTGCACGCTTTGCCAACAATATCCCACATCGCCTGTTCTATACCGCTGATGGCGCAGAACAATTCCACCGAGCCGCGCCGCGCCGCGTAATCATCAAACGCGAATTGCGTAAAGTGTTTAATGTCAAACGGGCTGCGCCCCACCATGTACGGCCCCAGCGCCTGCAGTTGCGCCGTCACCGCCGTATCGCGGTCATATTGCGAATAGGCCTCACCCCAACCGTGAATACCCGCATCAGTTTCGACCTTTACAAAAATCAGGTTTTTGCGCCAGCCGGGATGAACGGTATAGCTTTTAACCGCAGTAATTTTCATGGGGTAGCCTTCAGAAAGAGATTAAAACTGTGAATCTATGTGGGGGCCTTGGCACTGTCAAGTAAGCGCGCCATATCACACAGTGCGGCTTGTCAGAACTCAGAAATCTCACTGGAAAATAATCGTCGTCGCCCGCAGCGAAAGAACAACTACCCCTTCAAATCGCGCGCTTTCAATCCCAATAACTCCCCAATCCGCTCCGACGCCTTTAATCCCGTCCCCGTCAGCACCAGCACTGTGGATTCTCCGGGCCTGATCACACCGCTGGCCAGCAATTGCGTCAGCCCCGCACCCGCCGCAGCCGAAGTCGGTTCAACATAAAGCCCTTTGCGCGCGAGCGTACCCAGCGCCGTCACGATTTCTTCCTCGGTAACAGCAACGATACTGCCGCCGGAATCGCGCACCGCGCGCAACGCTTCCACCACGCGTGTCGGCTTAGACGACGCGATGCCTTCTGCGATCGTCGACGTAACCGTGGTCGGCACCAGGTGATCCACGCCCGCCTTGAACGCGTTGTAATACGGCGCGCAATTAGCTGCCTGCACGCCAAAAATACGCGGCATTTTTGTTATTTCACCATTGCGCAGCAATTCGCCGAACCCGATGGCGCAACCCGCGACATTGCTGCCGTAACCCAGCGGCACAATCACATTGTCCGGCGCCTTGAAGCCCAACTGCTCCCATAATTCATACGCCACCGTTTTGGTGCCCTCGGCAAAAAACGGCTGCCAGTTGTGGCTGGCATAAAAAATTTCCTTGCTCATGCGCATGGCGGTATCCGCCACATCCTGCCGCGTGCCGCGTATGGTCACCACGTCTGCGCCGCAGGCTGCGATCTGCGCAATTTTGGGGTATGACGCCGTTTCCGGCACAAGGATACGGCAACGCATGCCCGCAGCGGCTGCATACGCTGACAAAGATGCGCCCGCGTTGCCCGACGAGTCTTCCAGCACGTGATCGAGACCACAACTTTTCAGGTAGCTCACCATCACCGTCATGCCGCGATCCTTGAACGAACCCGTCGGCATCATGAATTCGAGCTTGAACATCAAAGGCGTGCCATGCCATTCACCGCACGTTAATGGCGTCCAGCCTTCGCCCATGGTTACTGCATGTTTTTCATCCACCCCGATCGCTTTGGCGTAGCGCCAGACAGAATGGCGAGCGGTATTAATGTCGCCGCGCTTTAATCCGGCACCCGGCGTTAGATTGAGGTAGCCGCCAGTGTCCGAGCACCAGCGAGCGCTATCTGCGGCGTATGTAACGCCACTAACGGGGTCTACATATTTCATAATAAAAACAAATACTTACATTATTTTTTCAGGAATGCCCGGCTCAACGCCAACACATGATTCACGTCATCCATGTTGTTGTACGCATGCAGCGAAAACCGCAGCAGGCCACGGCGTATCGAAAGCTTCACCTGATTGTCACCCAAGTGTTTGTAAAGCCCGTTAAATCGCACATCGTCACTGCCATAGTGGTTGGCGGTCATGTTGCCGATGGTGACGATGCCCGCAAGGTGCGGCCCCGGCTTGCCGCCTGCCACTGGCACGCCCATGTCGAGATAACCCTGCGCCAACGCATGCACAAGCCTTGTCACATATTGCTCGATGCCATTAGTGCCTCCGGTGCCTAAATCCAGCAGTTGCTTCATCGACGCATCGACCGCCGCCGTCGCGGCAAAATTGTAGTTGCCCAAATCAAAGCGGCGCGCGCCAGCTGCCAGCTTGAACGACAAATCGCCCAGCGCTGCTTCGTGTGCATCGCCTAAATCCACGCCAAATCGCGCCAGATACGCCGGCTGCATCTGCTCAGCCCACGCGCGCCGCACATAGAGAAACCCCATGCCATAGAGTCCGAGCAAACCCTTTTGCGTGGACACCACCAGCGCGTCGATGTTCGAGTGCTTTACATCGGTGTGCAGTTTGCCGGCGGACTGCGCGGCGTCCACCAAAAGCAATACACCGCGCTCCCGGCACACCTTGCCCAGCGTATCAACATCTGTGCGAAAGCCGGGCGCAAAGGTAACGGTGGAAACCGTGGCACAGCGCGTGCGTGCATCCATGCGCGCGATCATTTCGTCGACCGGAATGTGATTGTCGCGCGGTTTGACCATGCGCACCTCCACACCCAGGCGCTGCAGATTCAGCCACACATAGACATTGTTGGGATGTTCCAACTCTGGGCATAACACGACATTGTCGCCGGACTTCCACTGAATGCCGGTCGCCACCATGT
This sequence comes from Betaproteobacteria bacterium, assembly GCA_947486575.1. Taxonomy (GTDB): domain Bacteria; phylum Pseudomonadota; class Gammaproteobacteria; order Burkholderiales; family SG8-41; genus UBA5216. The sequence goes on along the minus strand of CANKUB010000008.1, from coordinate 30,249 downwards.
TGAGCCCTTCCGATATATTCTTGGCGTACGTCACCTCGTCTGGCTCGGCATTGATCAATTGCGCAAAGCGACTGCGTGCCTGTTCAATCAGCGCAAAAAAGCGGTCTTTGTCCCCGCCATTCATCATGCGGTCATCAAGATGCGCATCGAGCGCGGCACGCGTTTCATTCGACAAAACCCCGCGCGCGGCAACATCCATGTAAGTCCATTTTTTCAGCGCGGGAAAGCCGTCGCGAAACGCGGCAAACACATCAAACTCAGTGACAGGCTTGTTCATGTCAGGCCCCTTCAAGGTAAGTTCTGGATGAATAATCAGGCGAAATGCGCCCCTCGACAACGTCTTTTTCAACGGCGGTAATCGTGCGCTTCCGCGCGTCGCCATAGCCCGCGCCAGCGGGCGTGCAGATTCGCAGCACGCTGCCGCGCGGCAATGGAATATCGGCTGCCGCTGAAGGCAAAACTTTTTCCTGTGGTGTATCGGGATTCATCACAAAGGCGCCGCAAGCGCCGGAGCCACCGCCCGCCATGCCCGGTGACGGCACATGCTGCCGCTCGGAAGAAAGGCTCACCACAATATCATCGGCCAACACGCGGTAATCGCGAATCACCCCTGCGCCGCCGCGATATTGCCCCGGCCCCGACGATTCATCCCATAGCGCGTAGCGCTCCACGCGGAACGGATACGCATGTTCCAGCGCCTCGCTGGGTAGATTCGACGAACCCGAAGCGTGCACCCGCACGCCATCAACCCCATCACGGTTGGCGCGCGCACCCATGCCGCCTGCCACCGTTTCGTAATCGACAAAATAGACGCCGGTGCGCGGGTCTGTGCCTGACAACACAAACAAGTGATGCGGCCCGCTACCAGCCAGCGCTTTGTTCGGCATCGCCTGCGATAAAGCGTTGGCAATCACGTCACCCAATACGCTGGCCGAAATCGAACGGCAGCCGATCGCCGCCGGCGGTACCGGGCCCACCACGCAACCCGGCGGCGCCTTGGTATGCAGCGTGCGGTAATAACCGGCATTGGCCGGCACTTCCGGATCCAGCATGGCTTTGGCCACTGTGTAAACCGTGGCCAACAACGCTCGATAGGGAATATTGCGCGCGCTTTCCAGTTGCTTGCCGGAGCCGGTGAAATCAAAATCCATACGGCCTTTACCTATGGTCAGTGCGAGCTTGATGGCACAGGTCTCGCCATCCGCATTGCCATCAAGAAAATCTTCCGCTACATAGCGTCCGCGCGGCAACTTGTTGATGGCTGCACGAAAACGCTTCTCGGTAAAATCCAGATAACCGGCAATGGCTTCCTGCGTCTCTTTCAACCCGTAGCGGTCAAACAATTGCAGCACACTGCGAGCACCCACCGTGTTTGCGGCAAACTGTGCGTTGAGATCACCGACACGTTCATCCGGCGTACGTGAATTCAGCAGAATGATGTCGAACACATCGCGGTTTACCTTGCCCGCACGCATGATACGCACCGGAGGAATACGGATGCCTTCCTGGTAAATGGACTTGCACACTGCCGCTTCGGAACCCGGCACCATGCCGCCCACGTCGGCGTGATGCGCGATGTTGGCAACAAACGCCACAATTCTTTTATCCTTGAACACCGGCGCGATCACATTGATGTCAGGCAGATGCGTGCCCCCGCCGTTATACGGATCGTTCGCGACGAACATATCGCCGGGCAGAATTTCATCCATGGGAAAACGCTTCAGAATTTCATCCACCGCGCCGACCATCGAACCCAGATGGATGGGCACCCGCTGCGCGAGCGCTATCACCTGCCCCGCCACATCGAAGATCGCCGTCGAACAATCTGCGCGCTCTTTGATGTTCGGCGAAAACGCCGTGCGCATCAGTGTTGCGCCCATTTCTTCCGCGGTTGCGAGCAGAAAGCGCGCGATCACTTCGGACTTGATGGGGTCGATTTTTCGTTTCATTACTCAAACCCTTTTTGCCACGTATTTACACAGATGAACACAGATTAAAACCCAATACCGTCATTCCCGCGAAGGCGAGGTTTTTCGTGCTGCGCGATTTTTCACTTGCCTCGCCCATCGACAGCTAACGTCATATGCAAATACCCCAACGTATCGTTATGAATAGTCGCCTTGGGAGGCACCACGGTGGTCGCATCCATCTGTTCGATGATCGCCGGCCCCGTCGCGCGCCAGTCCGCAGGCAACTGATCGCGCTCATACACCGGCGTCTGCACAAACCCCGTCTCGGGAAACCATACTCGGCGACTCTGTTTAACTATTTGTTTTAAAAAAGTTTTTTTACTAATTTTCGCAGCGACTGGCGCCTTGCGCGCTGCCGTGACGACCAGCCGCAGATTGACAATTTCCACCGGCTGCGCCGGCATGTCATAACCGTAAAAGGCTTTGTGCCGCTTGTGAAATGCACTGCTCAGGCGCGCAAGATTCGCCGCTGTCAGGCGCTCCTGCGCCAGCGGCATAATCAATTCAAAGTTTTGCCCGAAGTAGCGCAGATCGACAAACCACTCAAACCTGGCTTTGCTTTCGCCCTCACTTTTGTTTTCCCCGCGCAGCCATTCCGCGCCGCGCTTCTTCAAATCGGCAAGGCCTGCGTTGAACGCCTTCACATTAGCGCCTTCTGCGCGCAGCAAACGTGTCAGGCTGAAATCGCCGCGTACATCCGCATGCAGCAAACCAATCGCCGACAGCAGCCCCGGCCGTGGCGGCACCAGCACCTTGCCCATACCCATATTGCGCGCCACGTCTGCGGCATGCAGCGGCCCGGCACCGCCAAACGCCACCAGCGTGAAATCGCGCGGATCTTCGCCCTGCTCAACCGATATCACACGCACCGCACCCATCATATTGACGTTGATGATTTCTATGACGCCGGCCGCCGCTTTCACCGCGTCCACGCGCAACGATGTGGCAAGCTCATCAATGGCCGCATGGGCCTTGTCGGGATGCATGGCCATGCGCCCGCCGAGCAAAGATTTCGGACTCAAACGCCCCAGCACCACATTGGCATCGGTCACGGTTGCCTTGGTACCACCACGACCGTAGGCCGCTGGGCCCGGATAGGCGCCCGCACTTTGCGGCCCCACTTTGAGCAGACCGCCCGCATCGATCCAGGCAATCGATCCGCCGCCCGCGCCGATGGTATGAATGTCCAGCGTCCGCGTGCGCACGGGGAATCCGCCCATCTGACGTTCGCTTTTCTTGGCGGGCTCGCCATCGCGAATCAGGCACACATCCGTGGACGTGCCGCCCATGTCAAAGGTAATCAGGTTCGGAGCCTTTAGCTGGCGGCTCAGGCCCACGCTCCCAATCACACCACCCGCGGGGCCCGAAAAGAAAGTATTCACCGGCAGCTTGCGCACCGCCCCCGGCGACACCGCCCCGCCGTTGGACTGCATCACGCGCGGCGTGTGCGGTATACCAAGGTCAGCGACGCCTCGCTCAAAGTGCTCCATATACCGATCCATGATCGGCATCAGGCTGGCATTGACTGTCGCCGTCGAAAATCGCTCGAATTCACGAAACTCACCCAGCACTTCATTTGACGTGCACAAGTAAATGTCGGGCCACAGCGATTTCACCAGCGCGCGGGCGCGTTCTTCGTGATCCGCATTGGCGTAAGCGTGCATAAAACAAATAGCCACCGCTTCGACTTTCTTTGCCTTCAAAATCTCCACCGCACGACGGACATCAGCTTCCATCAGTGGTGTGACAACCGTACCGTCCGCCGCCACTCTTTCGCTGACCTCCAGACGGCAATCACGCGCAGTGGGCGGCATCGGCTTGGGAATATCGAGATTGAAATAATGCGGGCGGCGCTGCCGCGCAAGTTCCAGCACATCACGAAAACCAGCGGTTGTGATTAACCCTGTGGCGGCCCACTTGCCTTCAAGTACGGCATTGGTTGCGAGCGTTGTGCCCAACACCAGAAACGCGACATCCTTGCGCGCGAGGCTATTCTGATCAAGCAACTCGGCTATGCCTTCCAGAATACCGCGCGCTGGATCGCCGGTAGTGGTGGGAACCTTGTGATAGCAATAGCGCCCGTCGTCGAGATCGGCCGCCACCAAATCAGTAAATGTGCCACCTGTATCGATGCCTACAAATATCTTGCTCATTTAACCTCGTAAACGCGAATGCAATCCATGCTGTGGAAAGTCGAGCGGACAAGAATATCACGCGCCCCGTCTGCTGGCACGGCGCGCACCAGGCGCAAGCGGTTTTATGGTAATTTCATCTCACCCACGCCTCAAGGAAATTATTATGGTCTCTCCCGCCTCTACCAATGTTAAAGAAATGTTCGCCGCAACATCGTTTCCATTGCCGGATGGATACAGCCGCGCGCTGTGTGCCACCATCGCCGGGTGGTCTTACGACAGCCTGCCCGCGCCTGTACTGCACAATGTCAAGGCACTGATACTGGACACGTTGGGTGTGATCGGTGGCGCCGCTAATGCACCCGGCATTGCCGAGTTAAATGCGCGTCTCGTGCGCTGGGAAAAAACCGGCTCAGCCACGGGGCTTATCGGCAGGCGCCGCTATTCTCCACCCACGGCCGCCATGGCTAACGGCGCAGCGGCTCACGCGCTGGATTTTGACGACCAGCACGATCCCGCGCGCGTGCACACCAGTGCCGTCGTGCTGCCAACACTGCTTGCCGCCGCCGAGGATCTTGCGGCGGAAGGCAAACCGGTCAGTGGCAAAGATTTCATTCTGGCCTATGCCATCGGCGCAGAACTGCATGCGCGTCTGGGTCTCGCCTGTTACAACAGCCTGGGAAAGGGCTGGCATCCGACAATGATTTTTGGCACGGTATCAGCCGGTGTCGCCGCCGCGCGCATGATTGGCCTCGACGCCGGCGGGCTGGCCAACGCGCTTGGCATGTCGTTTCATCAGACCAGTGGCTCAGCGCAAAGCATGCGTGATGGCGTATTGTCCAAGCGGCTGGGCCCGGGGTTTGCAGCTCGCAACGCCGTGATGGGCGCATTTCTTGCCGCTGACGGGCTCACCAGCACGCGGGGAACACTGGAAGGCAATGCCGGTTTGTTCGCCTTGTATGAGCGCAATGAGGTAAAGCCGGAAATTCTTACCAACGGCCTTGGCAAAGACTGGCGCGTCGCCGAGTACAGCTTCAAGCCCTATCCGTGCTGCCGCTGCAATCACACCCCCATCGGCATCGGCATTCAACTGCATCAGCAAGGCATCAAACCCACCGACGTCGCTGCCATCGAAGTTGGCATGGGCAACGTGAACTGGCTTACCGTCGGCGCACCGTACGACCCGGCCCGCAACGACGTTGTCCACGCGCAATTCAACACGGCGTATAGCTTTGCGCGCGCACTGGCCGACGGCAAAGTGGATTTGCACTCCTACCGCAAACCGGCCATTACCGATAGCGGCATTGCGGCGCTGACTGCCATCACCAAAGTGGTGGATGACCCGACCATTGATCCGACTGCCATCGAACCCGCGCGCGTCAAACTGACGCTGAAATCCGGCAAGGTTGTTGAACTCAAGCGCGAGACTATCAAGGGCAGTCCGCAGGACCCAATGAACGATACGGAAATGCGCGCCAAAGTGCGCGGCTGCCTTGAATTTGGATTGGGCGCCAGCGCGGCAGAGGTTGACCGCCTGGCCGATGCCGTGGCTGTGCTGGAGCAATCCGGTGATGCAGCAAAATCCATCCTCGGCGCATTTCCCGCTCAGAAGTAGCGCATCGCCACGACAACCGCACCATCAATCGAACTGAATTTTCGCCGCCCGTATAATCTTTGCCCAGCGCGTGACTTCAGCACGTATGTAGTCGCCAAACTCGGCTGGCGTTGCAGACACAGCAGCATCAATGCCGACATGGGCCAGGCGCTGTTTGACGTCGTTCGCTTGCATGGCTGCCGACGTATCCTTGTGCAGGCGCGCAATGATGTCGCTGCGTAGTCCCGCAGGCGCGGCCACACCATACCATGTCGTCAACTGCAGGTCCGGCATGCCTGCCTCAACACTGGTCGGTAATTGCGGTAACTGTGGCACGCGCTTGGTATCAAGCACGGCCAAACCACGAAGGCGGCCCGCGTTGATGAAAGGAATGGTGGCAGGCACAGTGACAACCACCATATCGGATTCCCCAGACAAAATATTGGTCAAGGCAATGCTGGCGCCCTTATAGGGCACGTGCACCATCTTGAGATGGTTGATCGAGGCAAAGAGCTCGCTTGCCAGATGATTGGACGAGCCCACGCCGCCAGAGCCGAAGGTGAGTTTGCCCGGGTTTTTTTGCCCAAGGGCTGCCAACTCTTTCAAGCTGTTTACTGGCAATGACGGATGCACCACGATCAAATTGGGCACGGTCGCCGCCAGCGTAATCGGCGCAAAATCCTTGATCGGGTCGTATTTCAGTTTCTTGTACATGCTCGGATTGGTGGCGTGCGAGGCGCTCAGGATGACCATCGTGTAACCATCCGGCGGCATACGCGCCGCCACTTCCGCGCCAATGTTGCCGCCCCCGCCCGGGCGATAGTCCACCACCACCGGTTGCCCAAGTGATTCGGCCAGTTTTTCCGATAGCATATGCGCCAATATCTGCGATGCGCCGGTCGGAAATGGCGCGATCAAACGCAAAGGTTTTACCGGAAACGTTTGCGCAAATGCAGGACCCTGCACCAGAGACAGCGCCGTTAAACCCGCAATCGCCAAACACTGCCGTGCCTTCATTCATGATCTCCAAAATGCTTCGGTTTCCCGATCAATTGAGTTTGCATGGCGGCGCGCCGTTTTGCAACGGGCATCAAGCGTTACCGGCCTGATCTATTGCCCTGATGTGGCGGCGCGCAAGCATCGCCTGTTGGGGTATGACGCGAAGGGATTCCCTGAAATGCTGAAGCCGCAAATGATCAAACAGCGGTTTGTGCCCGTCGCGCAAGGCCGCAGCAGCCATACCATCCGCCGCCACACAAAAGCCCGTCCAAACCACGGACTGAATATGCGGCGTGCAGCAATTTTTGCTAGACTCCAACGCACTTTGCCGAGGATAAAACCATGGATTTCGCACTAAACGAAGAACAAAGCCGCTGGAAAAACGAGGCCCGCCATTTCGCCAGGGAAGTGCTGCTGCCGGCATCGCTCAAGCGCGACCAGATTGAAGGCGGCCGTGAACCGTGGGATTGGGACATCATCAAGGCAGGCTCCAAGCTGGGGTTTCGCACGTTCACCGTGCCCAAAGAATTGGGCGGCGTGGGCGCAGATTTTGTTACCCAGGCCATCGTCATGGCCGAACTTGCCAAGGCGGACAGCGCGATGTCCAAGGCGTTCAGCCAGAACTGGAAGTGGAGTCACCTGATCGCTGAGTTTTGCACCAAAGACCAAAAGGATCGCTTTCTCACGCCCTTTCTCGCCGACGACACGTATGTGATTGGCTCGGCCAGTACCGAGCCCAATTCCGGCTCCGATAACCGCTACCCGCCGGATGATGTGACTTCAGGCTTTCGGGTCAAGGCCGAACGCAAGGGCGACGAATGGATTCTGAATGGCGAAAAAACATTTATCGCCAATGGGTCGGTTGGCAAACTGTTTTTCGTGAATTCGCGCTCAGACACCAGCGTCGTCGCACGCGAAGGCACCACCGTATTCATGGTGCCGCTGGGCACGCCGGGTTTCCGCATCGGCAAGGTGTTTAACAAGGCTGGCTGGCGCTTTTATCAGAACGCCGAACTCATTTTCGAAAACGCGCGCGTGCCTCACGCCAACGTGGTGGGCGAACCGCATAAGGGCCAGAAGGTGCGCAGTGGCGTAGCCGCTGAATTCAGCGATTTTGAACTGGCGGCCAACGCACTCGGCATTTGTGATGCGGCAGCCGAGTACGCCATGCAGTTTGCCAAGAAAGAAAAGCGCGCGGGCAAGGCGTTGTACGATCACCAGCTTGTGCAAATGAATATCCACGAAATGCATATGCTCACCGAAACGCTGCGCTCGTACGTCATGCGCACTGCGTGGGATATGGACACCAAGGTGCACGGATCGCTGAGCCCGGTACTGGTCATGGCGTATGCATCCGACGTACTGCAACGCGTCACTAAACTTAACATGGCAGTGCATGGCGCAAGTGGTGCGCGGGGAGGCATGATGGACGCCATGACACAAAAGCTGGTGCGCGATGGCATCATCTGGACACATCTCGCTGGCGACAACACCCAACGGTTGAAAGCAGTGCGTCGCATGAAATAATTGTTTAAAAACAATTGCTTATGAAATACTCCCGTTAGCAATGGCCAGCGAATTCAATATCTTCGGCAGCAACGCATTGCGCACGGTGTTACTCGACTGCCTGCCCGCGTTTGAACGTGCCCACGGTGTTACGGCCAAGGTGGATTTTGGTTCTACCAATCACACGCTGGAAACCATGCGCGCCGGTGCGGTAGCCGATTTGGTCATTGCCACTGCCAGTGCGATTGATGATCTTGCGAAAGAAGGCAAGATCGCCGCCGGCTCGCGCACCGATCTCGCTACCGCAGGCATCGGCGCCTGCGTGCGGGCGGGCGCGCCCCGGCCTGACATCAGCACTATCGAAGCACTCAAGCGCACATTGCTTGAGGCAAAATCGGTTTCGTATTCCAAAGCAGGACAAAGTGGCATACATATGGCGAAGGTCATCGCTCAACTCGGCATCGCCGATATCGTCAACGCAAAAGCTAAAATACACGCCAGCGGACTGGTAGGCGAAGTCGTCCTGCGCGGCGAAGTCGAACTCGGCTTTCAGCAGACCAGTGAAATACTTGCGGTAAAAGGTGTTGACCTGATTGGCCTGTTGCCGAATGCCGTGCAGCTTAACAGCCTGTTTGCGGCAGGTCTTGGCGCAACGACGCAGCACCGCGACGCTGCCAGGGCATTGATTCAGCAATTGCGCGGCGCGCAGGCTTCGGAATGCATGATCAAGAATGGTTTGACACCCGTTCCGCAGTAGACCGCCCTTCAAGCCACTTCGCCTGCTACCGCGATCCTGAATTTGGTTCCCACTGTATGGGTGGCTGACGCAAGCGCCAGCGCCGAGGGTCAGCAACGCGTTTGCAGAATAGCGGCATTACTGCGCCGCCTTCTGCGTCCACGCTCAAATGATTAATTCAGTGCAAACACAAACAGATAGCTCGAGTTCTCAAGCTTGTCGAACTTTACCGGGTGCAGATGGCGTCCACTACCTTGCACCGCCAGATATTGCTTGGGGCCAATGGCGTAGGTAACAGGTGCGCCTTTCAGCGGCGTGCCCACGTTAAAGCGCCACAGTTCTTCCAGCGTTTCATCGTTGTAGGCAACCACCCAGCCATCCTGCAGCGCGGTAAATAGCAGACCGCCCGCGGTCACAGTTGCGCCTGAACGAATTTCAATTTCGGTCACCGCTTTTGCAATCACCTTGTGGTTGACGGTATCAAAGGCTGTTACCGCGCCATAATACAAATCGCTGGTGTATTTGCGTGCGCCCGCGCTGGCACGAACCGGACCATCAGGCCCGAACTTGAATTCGGCACCGGTCTGCATGAAGCAGCCTTCGGTACCAACGCCGTAGGCGATGCCTTTCACCGGATTGTAGGCCGTGGGCTGATGTGCCACGCCGCCGTGCCAGGTCGGGCACGCGCGCCTGAATCCATCGCCGCGCAAGGCGCGCGCTTCGCGGTTGTAAATCTGCACGTCAAGTTTCGGGTCGTACTCGAGCGGCCTGCCGGTGTTGGGGTTGAGGCCCTTGGTCCAGTTCAGATCATTAACGTATTGCGTGCCCTTGATGAACTTGCCGGTGGCTCGGTCAAGCGTGTAATAAAACCCGTTGCGCCCGAAATGGCCCACCACACTGCGCCGCTGACCATTGACTGTGGTCTCGTAGAGCATGTGTATGCCGTTCTCGTCGTAGTCCCAACCATCGTTGGGCGTGTACTGAAAGTGCCATTTAGGCTTGCCGGTATTGATATCCAGCGCCACCACCGAGTCGGTGTAGAGGTTGTCGCCGGGGCGCGCCTCCACGTCATAGATCGGATACGGGTTACCCGTGCCAACCACGTACATTTTGTTAACCGGATCATATGAACCGGTTTGCCAGATGCCGCCACCGCCGGTTTTCCACGCATTGTTCGTATCCTTCCACGTTTCGCTGCCGGGGTCCCCAGGCTTGGGCACGACATACCAGCGCCACAACTCATTGCCCGTATTAACATCCAGCGCAGCGACCCAGCCGCGCGTGCCGCCATCACCCGCGCCGTTCTGAATCAGCACTTTGCCATCAGCCACCAGGGGCGCCGTCAGAAAGCGCTCCTGCAGACCAAACTCGTTTTTGGTCATGATCATTTTGTCCCACAGGATTTCGCCATTCTCACGATTCATGGCAATAACGCGTCCATCAGGCAAATTGGCCAGCACTTTGTCTTCCCACAAGGCAATGCCACGCGTGATCGCCGTGTTACCCTGCTTGGCCACGCCCGGATCGGTAACCCACACAAACTGGCCGCGATTCGGATTGCGTGCATCGATTTTGTAGACTGTGCCCCAGCCGTCGGTGGTGTACATATAACCATTGTCGATCAGCGGATTCACTTCACTCTGCGGTCCGTTGGCGCCCACACCCTGCATGCCACCGAGCGCCAACGCCCAAACCATGCGCATGTCTTTTACATTGTCGCGATTTACTTGCGTGAGCCGTGAGTAACGCGTGGCAGCATAGTCACCATTCATCAGCAACCAGTTTTGCGGCTCGTTCTGAGCGTTAACCAGACGGTCACCGTTGACTGTGAGCTTGTATTGCGCGACAGCGGGCAAAGCCAGCGCACCACTGATCAGCGCGGCAATCGCAACGCGTGTAAAGTTCGGCATGAATCGAAGCATGTTCGGTATCCCCCTGAAATGACGACGGTTAAATTATTGATATTCTTGAACCTGCACAACAGAATAACGCTGAAAGGAATCGATGTCCATGCGACCTGAATGCTACAGGGAAGTCCATAACGCAGACCGACGGCAGCAGCGCTCCACATGTCGTGCGTCAGTACTTCGCTTGGTATGCGCTGTGGCTATTCTGATTGCCGCGCAAAATATGTCGGTTACTCATACCACTGCGGCGGAAATCTACCCGTCGAAACCCATTCGCATGATCGTACCTTTCTCACCTGGCGGCACCTCTGACACCCTTGCGCGCATTTTGGGGCAAAAGATAACCGAATCGTGGGGACAGCAAATCGTTGTGGATTTTCGTCCCGGCGCCAGCGGCATTATTGGCACGGAAATTTCGATGCGCGCCGCTGCCGACGGATACACTCTGATGCACGGCAACCTCGCGCAGTTTGCGATCAACCCCAGCCTCTACAGCAAGCTGGCCTATGACACGCTGCGTGATTTTGTGCCGCTGAGCCTGATTGCCAGTGCGCCGCAACTACTGGTGATCAACCCGTCGCTTGGCGCGAAGTCAGTCAAGGAGCTCGTTGAACTTGCCAAGGCCTCGCCAGGCAAGTTCAATTTCGGCTCCGGTGGTATGGGAACGCTCGCCTTCGTTGGCGGTCAGTTGTTCAAGTCGAGTAGCGGCGTGAATATCGTACATGTTTCCTACAAGGGAACGGTGTTGGCGCTGACAGACGTGATTGCGGGGCAGGTGCACATGCTCTTTTCCGACATGCCTATCGCACTGCCGCACACCAAAGCGGGCAAACTACGCGCGCTGGCTGTTACCAGCGCGCAACGCTCGGCCTTGCTGCAGAATATGCCCACCATTGCGGAATCGGGATTGCCGGGTTACGCACTGGTGAACTGGTGGGGCATGCTTGCACCGCGCGGCGTGCCGCAGCCCGTCGTCGCGAAATTGCATGGCGAACTGGTGCGGGCCCATGCACTGCCGGATCTGAAGGAAAAATATGCGAATCTGGGTGTCGAAGCCACGAGTTCAACGCCGGAGCAATTTGCAGCTTACATCACAGCAGAAGCTGCCCGATTTGCGAAAGTCCTGGCTACCGCCGCAAAGCTCAACTAACTGGATAGCTGTTGCTACAGCTTTAAATGCCGCGCGAAGAACGCACTGACTTGCTGTCTGGCATCCGCCCACGCGGCTGGATTGCCGCCCGTGGTTGCACCAAGACCATTTTTGCGCTGCGCCACATAACGTAGCGGGCGATCGTTGTCGAACGCATGATGTGCGTCAGAATAAATCTTGATCTCAACCGGATGCCCCGCCGCGCGGCTTCGTTCAGCAAGCTGTCGGCAGGGTTCCGCCGGCGTCCAATCGTCTTTTTCGCCCGTCAATATCAATAGCGGCGCTATCGGTTGATACACGCCGGTATAGCGCGCCTCACCGGGCGTCGCTGTGTTTGCGGTTGACCACGCGCCATATCGCGGCTCGCAGCTGGGATAGAGCGCAATGGCCGCAGCAAATCCATTGCGCCTGGCATCAGCCAACACGTCGCTGGCGTCGATGGGCGCATACATCGCGGCCAGCGCTGACCAGCCGCCGTGCGAACCGCCCATAATGCCTATGCGCTTCCCATCAACATAAGGCAGCGCGCGTAAAGCGGCGAGCGCGCCATATGCATCCGCAGCACGCACGTCGCCGTTGACTCGACTGCGCTGTCGCGCGGGGTGAAGCTGTCGGGAATCAACACCACGTAGCCCTGCGCTACCAGTTCGTCGGCCCAGCGCCGTGGTGCGCCGCTGGAACGTGGCCCGAGGCCACTGCAATCATGCATCATGACTACCGCCGGAAACGGACCAACCCCTTCGGGCTTGATCAACGTCGCCGGAATTTGCTCTGCTGTACCATGCACAGCGAGGATGACTGGAGAAGTCTCTGTGGCAAATGCACCATCCTGTAAAAACAAGCCGCCCATCGTGAGCAAGGTGCAAACCGTACGCACTATACGGCTCATCGTTATAGTCTACGTATGCCGCGACCCTGGCGGTCAATTGCACCCCGCGACGCACTTGGCCGCACCATCAAACTCCATCGTGCGCCCGCTGATTGCCAGATGCACCGGGCGCTTTTGCAACTTGATGAATGCCGCCGTGCGCGAACCGGGTTTCAGCTTGCCGCCCTGTGTCGCGGCTTCGTTCACGTGCGAGATGATCACCGCAGCCGGTTTGATGAGATCGTTCATCGCATAGGTCGCTGCATAGGCCGAGATGGCGCTTGAACCATAGTTCAGCAGAACGAGGTTAGCCTTGTGAAAATCGCTCACAACGCTTTTCATTTCGGTGTGGATACCGGTGTCGCCCGACATATACACAGTGAGGCCGTTGGTGAATTTGATGACATAGCCACTGGGTGGGCCGAGGTACAGGCTGGTGTTGTCCACTGCCAACGCGGCTTTTTGGGGATCGGTCAGCAACTCGCGCGGCACGGTGCTGTCGTGCGAGGCCGGCACGATGGTGATTTCAACGCCCACGCTTGCACCAGGCGCTTTGAGGATGCGCGCGCCGCCCAGTTGCGCATTAGCCTGACACGACGCGCCAAACGGCGCGTTGAGCACGCCATCTTTTTCGGGACAATTGCCGACGGGCTTGCCGCGAATGTTCTCGATTTTTTTGGCGATGAAGGCGCCCATCGGAGTGACCATCATGATGGCTGAATGCTTGGCCGCTGCGATCTCAGCGGTAGTCGAATGCGGCGCGGCGGATATCGTATCCACCTTTTCGCAACTGCCTGCTTCGAGTGCCTTGAGTTTGCGATCGCCCATGTGGTCGCCGTGCGCGTGCGACAGCAGCACCAGGTGTATGTCGCCCAATCGTGTATCGTCGCCGCCGGTCACCGAATGACCCGCGTCATACAGGATGCGCACGCCGGTGGGGTCTTCGAAAATCGTCGCGCGGTCGCGCTCGCACAACTCGAAAGCGTGCGAACCGAGCGGGGTAATTTTTACGGTTTGCGCGAAAGTTGGCGAGCTGGCGAAGATCGCAGCGCTGCTCAGTACGGTTAAAGCGAGTGTTTTTGACTTCATGGCGCGCCCCTTGATTGCGATGGATGAGAATGAAAACCAATCCTCGTCATTCCCACACTGGCAGGAATGACGGTGATGGTGTGGTCGAGTCTTGATTCTCTCGAAATGGTGAAAAATAGTATAACTATATGTTTTTAAATACTTTTAACGCCAGCCAATACAAGCAATTCTTTCACCTGTACATCCCCGATCTGCAAACCCTGCGCTGTTGCCGCGGTCATCAATTTCTGCCGCCGTGCACCCGGCAACCTCACACCTTCATCACGCAGCATGGCTGCGATCATCACCTCCAGCCGGGAAAAATACGCATCACTACCCGCTAGCGCGCCAGGATCTATCGCCAGTATGGCGTGGCCGATGCGCGGCTTATTTCCCGGTTCAAAGTAGGAATCGTTTTCAAAACTGAATGCGGCACCGGTCAGCGCCACGCTAAGTACTTCCACCATCATCGCCAACGCTGCGCCTTTAACACCACCGATGGCATTCAGACTGCCGGTCAGCGCGGCTTTGGCATCGGTTGTCGGATGGCCATCCTTATCGACGGCCCAACCCGACGGGATGGACTTGCCTTCCTTGGCATATACCATGATCTTGCCGCGCGTGACTTCGGTCAGCGACAAATCCACCACGATCGGTTCGGCGTCCTTGCGCGGAAAAACCGCCGCTACCGGATTGGTGCCATAGAACGCGCGCGTGCCGCCCCATGCGTTGATTGCTGCTGGCGAAATGGTAAACGCCAGCCCCACCATGCCCGCTTGTGCAATGGGTGCCAAATGGTATGCCACCGCACCCATGTGGTGACTGTTGGTCACGCCCACAAAGCTCACGCCATAGCGTTTGGCCCGTGCAATCGCTTCTCTCACAGCCAGTGCGCAGGCAGGAAATGCCAGTCCACCGCCTGCATCGACCAGCACCGTTGCGCCCTTGCGCTTGAGGATTTTCGGCTTCGCTTTACCCAACGCGCGGCCTTCACGCAAGTGCAGGCAGTAAAGCGCCACGCGCGACAGGCCATGACCGCCGAGGCCTTCGGCTTCTGCTGCAACCAGCGCCTGCGCAGTAGATTGCGCCATCGATTTGGAAGCGCCCGCGCGCGTCAGCGCGCGTGAGACGAGCGTCTGCAGTTGTTCCAGTGAAACGAGAGGCATATTTATAAGTGATTGTATTGATTAAACAATTCAACCGGACGGCGATTGCACCGGCAGCTACCTGGCAGCTGCCGCGCCACAATGTTACTAGAGTAGAGTTTCGCCCGGTTTGACACGCGAAAAAATTACCGGCTTGGTCGCACAATCAAATCGCCCATCACACCACGATACGCTGGTGAAGCGGGAATTTTCCAGATCGCGCACGTCGGGAAAATCTGTGCGGAAATGCGCGCCACGTGAATCCTCTCGCGCTTCTGCCGCGTAGCGAATCGACTTTGAAACCAGAATTAGATTCTTCAGATTCAGCCAATCATGCCAGGTCAGGTTGAACGCGAGATTGCTGCTATCCACACCTGTGGCATCGAGCTCAGCTTCCAACTCATCCAGCACGCCGGACGAACGCTTGAGCGATGCGGCGTCACGCACGATGCCGACATCGTCCCACATGTGGTTGTAGAGTTTTTCGCGTATGTCGGCGAGTGATCCGCCGCTTTTCCCGAAGGGCGCGCGGCAACGCGCCACTGCCTCATCCATTGCGGCCTGGTCCGGCTCAGTGAATGTCCCGTGCGCTTTCACCCAAGCCGGCATAACGTCGCCCGCAATGCCGCCGAATACCGTCGAATTCGCCACGCCATTGCCGCCCAGCCGGTTCGCGCCATGCACACCACCAGAGTCTTCGCCCGCGCAGAACAGACCATGCAATTGTGTAGTGCAATCCACTTTAAACTCCACGCCGCCCATCATGTAATGCGCGGTCGGTACCACATCAACCAAGCCCGACACCAGATCAAAACCGCAGTCCGCGCAGCGCTCGACCATGCCCTTGAATTCACGGCGCACCATCACCGGATCAAGATGCGCCATGGTGATGTAGAGGCCGCCGACTTTGTTGACGCGGCCTTCGCGCATTTCCTGATCCATGCCGCGCGATACGATATCGCGCGTGGCGCGCTCGTTACGCGGATCGTACTTGTGCATGAAGCGCTCTTTGTTGCCGTTGAGCAAATACCCGCCCGCGCCGCGCAAGCCTTCTTCGATAATGGTGCCGGTGATGCGTGTATCCATGCCAGCAATCAACCCCGTGGGGTGAAACTGCACCATTTCCATATCGCGCAAAGGCAAACCTGCGCGCAGGGCCATCGCCATGCCATCGCAAGTTTTGTCACCAGACGGGGTGTGATATTTGTACATGGTCGGCCCGCCGCCGGTGGCAAGTAACACAGCCTGCGCCTGCACGAACACGAACTCGCCGCTGCGAATATCGATCATCAGCACACCCGCAATCGCGTCACCGGCCTTGTTCTTGATGAACTCGACGGCACGATGCTCTTCCATACGATGTATGCCGCGCGCCCACACTTGCTCTGCGAGGCGGTTGATGATTTCAATGCCGGTTAAATCACCCTTGTGTACCGTACGATCAAAGGTTTGTCCGGCGAACGCTTTTTGGTGAATGGTGCCATCAGGATTTCTATCGAAAAAACAGCCGAGTTCGTTTTCGAGTTCGTGGATGCGTTCTACAGCGGTTTCCACCAGCGTCCACGCCAGATCCTGATCGGGCAGCCACTTGCCGCCTTCAATCGTATCCATGAAGTGCCGCTCGACCGAGTCCTCTTTCGCCAGCGCCACGTTATAGCCGCCCTGAACCATGCGCGTGCAGCCAGATTTGCCGAGCAAGCCTTTAACTGCGACAGTAATCGACAAATTGGGATTGTGCTGATGCGCATGCAGCGCGGCAAAAAGCCCGGCGCCGCCAGACCCCAGAATCAGGATGTCAGTCTTGACCGTTTTCATCAGGCGCTTTTCACACCGAGCGCGGCAAGCACTTCCGCCCGATTATCGCGTGCCACTTTATTGACCTCGGTATACAGATTGCCGCCGTGTGAATCCATCGCGACCAGCAGCGGGCCAAAGCCCTTGATACGGAATTTCCATAGCGACTCAGGATTCAGATCGTCCAGATCGACTTCCTCAATCTGTTCAATCCACGTGGTCTCCAATGCTGCCGCACCGCCCACAATCGCCAGATAAATACCGCCGATATCCTTGAAAGCCGATTGCGAAGCCGCAAACAAGCCGCCCTTGCCGATAATGATGCGCACACCGCACTGCTCCATCAGCGGACGCGTAAAGCGCTCCATGCGCGCGCTGGTGGTGGTGCCAATGCAGATCGGCTCATAACCCGAAGGTGCGGCCTGCGTTTCACCCACCCATCTCACATTGGGGGCGGTATGCACTACTGCATGACCGCGCAAATCAAAGCGCGTTTTGCGGCCATGATCGAACATATGAATTTGCGTGGCGTCGCGGATACCGTACAGCGTTTTGTTCAAGGTCACCGTGTCGTTGACGCGCACCTGGCGTATCTGCTGCTCTGTCACCGGCATGTCGAATTCGTAATGGGCCATGATCAGAATCCGTAGCTTAAGCCCAGCGGCGTGAAAGTAGCGCGCGATCGACGCGCCGAATGACATTGCATATTCACCGCCACCGGGTTCAATGTAATGTGAGTTGCGGCGGTTTCCACATGCACGGCAAACGCTGTCGAGTCACCGCCCAAACCCTGCGGCCCGACGCCAAGCTTGTTCACCACGCCGCTCAATTCTTTTTCCAGCTTGGCACCTTCCGGATCAGTGCACGAGGTTCCGAGCGCGCGGGTAGCTGCCACCTTTGACAGATGCACACACAGATCCGCCGTGCCGCCCACGCCCACGCCGACAATCGTCGGCGGGCACGTCTTGCCACCAGCCTCCAGCACACAATCAATCACAAAGGTCTTGATGGCGTCGATACCATCGGCAGGCAACGCCATTTTCAGCCACGAGTTAAATTCAGAACCCGACCCCTTGGGAATCATTTCCATCGATAACATATTGTTTTCATTGGAGAAATCGATATTGATCACCGGCACGCCCCGACCGCACGAGGTGTGTTCGTTTTGACGCGTGGTGGGGTGCACCACGCTTGAGCGCAGCGGATGCTCTTTTGTTGCGCGCGCACAGCCTTGGATGATGGCCTGCTTCAGCGCGTAACCATCGACTTCCACGCCCGTGCCAATTACCACGTTGTAGATGGGAATACCCGTGTCCTGGCACAACAGATTGGTGTTGGCTTCGGCTACCTTGATATTACGGATCATGGTGCCGAGTATGGCCTTGCCCGTCGCATTGGTTTCCGTTGCGTCGAGGCGTTTGAAGCCCTCTTTAATATCCGGCGGCAGCAGCTTCAGCGCGCGTATGTAGATTTCTTTCGAAGCATCTTCGATTTGCTGGAGGTCAATTTTCATGCTGCTTTCCGTTACTGCACGACGAGGTTGCGCGCTTTGACGATCTTTGCCCAGTACGCGGATTCTTCTTTGATCGTTCGGGCAAATGCCTGCGGGTCTTTCAGGTACGGCACCATCCCCAGCTGCGTCAGCCGTTGCACAAAATCCGGTGCTTGCAGCGCCTTGGTGGTGTCTTCGTGAATTTTGCGTACCACAGCAGGCGGCGTGCCAGTTGGCGCCATCAAGCCAAACCAGCCGATGTTTTCAAAGCCGGGAATGGTTTCCGCTACTGCGGGCACGTCGGGCAGTTGTTTCACACGTTCCTTGCTGGTAACCGCAATGCCGCGCAGCTTGCCCTGCGTCACAAAGCCAATGGCTGCCGCCATATTGGGCGTCATGAAATTCAGTTGCCCCGATACCAGCTCCGTTATCGCCGGACCTTCACCCTTATAGGGAATATGTACGGCATCAATGCCCGCCGCATACATGAAATTTTCTCCCGCCAAATGCGTTTGCGTGGAAAAGCCCGCCGAGCCAAAGGTCAAACCTTTGGGTTTGGCCTTTGCGGCAGCAATAAAGTCTTTCAGTGTTTTTGCAGGGAAGCCGGGATTCACGGCAATCAATTGCGGGCCGCTCGCAGCGCCCGTCACTGCAACCAGGTCTTTCTCCGGATCAAATGGCATCTTGCGATAGATGTGCTGATTTGCGGTAACGATCGAACCGCTGGTCATGAAAAGGGTGTAGCCGTCCGGGTTGGACCTTGCCGCGATTTCACCACCGATGTTGCCGCCCGCGCCGCCGCGGTTATCGATCACGATCGTTTGGCCCCAGGTATCGTTCAGTTTTTGTCCAATCACGCGCGCCACAATGTCAGTTGCGCCACCTGGCGGAAACGGCACGATGACGCGTACCGGGCGACTGGGGTAGTTTTGCGCGAACACCGAAAATGCAGCCAACAGCAGCAGCGTGGCCGCAAGAAATTTATGTAATATATTGTTTTTTAACATTATTTAACCAATGCGTCTTTAGTGAGTACAAACCATACGCCAAGCTCGCTACGGCTGCAATGCGGCAGTTACAGCAGATTCAGCAAAAACAATAAGCCCACCACAAGACTCGCGCCAGCCGCACCCGCCAGCAGGGTTTTCTGCAGATCACCAACGCTATGCCAATCCATGAATTCCAGCATCAGCAGGCGCAAACCGCCAGCCATGTGCGCAGCCAGCAGCAGCACCAGAACGAACTCGGCACACTTTACCAGTGGCTGATCGCTCCAGCGCAAAAAGTTTTCGAGCTTTGCCTCACCGTGCAGCGCGTTGCCCAATGCCCAGAAATGCAGCGGCAGAAACAGCGTCAGCGCGACACCGGATACGCGATGCACCATAAACGCCCAGTAAGCCGGATGATTGCGTGAGCGACTGTCGTTTTTCATGGAAGGGTTACGAAACGACGGCCCACACTGCGCGCAGGCCCCACATTGCCAGCGTAAGCGCCAGCACAAACATCAGCACATCCACTCCACGCCCGCGCCAGCCGAATTCAGCGCAGATATTGCGCACACCGATGGGCGCGTGAACCGCCACAGCCATCACAAACAGTGCGTAAAAACCACCCCACGCCACGCTGCCCCGCGTGCGACCGAGAATTTCTGACGCCGACAAGCCGTTGCGCACGGCGTAGATGATCGTGATCAAGTGCACGATCACACACACCGCCAGCAGCATCGCGCTGATGCGCTGCGCGCCCCAGAGCAGCACTTGCGAACGCGTATTCATGCCGCTACATCTCGCCCTTGAGCGTTGCACTCAATATCGCACGCTTGAGTCCGGCAATGCCTGCCGTCGGGGAAATACCCTTCGGACAGCGCTCGGTACAATTCAGGTGCGTGTGGCACGCATGGCATCCTGCATCACCTGCCACCGCGGCCAACCGCTCCTTTTGCGCCACATCGCGCACATCGTTCACCAGCGTCCACGCGCGGCTCAACGCGGCCGGGCCAAGATAATCGGGCTTCCATGTCACCACTTCACACGAGCTGTAACACACGCCACAACCGATGCATTCAATCGCGGCATCGACTCTTTTGCGTTCTTTGGATTCGGGATTGACTGCCGCGAAATCATCTTTGCGTGTCTTGCTGCCGGTGAACTGGCCGCGTGCCTTCGCCCATTTGTCGAAAAACTCGCTCATGTCCGTTGCCAGATCGCGGATCACCGGCAGATTGCGCAGCGGCGCAATTTCAAGACTGCCATCCTGCGCCACCTTCGACACATGCGTGCGGCAAGTCCAGCGCGACACACCATTGACCGACATCGCACACGAGCCGCACACGCCCACGCGGCAGGCAAAGCGATAGGCGAGTGACGGGTCTAAACGACGCTGCACATACGTCACCACGTCGAGCACGGTCTGGCTTTCGAGTCGCGGCACTTCGTACGATTGAAACTCGCCGGTTTCAGTACCGCGCCAGATTTTGACTTTGAGCGTATTCATAATTTTAGTGTGCCCCGCCACTGGGGGTAGCCGCACGCGATACCGTCGGCGCAGGCATGCGTGCAATCATGGTGTTTACGCAAGCGGGCAATTTTGCTTTCACCGCACGCGCCAATGCACCCGGCAATTCAGTGGCGCTGGTAACGCGCTCGCCATGTCCGCCCAATGCAATAACCGCCTTCTCGTACGCCGCCCCCGGCAACAACTCGCAACCCACGGTGCGCTCGTTGCCATAGGTGCGCAATTGAATTTGATACTCCGCATTCCAGCACGAATCATTGCCAACGACGGCGACAAAAGGCAGATGATGGCGCACGGCCGTATCAAACTCGGCCATGTGAAAACCAAACGTGCCGTCACCCAGCACCGCCACTACGGTTGCATTCGGGCGCGCCACACGCGCGGCAAGCGCAAATGGTATTGCGCTGCCGATGGAACCTGCCGGGCCGTTGATGATGCGCGTGGATGCGCTCATGCAAGCCTGCGCCCATTGACCGAATTCGCCACCATCGACCACGAGTATCGGATCGTCTGCATCATCGAGAATTTTTTGCACCGCGCGGCCGATTTCCAGCGCGTGCAGCGTGCCTGCCTGCGTAGCCGTAGCGCTTGCCCATGCTGCCGGGCGGTACGCCACAGCGGCTATTACTTCGCTCATCCAACTATTTGTTTTTAAAGCATTTTTTTCAGCGCGTTCGATAAGTGCGTGTATCGATGGCGACACATCCGCTACCACATTCAATGCCACGCGGTCGCGGCCGATGGTAGCAACACTTTGCCGCAGCACGTTGATATCTGGGTCGACCACGATGAAGCGGCACGCCTTGCCCACTGCGGGCGGCTGCGCGAAGCGCAAGGTGTAATCCGCTTGCTTGCCGATGAGCACAATCAAATCAGCGTCAGGCAACACATCGCCAAACGCGCCCAGGCACGGGTCGGCGATGCCGCGCGGGCTTTCCATACACACCACCGGCGCGCCAGTGGCACGCGCGAGTTGATCGCGCAGATTTTGCCCCCGGCTGCTGGCGAGCATTGGCCCGGCAATGATCAACGGGCTTTTCGCTCTGTTGATTTGCGCCAGTAATTCTTCTGCTAGCGCCACGCTGATCGATTGTGCGGGCGCGTAAAAATCATCTTCATCCGGCGCGCAAACGTACGGGTCTTTTACCGTGTGCTCAAGCACATCAAACGGCAAACTCAGATGCACCGGCCCTGGCCGGCCACTGCGCGCGATGCGCATGGCGCGTGCCAGATCGTGCCCCAGGGATTCCACGCTGCGCGTCGTAAAGGATGCCTTGGTAACGGGCGCGGCGATATCGGCCTGCGCCATTTCCTGAAACGCGCCGCGCCCCAATTGATTGAGCGGCGCGTGGCCGGAGAGCATCACCAGCGGCGATTCAGCAGCAAGTGCGGTGTACAACGCGCCAATGCCGTTGGCGTGGCCCGGCCCGCCAGTGAGCAGTGCAATGCCCGGTTCGCCGGTGAGTCGCCCCCAGGCATCGGCCATGTGCACCGCAGCACCTTCGTGACGCACGTGCGTGATGGTGAGGCCTGCATCCAGCGCTGCGTCATACACCGGCATGATCTGATTGCCGGAGAGCGAAAATAACTGCCTCGCCCCCGCGCGCGACAGGGCGCGCGCGAGCAGGTCTGCCCCTCGATGTTGCGTGGCAGGCACAGCGGCCTTGTTCCCTGTTTTACGCGCTCTCGTACAGGCGCGTCATCACAAACTCGTTGTGACCCAGCGCTTCAGCAGCAGTAAGCCGACCGTTGCAGGTGCGCAGCATGATATCGATCAATTCGTCACCCGTTTGATTCAGATTCTTCTCACGCTGCAGCAGCCCCGAGCAATCGTGATCGACGTGTTCGGACATCGTGCGTACGGTGCGCGGGTTGGCGCACAACTTGATCACGGGAATGATTGGGTTGCCGATGACGTTGCCCTGCCCTGTCGGAAACAAGTGCACCACGTAGCCCGATGCAGCGCATAACGTCACCATTTCGGCAGCGGCGGACGAGGAATCCATGAACCACAGGCCCGGCTTGGTCGGTATTTCGGCCTTGTCGAGCACGCCCACCACTTTGCACTTGTGGCCGATCTTCTGGATGTTGCCCAGCGCTTTTTCTTCGATGGTGGTCAAGCCGCCCGCGATGTTGCCTTTGGTCGGCTGCGAATCAGACAGATCACTGGTCTTGTGACGTTCGATCACTTCCTGATAGCGATCAAACATTTTCATGAACGCCGCACGCACTTCAGGTGTTGCGCAACGATCCGCAACGATATGTTCACCGCCGGTGATTTCGGTGGTTTCACCAAAGCACATGGTGACGCCCAGCGGGTCGAGCTTGTCGAACGCGTTACCGACAGTCGGGTTTGCGCCGCAGCCCGATGTCGTATCGGATTCTCCGCATTTGGTGGATACCCAAAGATCGCTGATCGGGCATTCGACGCGGCGGATTTCTGACGCCCATTGCACGTACTCTTTTGCAACCTTGGAGGCGCGCATGATGGTGTCGTGATCGCCATGCAGTTCGATGCCAAAGCCTACGACCGGCTTGCCGGTTTTGGCGATAGCCTCAACGATGCGATTGGTCCATTCTTCTTCGATACCGATCACCACCACCGCTGCGACGTTCGGGTTGCAACCCGCTCCGATCAGCGTGCGGAAATGCAGTTCGAGGTCGGCGCCGAATTGCAGGCGACCGTAGGGATGGCCCACAACCGTAGTGCCTTTGATGTTGTGCGCGACTGCCTCGCAAGAGGCGTTCGATAAATCGTCCAGCGGCAGAATGATGACGTGGTTGCGCACACCTACCCGACCGTTTTCGCGGCGGTAGCCCATGAATGTTGTTTTGCTATTGATCATTTTTATCTCCGATTCGGTTTCTTGGCTCACTTGCGGAAATTACCAGCGTTTGGTCTTGATGTTGTGCACATGCGCGTGTTCGCCAATCTTGATGTCAGCAACCGCTTTGCCAATATCGAAACCGTACTTCCAGATCGTATCGCCGCTCTTGACGGCAGTGGTGGCAACCTTGTGACCAATGGGAATATCGTTGATGGCCTTGACATTGACGGTGGAGTCATCCTCCATCAACCAGCCGGTAAGCTCCTGCCCGGCTTTGATGCCTTCCACCACGGCAACGCCTACGCTGTCTTTCTTGTCGTGAACCAGAAAATGAATCATGTATGCTCCTCAGTAGCCGGAAAATCTTGTTTAAATACAATAATGTACAGACTATCGCCTGCCTCTACGCTATTGCACCACAACGTCTTGCCTTCACGCTTTTATTTTTGAAAATGGTAGCCGCCGCTCCCGCCAAGGTCAACTATATGACCTATATGAGTGAGGGGTGCTGGTGGTAAACTGAGCCGCCAGCACCGGCAGGCATCCGATCAGTCGGCAACCATCGAATACTTATTGTCTCATGGCAGTCAACGCCACGGCTAACCCGCTGTATCGCCAGGTGCAAATTGCGCTGACGCGCAAACTGGCCGCCGGTGACTGGAAGCCGGGCGAAGCCATCCCCAGTGAATCGGCGCTGGCGCACGAATTTCGCGTGTCCATTGGTACCATACGCAAGGCAGTGGATGCGCTGGTGGCCGGTAACATTCTGTTGCGACAACAAGGGCGCGGCACGTTTGTCGCGATGCACACGGAAGACCGCACGCTGTTTTACTTTTTTCATATTGCACGCAAGGATGGCGGCAAGGAATTGCCCGTGCATGAACTGCTGTCGTTCAGCAAAGCACGCGCGGAGTCCGCCGAAGCCACACGCCTTGATCTCGGGCGCGGAACGCCGACCCTGCGCATGCGTAACGCGCTGAAGTTGGGCGGGCGCCCGGTTATTCTGGACGATATCGTCGTGCCGGCAGCGATGTTTCCGGGGCTGAACGAGGCCATTTACCGCGCGCGTGACAACACCATTTATGCCTTCTATCAGGCGCGTTATCGCATCAACGTCATTCGCATCAGTGAGCGACTGTCAGCAGAAATTCCACCGGCGACCGTGGCCGCTGCGCTGGCGGTGCCTGCAAATGCACCCGTGCTGGCTATCCGGCGCGTGGCCTACACCTACAACAACACGCCGGTGGAATATCGCGTGAGCTGGCTGGATACGCGTGAGCACGAGTATCTGAGCGATTTGTGGAAAGGGGATTTGCGACAGTAACGCCTGCACACTATTCGCCGCACGTCTGTGCCAGACGCCCAATAAAAAAAGCGGCTTACTTACACAAGCCGCTTTTTTACATACGCGCGATACTAAGTAAGCATTTGATTTTAAATAATTTATTTTGCCGCAGCGTCTGCCGGTACAGCGGCTTCCGGCAACATTTCCGGCACCGCCGCAGCAGCGGCCCCACGCACAGCCAGTTTTTCCTTGATGCGCGCAGCCTTGCCCGTGAGATTACGCAGGTAATAGAGCTTCGAGCGCCCAACGTCGCCACGGCGTTTGACTTCAATGCTGGCGATCAACGGTGAGTAGGTCTGGAACGTACGTTCCACACCTTCGCCCGAGGAAATTTTGCGCACGATAAAGTTTGAATTCAAACCGCGATTACGCTTGGAAATCACCACGCCTTCGTAGGCCTGAACGCGCTTACGCTCGCCTTCAACCACTTTGACACTGACCACAACCGTATCGCCCGCAGAAAATGTCGGGACATTCTTGCCCAAGCGCGCGATTTCTTCGTTTTCAAGTTCATCTAACAAGTTCATTTTGCTGCTCCTTGTGCTTCGTTCCTGTATTCTTCCAGTAGCGTGCGTTCATCCTGACTCATGCCGCGCGCTTCAAATCGTTCTGCAAATAAGTCCGGCCTGCGTTGCTGCGTTCTGCCCAATGCCTGCTTCAAGCGCCAGCGGTTTATGTCTGCATGATTGCCCGACATCAACACTGGCGGCACTGCAACACCTTCGTACACCTCAGGCCGCGTGTAGTGCGGACAATCCAGCAACCCGCTCACAAACGAATCCTGCTGCGCGGAATCTGCATCGCCCAATACACCGGGCAATTGTCGAATCACCGCATCCATCAAAGCCATCGCAGCGATTTCACCGCCCGACATGACGAAATCCCCGATGGAAATTTCCTCATCAATGTCGCGCGCAATCAACCGCTCATCCACCCCTTCATAACGCCCGGCCAGCAACACCAACCCTGATTCCGCTGCCAGCGACATCACCAGCTGATGCGTCAACAACTTGCCCTGCGGCGAGAGGTAAATCACGCGCGGCTTTGCCACGCCTGCACTCACCTGCCGCTGCCGCGCCGCGCGTATGGCTTTTGCCAGCGGCTCAACCATCATCAACATGCCAGGACCACCGCCGTAAGGCCGATCATCCACCGTACGATGCGTGTTGGCCGCAAAATCCCGCGGGTTCCACGGCAAAAACTGATATGCCCTGCGCTCACGCGCCCTGCCGGTAATGCCCGACTCGGTAATCGCGTCGAACATTTTGGGGAACAGTGTGACTACATCAATCTGCAACATCCGCAGTCACGGTTAAAAATCCGCGCCCCAGTCAACTTCAATCAAACCTGCTGCAATATCCACACGCCTGATCACGTTAGCAATGAAGGGAATCAATCGTTCCTGCTGCTCCTGCTTCCCTTGTCCGCCACCATCAACCGCACTTTGTTGCACAACCATCACCGCATTGGCGCCGGTTTCGAGCATCGAACTGATGATGCCAAAATCCAGCCCCTCAGAATTCTTCACTTTGAGCCCTACCAGATCAACCCAATAAAACTCGCCTTTTTCAACTGGCGGGAAGGCATCCCGCGGCAATGCTACAACGCGGCCCTTGAAACTCGCCGCTATATCGCGATCTTCACATCCGGCCAGCTTTGCCACCACATCAGCGCCTTGCACCTGCGCCTGCACTACCTCAACTTCACGCCAGTCTTTTGCACCAGCACTACCCCTGCTACCGGTATTACTGGCCTTACCGCTGAGCCACCACGTTGGGTAATTCGCCAGTCCGCTGGCATCAGAATAAGACTGCACTCTGACCCAGCCCTTGATTCCAAATGGAGCACTGATGTGCCCCATTTCCACCAAATTATCGGGCGCTATATCAGGCAGGGGCGGACTCTGCTGCGGGCACAGCACCCGCCACCTTGCCAAATTGCTTGGCCAAGCGGCTGACGGTATCAGAAGGCTGCGCGCCGACTGATTGCCAGTGCGTCAGACGCGCACGGTCAAGGCGAAAGGTTTCGTGGCCAGCGGGGGCCTTGGGATCGTAAAATCCGATACGCTCAATAAAACGGCCATCACGTGCGCGGCGCGAATCGGCCACGACGACGTTATAAAAAGGACGCTTTTTGGCGCCACCGCGCGCTAAACGAATCACTACCATGGGGTTATTTCCTTGCCTGTATGAGACGGTAAAACAAAAATAAAACAAACTACGACAAATGCCTGATCCCACGCCGATAAATTTAAAACGGACAGCAGCGCGGGCGAAAATCGAAAGGGCGTGATTTTACGACACTTTCCCGCCCGCAGGCAAGAAATGTACTCGGCATAAAGTCGCGCGTGTCGCGCAGGCGAATAAGCGCACGCAATCTTGATATAATAACATAACTTATTGTTTTAATTAAATATTTTAACTTCCCGCACAGGATATTTCCGATGAACCCGCCACCATCCAGTGATTCCAGCTGTATCGAAAAAGCCACACTGACCCGCTTTGGCGAGTCTCTTTCCGTGCCTGAGGGCGTGCCGGACGAGGGCATCAGCGAACTGCGGCGCATGTTCGAACACAGCTCGCATCGCAAATGGACGGAGCAGCCGGTTGACGCCGCGCTGTTGAAACTCCTGTACGCGGCGGCGCTGTCGGCGCCCTCCAAATCCGATTTGCAGCAGGCCGACATTATCCACGTCGCCGACCGCGCCAAAATCAAAGCCATCGCCGATCTCATCCCCGACATGGCGTGGATCAACAACGCGCCGGTGTTTCTGGTGTTCTGCGGCAACAACCGCCGCATCCGCCAGATCGGCGAATGGCGCGGTAAACCATTCGTCAACGAACACCTCGATCACTTCATGAACGCCGCTGTGGACGCGGGCATCATCCTGTCGCAATTCATTCGTGCCGCCGAAGCCGCAGGCTTGGGCACCGTGCCCATCAGCGCCGTGCGCAATCACCCGCGCGAAACCAGCGACATTCTCGGATTGCCCGACGGCGTATTCCCGATCGCTGGCCTCTGCGTGGGCTACCCGTTGGAAAAAGGCCACGTCACCGCGCGCCTCGATTTAAACATCACCACCCACACCGATCGCTTTGATGAATCCGGCATCAAAGAAAAAATCGACGCCTACGACCAGCGCCGACACGCGCTATTTCCGCTGCGCAAGCAACGCTACAAAAATCTGTATCCCGACGTGCCATTCAACGGCTGGTCAGAAGACAAAGCCCGGCACTATTCCGTGCCGGAGCGGTCTGATTTTGGCGCGTTCATTCGCGACAAAAAATTCAGCCTGAAGTAAACGTATAACCCTTTGTTTTTAAAAAACAATATGAAATTCACGCTGGGCAATCACTTATTGCTGTACCTGCTGGCAGTAATACCAGTCGTCGCCTGCGCAGCACAATCACACCACACCGGTCACCACAGTTTCAGCGACGCAGAACAGTGGGCGAAAAAATTTGACGACCCAAAACGTGACGTCTGGCAAAAGCCGCGCGAAGTGATTCAGGCACTAAAGCTCAAGCCCGACGCCGTCATTGCAGATATCGGTGCAGGCACCGGCTACTTCGCCATGCGCTTTGCGCACATGGTGCCGAACGGGCGCGTGTTCGGCATCGATACCGAGCCCGACATGGTGAAATATCTGGACGAGCGGGCCAAACGCGAAAAACTCAACAACCTGATCGCCATAGCCGCCGAGCCAGGCAACCCGCGCCTGCCGGAAAAAGCCGACCTGATCATTCTGGTGGATGTCTATCACCACATCGACAAGCGCGAAGTGTATTTCCGGCAATTGCAACAATCGTTAAAGCCGGAAGGCCGCGTTGCCGTCATCGATTTCCGCATGGACTCCCCCGAAGGCCCGCCGCCTGCCGCACGCATTGCGCCCGATCGGGTGAAGAAAGAAATGCAAAGCGCGGGTTACGCGCTGTTGCAGGAACATGCATTTTTGCCGAATCAATACTTTTTGATTTTTCAGATGCCCACGCGTTAGCATTTGCCATCTGACCAGAATTTTGTTCAAGTCACGTGCAGTGTTTGCGGCTAATTCGCCGCTACGCCCGAGCCCTTAATCACCCTCATCCAGTGCTCGGCATCGTCACGCATGAATGCCGATAACTGTTGAAGTTTGAGATTTCCTGGCTCCATGCCATCAGCGGCAAACCGCTTGCGTACCTCTGCCGAAGCCAGCCACTGTGAAATTTCGGCGTTGAGTTTATGGATAGTGTTTTGCGGCAATGTCGCAGGTCCGAATAACGCAAACCACTGTTGCGCTTCAAACCCAGGTAAGCCAGCTTCCGCAATTGTCGGCAGATGCGGAACCACTGTCGAGCGCCGGGGTGCGGTAACGGCCAGCGCGTTTAGGCGCCCCGTCGATAAATGCGGGAGTAACAACGATAGCGTGGCAAAAGTAAGATCAACTTGGTCACTCATCAGGGCCTCCAGGCTGGGGCCTGTATCAATAAAAGGCACACGCACCATGTGTATCGCTGTCATGCTCTTGAACATTTCAGCGATCAGACGGGACGACGAGCCCATGTCGCCAACCCCGTATCGCAGGCGGCCCGGGTTCTTCTTGGCAAAAGCGATCAACCCGTTCACGTTGGTTACTGGCAAGACTCGACGAACCACCAATACGTGGGGTGAAGTAGCAAGCAGCACAATCGGAGCCAATGCCCGCGCTGGATGCAAATCTGCCTGTCGGCGCAAAATCGG
This sequence comes from Betaproteobacteria bacterium, assembly GCA_947486575.1. GTDB lineage: Bacteria > Pseudomonadota > Gammaproteobacteria > Burkholderiales > SG8-41 > UBA5216. Next base: position 482 of record CANKUB010000008.1, on the reverse strand, counting down.
GTTAATGGAAATCGGACCGGCAGTAGAGAGGAGCAAGGTGTACCCATCCGGCTACGCCTGTGCAACCAAACGTATAGCGATGCTACCTGCTGCACCGGCATGGTTTTCAACTATCGCGTATTGTTTGGATGCATCCGTAAAATATTTCGCCAGCATGCGCGCCATCATGTCGGTCGCGCCACCGGTACTTTGGCCGACAATAATGCGCATGGAATTGCCACGAACGGAAGGCGCGGAACTTAGTGCAGCAGTTTGCGCTAGTGCGCGGCCCGCATCGATCATAGTCGCCACAGTTGTTAGAGCAACTAGCGCAAACCGAGCGGCAAATTTCATATTATTACTCCGCTACGAAAATATGACCTACACAGGGAATCAAGCGGCATACCGGACGTGCTCGCCGTGGAAGAAACGCTTGATCACATCGGGCTGCCGTTGGCGACGGTGCAGGTGTGATCTCACCGCTGCTTTCAACTCCTCTCGGT
>CANKUB010000007.1 GCA_947486575.1 Betaproteobacteria bacterium | reverse complement strand
TCGCGGCGGATATTTCAAATGCCACGGTAATGCCACTGTTTCTGTTGCCCGCGCATCTCAGCACGCTGGCGGTGAAATTTCTGCGGTTGAAACCTGGCGCGCGTATCGTGTCGAACACCTATGAAATAGGCGGCGGCTGGGAGCCGGATGAAACCGTGCGCACTACTCCGTGCTTGAGCTGGTGCATTGCTCATTTATATGTTGTGCCCGCACAGGTTGCTGGCGCATGGCAGATGGCGGAAGGTGAATGGCTGATGCTGGAACAGCATTACCAGAAAATCTATGGCACGTATCAAATCGACAATGTGGCTGTTCCCATCGCAAATGGCCGTTTGCGTGGTGACGAAATCACCTTTACCGTAAATGCGGTTGTTTACAGCGGACGCATAAACGATTTGGGAATGAGGGGCGAGGCCACGGGGCGGACGACACAGGCGTGGCGCGCTGTACGTGTCAGCGAGTAAGGCCAAGGCGCATTAGAATGCACGCAGGTTTAATTTCTGAGGGGGAATGCAATGACCATGAAACGCATGGCAATCGAAATCGGCATGGGTACGGATATCCGCGGCGCAGACTACACCAAGGCGGCAGTGCGCGCGTTGCGCGATGCGCTGTGGCATAACTCGCTTAATGTCGCAGACGCCATTGGCAAACCTGTTGATTCGATGGAGGTTGAAGTGCTGATTGGTGTGCCCAGGCCTGATCTTGTGGATAAGGCCGAAGTTTTGAAAGTACTGCCGCACGGCACCGGCACGATTAAGGTGGTCGAGGGTGGGCTGGAGATTTTTAACGATGCGGGCACCGGCTCGACGGTGCTGGCACAGGCGGCGGCTATCGTCCGCCTTGACGTATAGGAGATCACCATGGCGCTGAAGCGATTCATTCTAGAAATGGGCACGGGCAACGATTTGCACGGTGGCGATTACACCAAGGCGGCGCTGCGCGCGGTGCAGGATGCCTTGCATCACTCGTCGCTGGCATTTATCCGCTCGTTGGGGTTGAATTCCAAGGAGATGCAGGTTGAAGTCACCATCGGCGTACAGGAGCCTGCCAAGGTCGATGCAGAAAAAGTGAAAGCCAGTCTGCCGCACGGTCAGGTCACGGTGAAAGTTGTCAAAGGTGGTCTCAACGTGCCGGAAGGTGACGGCCACGACATGGCGGTGATTGCCAGCGCCGCTATCGCCGTGCGCTTTGAGATGAAAGCGGCTTGATGAAAGCGGTCCAGATCACCGAAACAGGCGCGCCTGAGGTACTGAAGTACGTTGATGTGCCTACGCCCAGGCCCGGTCCCGGTGAAGTGCTAGTGAAGGCCCATGCCATTGGTGTGTGCATGCCTGAGACATTGGTGCGCAAGGGCGTCTACAAGTGGATGCCGCCGTTGCCACTGATTCCCGGCATTGAAATGGGTGGAACGGTCGTAGAAACCGGTCCTGGCACGAACAAACTCAAGCTAGGGCAAAAGGTATTTGTGTGCGCGCGCGAATTCAAGGAGCGCAGCGGCTGTTATGCAGAGTACATCGCTGCGCGCGAGGATTTGCTCTATCCCGTCGCGGATACCGCTGATCTGGATCAGGTTGCCGGGCTAGCCAACTATCAGGTGGCGTGGCACTTGCTCAACTCTGCGCTAAATGGGCATATATATGACTCGGTGCTGGTGGTGGCAGCAGCTGGTGGTGTAGGCACGGCGCTGGTGCAATTGGCCAAGGCGTACGGCAAACGCGTGATCGGTTTGGTGAGTTCCGCCGAGCGTGCAGCCTTTGCGCGCGCACAGGGTGCGGACGAAGTGATCGACCGCACACGCTGCAACGTGGTTGAAGAAACCAAACGATTGACCAACGGACGCGGTGTTGACCTGGTGCTCGACATCGTGGGCGGCGCGCAGATGACGGATTTCTACCAATGCATCGCGCCGTTTGGCCTGTTGATGTTATACGGTCGGATGCAGGGCCCACCTACGGGCAACATCGATGCGGCTATCGAGCGCCCGCCGTGGCACAGCGCGGGTTATCGACATTTCACCATGCACACCATGGATCACTGGCCGGCACTGCGCGCCAAATGTACGCACGACTTATTGCGCTTGCTTCACGCGGGTACGATACAAGTGCCGATTTACGAGCGTGTGCCGCTGGCCGAAGCTGCTCGCGCGCATCGTATTTTTGAATCGGGCGCGGTGATGGGTAAGCTCATCATGAAGCCATGATGCAATAGATGGCGTGCAAAAATAATAAATAAAAACAATAACTTACGGAAATCTCTGGTGCCCGTGGCGATTGTGCCGCGCACACCAGATAAACGCGCAACATTTGTCAGCCCTGAAACTCAGTGCGGGCGGCGTAAGCGCCGAGGCGCATGAGGGTCTCTGAATTACTGAAGCGTCACGCTGGCGGCCTTGATGATGTCGCCCATGCGCTTGCTCTCGTTGCGCCGAAAGGTATCGAACTCTGCACGCGTGGTGCCGACGATGTCTATACCCAGACTTTTTAATTGTTCGATAAATTGCGGCTCCTTCACCGCCTTGACTACTTCGGCGTTCACCTTGGTAAGTATGTCCTGCGGCGTGCCAGTGGGTGCAACCAGGCTGTACCAGCCAAAATTTTCGTAGCCGGGTAGTACATCGGCGATGGCTGGTACATCCGGCAATAACGCGGAACGCTTGCGCGTGGTGACCCCCAGTGCGCGCAACCTTCCACCTTGCACGAATGACATCGCAACGGGCAGCACGGGCGTGCTGAAATGCACTTCACGCCCCACGGTGTCGGCAACCGCCTGTGGTATGCCTTTGTAGGGTACGTGAACGAAATTAGCGCCCGCCATTTGCCCGAACAGGAATCCGGTTAAATGCTCAGCGCTGCCAGCGCCAGCCGATCCATAGCGCAGCGTTCCGGGTGCTTTCTTTGCGGCCTCGATCAGTTCAGGGATCGTTCTGGCGACCGCCGGGTTGACCACCAGCACGTACGGCACTGTGCCGATCAGACTGATCGAAGCAAAATCACGGGCGAGGTTTACCTTGTGATTGGAATACACGGACGTCGCGATAAACAGCTGCGACGTCATCATCATCCAGGTATAGCCGTCTGCCGCCGATCGCGTCACTATATCCGCGCTCAACAGGCCGGCCACCCCGGGACGCGGATCCACCACCACGCGCTGGCCCCATACGCCATACAAACGGTCGGCCATCACACGTGAAATGATGTCAGGCCCGGAGCCTGCGGCACTGCCGACTACTACCCGAATCGGCTTATCCGGCCACGCAGCTTGTGCTGCCTGCGCGGAATGCGTCGCGGGCAGTAGCGTGGCCATGGTTAGAGCTGCTGCCAGTGTTTGCGTGCGCATTTAAACTCTCCTCAGTGTTTTTGTTCATTATAAGTGCGTGCTTGGCAAGGCGCTGAAACATACCGGATGATCGCATGTATCTTATTGTTTTTGAAAGTAAATTGCCGTATCATTCGCGCCTTTTCGCAAGGGCGGCAATCTGACTGTTTGCTGCCGTTCGTAGCCAGGCACACCCATGAGCATTGAGAAAGAAGTCTCCCGGCGCCGCACCTTCGCCATCATTTCGCACCCGGATGCGGGTAAAACCACGCTGACGGAAAAGCTGCTGTTGTACGCAGGCGCGATTCACATCGCGGGCAGCGTGAAGTCACGCAAGGCCTCGCGCTACGCAACATCCGACTGGATGGAAATTGAAAAGCAGCGCGGCATCTCGGTGGCAAGCTCGGTGATGCAGATGGAGTACGCCGACTGTGTGATCAACCTGCTCGATACGCCGGGCCACCGCGATTTCTCCGAAGACACCTATCGCGTGCTGACTGCTGTGGACGCGGCACTGATGGTGATTGATGCTGCCAACGGCATCGAGCCGCAGACCTTGCGTTTGCTGCAAGTGTGTCGCCAGCAAAACACGCCGGTGATTACCTTCGTCAATAAAATGGATCGCGAAGTGCGCGAGCCGATGGATCTGGTGGACGAAATCGAGCGCACGCTGGGCATGCCTGTGGTGCCGTGCACTTGGCCGGTGGGTATGGGCAAGCAGTTCAAGGGCGTATTCGATCTGATGCACGACAGCATGCGCGTGTTCCTCGCAGGCGAAGACCGTGTTGGTGGGCACGATACCATTCAGGGGCTGGATAACCCGGAGGCGGCTGAGCGCTTCGGCGACATCTTTGAGCACGCGCGCCAGGAAATGTCGCTGGTGCAGGGCGTGTCGCCGACGTTTGACCGCGACACCTTTCTTGCGGGTAAACAAACGCCGCTGTTTTTCGGCTCTGCCATCAACAATTTCGGTGTGCAGGAAGTGCTCGATGCGTTGGTGCAATTCGCACCGCCGCCACGCCCGCGCCGCGCCATTCAGCGTGTGGTCGAGCCTACGGAAGCCAAATTTACCGGCGTAGTGTTCAAGATACAGGCGAACATGGATCCCGGCCACCGCGACCGTATTGCCTTCATTCGTGTTTGCTCGGGCCATTTTGAGCGCAGCATGAAGTTGAAGAACTGTCGCACCGGCAAGGACTTCCGCCCCAATACCGTGGTGTCGTTCCTGTCGCAACGGCGTGACATGGTAGAAGACGCCTACGCCGGTGACATCATCGGCATCCCGAATCATGGCGTGTTGCAACTGGGGGATACGCTGACCGAAGGGGAAGACCTGCAATTCACCGGACTGCCATTTTTTGCGCCGGAGCTGTTTCAAACGGTGGAAATTGCGGACCCGTTACGCAGCAAACAATTGCGTACGGGCTTGGCGCAACTGGGTGAAGAAGGTGCAATTCAAGTGTTCAAACCGGTTGCAGGTGGCATGCTGCTACTAGGGGCGGTCGGTCAACTGCAATTTGAAGTGGTGGCGCATCGATTAAAGCACGAATATGGTTGCGAGGCTCGCATGGCCCCCGCGCGCTACAACAGTGCGCGTTGGGTGACAGCTGATGACCCCAAAGAAATGAAGCGTTTCATCGACGCCAATGCGCATCGCGTCGCTTACGATGCGGTGGAAGCCCCCACGTTTCTCGCCGCCTATGATGCCGAGATCAAAGTTGCGCACGAGCATTGGCCGAACATTCGTTTTCATGCCTTGCGTGAGCACGCGGGGTTGGTGTTTCATTCGAACGAGGGCAGCTAACAAGCCGTTGCTGCCGGTGTTGCTAAGGAACAGCGGTTCGTTGCGAACGCCCGTATATTTTTTAGCGGCTCACGCTGGCAGCATCATCGTGGCGTCACACAGGCAGACCAGTTCGCCGCGCTGGTTGATGCCCCGCACCCGGCAGTCGATGATTCTCTTCTCTGCTTCGAGTCGTTTGCCGGTCACTTCTCCGATGAAGGTCACCGTGTCGCCAGCGCGGAAGGGCGTTATGGCCCGCATCAGCAAGCGTCCGCCGTCGTAGAAAGCGCGCAGCGGGAAAGATTGCTCAAGCATCTGGTCAACATACGACAATGTGGCCGGACCGGAGTTGACCATACCGGCGAAAATGTTTTGCCGCGCGAAGGCCTCATCGGTGTGGATGTTGCTGGCCCTGTGCTTGCCCGCAAGTCGCAACCCGTTCTTGCGCAGCATGATCTCCTGACTTTCCGACACAGCCAGTGGCGCCAATGGGTCGCCGACGGCGATGCTGTCGAACGAACGCCAGCGCCCTTGCGTTGACGGGGCGACCACTGCGGCGTTGTCAGTGACCAGCGGCAGGGCTTTTCCCGGGTCTTGTGGCGCCTCACGCTGACCCTTGGCATAGGAGAAGATACAGGTGTAGTCGTAGCGGGCCACGTGCTCGCCGCGCTGGTTGCTGGCCTCGACGCGAAAGGTGACGAAGCGGCTGCCGCGCCGCTCGTATTTTTCCAGAACACGGCGCGTGCCGGTGAGTGTGTCACCAGCGCGTACCGGGTGGAACCAGCAGACCTCGCACTTGGCGAATGGCGTTTGACGGCGCGCCGTCTTTGACTGTTCCAGCGCGACAAACCCCTGACGTTCGGCAATCTCGTCGCGCAGCAGCGGTGCGTAGGTCAACACCATCGTTGGCATCGCGATCAGCGTGTTGCCGTATTCGGTGTTGATGCCGTCTGCGTTCGCCCCGGAGACACGGAACCGCGGATCGGGATTCTGCGCCACATGCGCGTAGGCGGCGATGTGCTCGGCGCTCAGTGTGACTACTGTGGCGGCGCCGTCCTGGCCAGGCTGCACGGCGTCGTATTCCCATAGATTTTCTTGCGGCTCGGTCAGCATATTTTCCTTCGGCGTTACGTTTGCGGCTAAGCGATCCGGGGCGTTGCGCACAGCAACTCGGCGAGTGTGGCATTGAACGCGTCGGGCGCTTCATAGGCGGCCCAGTGGCCGGCCGAGGGAATGATATGGGGCTCGATCTCCGGTCGCAGCACGCGCAGCGCGGCGATCCGATCCTCCAGCGTGTAGTAGGCAATCTGGTCGCGCTCCCCCCAGATCGCGTTTACCGGCATGCGCAGCTGCGGCAGTGATACGGCAAGTGGCCGCAGCGTGATCAGGGCCGGGGTATTCAGCCGTGAGAGGCCCGAGTTCCACGCCTGAATCGCCAGCGCCAGCGCGTCGATGTGTGCCAGATCCGCGATCATGCTTCGTTGCAGATTAGTGCGGTGCGCCTGCATCAGCGCCTCGCCGGTTTTATCGCGCACGCGCTCCAGCGTGATCGGTGTGCGCGGACGCACCAGTCCGCCCGCGCCAAGCAGTGTCAACGATCGTACACGTTCTGCATGCAGCAGCGCGAGGTGTCCGCCTACAGAGGCGCCGAAGGAGAATCCAACAATATCGTAGGTGGCGTTGGGCCCTAGCAGCCCGTCTATGCCCGCTGCGACGATTGCAGCGATTGTCGGCATGTCCGCCGCTGCGGGCGGATTCGCAGACTCACCAAGCCCCGGTAGATCCGGCGCCAGCACGCGGTGGGTGGCGCTGAAGGCCGGCACGGTACGCACCCAGTGTTGCCAGGAGCCAGCCCCGCCATGCAGCAAGACGAGTGCATGCCCGTCGCCCCAGCTGCGCCACACCATGCTGCCGTCGCCGCACGGCGATTCGGAGCGCTGGGCATCTGTAGCCAGTTGTCGCACGGGTGCGAGTGGCTCTAAGGAATCGTGACTCATAGGGTGTGTCCAGTCATGGGGAAGGTGCGCTGTTTGCTAGAGTCCAAGCCCGCCGTCCAGCAGTAATGTCTGCCCGGTCATATAGTCCGAGGCGTCCGACGCGAGGTAGAGCGCCAGCAGACCGACTTCGCGCAGCCGTCCGGGCCGCTTGAGCGGCACACTCTGCTCAGCGCGCAACGTACTCTGCTGTACGTGCGCTGCGCCGGACGTTACGATGTCCGGAAAGATGCCGGGCGCAATGGCATTGACATGCACATGGTAGGGCGCCCATTCAAGCGCCTGCGCTCGCGTAAATCCAGCGAGCGCGGTTTTTGCTGTGGTGTAAAGCACCATGTCGCGTCCGCCCTGATGTGCAGTCCACGACGCGATGTTGATGATTTTGCCTGAGCGGCGCGCCAGCATGTGTGGGCCGACGGCACGCGTACACAGCAGCGCTTCGGTCAAATTGATGTCCATGATGAAGCGCAGGTCGTCGTCGGAAACGTCGGTGCCCTCTTTGCCAGGCAGCGCTACCAGCGGCTTGCGAATGGAGTCACCCAGTGCGTTCACCAGGACGTCAATGCGGCCGAATGTGGCGAGCACAGTATCAATAGCGCGCCTCACTTCGTCTGCCTTGGTCACATCGGCAATAACCGGCACCACGCGCCTGCCGGATGCTGAGGCGATATCGGCTGCCGTGCCTTCAACATACTTGGGTGTCAGTGCATTGAGTGCGATGTCGGCCCCGGCCTCGGCCAGCACTTGAGCGATGCCTTTGCCGATGCCTCGTCCGGCGCCGGTAATGAAGACGACTTTTCCTGTAACATCAAATTCGGCAGGCATCATGATACGTGCTCCGGTAGGTGATTTCGCGCTGGATCAGCGTTGATACAAAGTTGAAACATAGGTTTTAGCGCAAGCGTGCGGCGTTCCAGCCGCTACCGACCATATTATCGGCGCTGACCTTCCCATTGTATTCCTTGCCGCCGATGGTAAAGGAAATTTGCTCGCCGAGCAGTCGACCGTTTTCTACGGCTGTGCTAACGCCATCCAGCTTGAACGATCCGGTAAGCATCTGAAACTTCTGTTCGAATTCCAGCTCGCCTTTTTGCAATTGCCAGCGGCCAGCTACATTGGCCGGAACGATGAAAAGCAGCCAGGTACACCAACTGCCGCAATCGCCGTCGGCGCGACCCGTTTCGTCGGGTTCCCAGCCGGCGGCGGCAAAGTGGTTCGCCACAATACGCGAGCCGGGCTTTAGTGCGAGAAACTTGTCGACCAGCTTGTTCATATTCTCCGGCAGCAAGAACAAGGCCATCACCGTAGCCAGGGAAATATCAGCTGCGTACATGTCGCCTTGCACAAACTGTGCTTTATCGGCGACGCCTTCCTTTTCCGCGGTGCGTCGCGACAGTTCAACCATGTCCGGGTTGTACTCCACGCCTACCGCGCGCGCGCCACGCTTGGCGGCCGCGATGATATTGCGGCCATCGCCGGAGCCGAGATCCATGACAAAATCCTGCGGCGTCACTTTGGCGACATCAAGCATTTTTTCCACCAGAACCGCTGGCGTGGGCACCCACACCACGTCGCGGCCCGGCTGACCTACTACCGGCTCGAACGGTTTATCCGTGTCGGCGGCGAACGCAGTGCCAGTCAGCAGCGCCACACAAAGCGCCAGCAAGATTTGCGATTTGAACGCAGAAGTTTGCGGTGAAATAGCCAAGAGAATTACCTCGCTTGTTATGTTAAGTATTTGTTTTTATTGCATATTTAAATTTTCTGATGCTTGCTGGCTCACGCTGGCATCACACAGGCATAATGCCAATTTTAAGGGGAAACTATCTGATGCGACACAGCCTTCTGCTGATAGCGAAATTGGTGTTGGGCGCGCTGGTATTTTTGCAATCGGTGACGCCCGTTGCCGCACAGTCTGCGGCGACAGGCGCAGGCGCTTATCCCAACAAGCCTATCACGCTGCTTCACGCCTATTCTGCTGGTGGCAGCAGCAGTGTCTTGTTGCGCGCACTGGCCGAAATTGCCAGCAAGGCATTGGGTCAGCGCATGATCGTCGAAGATCGGCCTGGCGCGGGCGGTGCACTGGCACCCACGCATATGCTTAAGTCGGGCAAACCGGATGGCTATGTTCTATCGCAAATGCCGCAGCCGCTGCTGCGTATTCCGCACATCCAGAAAACCGAATTCGATGTACTGAATGATTTTACCTGGATCATACGCATTATCGATTACACCTACGCCATGGTGGTCAGGCCGGACGCACCCTGGAAAAACGTGTCTGATCTGGTCAGGCAGGCACAAGCGAATCCGGGGAAGCTCACCTACGCCACCTCCGGCGTGGGCGTGACCATGCACATGGCGATGGAAAACCTGGCCACGATCAATGGCATCAAATGGGTACACGTTCCACATCGACAAACCACCGATATGATGAACGCAGTGATCGGTGGCCAAGTTGATATACTTGCATCCGCCATCAGTTACGCGCCGCTGGTGGAGGCAGGCAAAATTCGTGTGCTTGCCATACTGAGCGCCAATCGCGTCAAGCGCTGGCCGAATATTCCCACGGTGAGGGAGCAGGGGTTCGATGTCAATGCGAGCTCGTCATACGGCATTGGCGGCCCCAGGGGCATGGACCCGAAAATCGTCAAGGTGTTGCACGATACCTTTCGCAAGGGGCTCGATGATCCCGAGTTTTTGAAACTGCTGGATCGCTATGATACCGTGCGTAGCTATATGAATACCGAGGACTACACGCGCTGGGCGCGCGAGCAATATGCCATTGAAAAAACTGTGGTCGAGAAGTTCGGCCTTAAACCCTGATCGACCCTGATCGCCTGATGAGATAACAACATGAAAAAAGACACCCTGCTGGGCCACGCCGGACGCGATCCGTCGCAACACAGTGGCACCATCAATACGCCAGTGTTTCGCGCGTCCACGATTGTTTTCCCTGATCTTGAAACGTACAGCACGCGCCCTGCCGATGATTACAAAACACCGCGGTACGGCATCCACGGCAACCCGACAAACTGGGCGTTGGAAGAAGCTGTGGCGAAAATGGAAGGCGGCTACAACGCAGTGGCGGTGTGTTCGGGCCTTGGCGCCATTATTGCTGCGCTGTGCGCGTTTGTTAAGGCGGGCGACCATTTGCTGATTGCCGACAGTGCGTATGGCCCGACGCGAAATTTCTGTAACAAGCGCCTTGCTGCGTTCGGCGTGGAGATTCAATACTACGATCCACTCATTGGTGCCGGAATAAAAAACTTGATCAAATCAAATACCAAGGCAATTTTCTGCGAGGCGCCCGGATCGCTCAGTTTTGAGATGCAGGATATCCCGGCGATCGCGCACGAGGCGCATGCGCGCAATATTCCGGTGCTGGCCGATACCACTTGGGGCACGCCATATTTTTTCAAATCGTTTGATCACGGCGTTGATGTGTCGATACACGCGGCGACGAAATACATTGTTGGCCATTCCGATGTGATGATGGGCATGATTGTTACGAACGAAAAGTACTGGCTGCCGGTACGCCGTAGCGTTGCGGATTACGGTTATTGCTCCAGCGCGGATGATTGCTATCTGGCGCTGCGCGGTTTTCGCACCATTGGCGTACGCATGAAGCAGCAGATGGCGAACGCGATCAAGGTCGCGCAGTGGCTGGAAAGCCGGACTGAGGTCAAGCGTGTGTTATTTCCGGCGCTGGAAAGTGATGCCGGGCATGCGATATGGAAGCGTGATTTCGAAGGTGCGGCATCGCTGTTTTCGCTGGTGCTGAACCCGGTAAATAAAAAACAAATCACGGCTTTTGTGAATGCGCTGAAATTATTTGGTATCGGCTCAAGCTGGGGCGGATACGAATCACTGGTTACTGCGCCCAACATTTCGCCGTTGCGTACCGCAACAAAGTGGCTCGATGAAGGTCCGGTGATTCGGCTGCACATCGGGCTGGAAGATGCGGACGACTTGATCGCCGACGTGACGCAGGCGTTCGCAAAAATGACGGCCGCCGCATAAGCTTGCTGCGATGTGACACTTGGTGCGGGGTAACGTCGTGCCAGCGTGCGGCGCACTGTGGGGTGCGATACAAGAGGTTTGTCCATGGACATGTTGATTGTCATTTCGCTGATATTTTTGAATGGCCTGTTCGCCATGTCAGAAGTTGCGCTACTTACTGCGCGCAGATCCAAACTGGCATCGCTCGCCAGCAGCGGCGATGCAATGGCCGCCGCAGCGATCAAACTCAGTGCTGATCCAACGAAATTTCTGTCGACTATCCAGATCGGCATCACCTCAATCGGTTTGCTCAACGGCATTTTTGGCGAGGCCGTATTTGCCGCGCCGCTGTCTGCATGGCTACAGTTGTTTGGGCTTGAGGCGCAGGTCAGCAATATAGCCGCAACCACAGTTATTGTTGTGTCGATCACCTACGCGACCATTGTCGTTGGTGAACTGGTGCCCAAGCGCCTGGGTCAGCACAACGCCGAATCCATCGCGCGGCTGGTAGCCTGGCCCATGCGCATATTGGCGATGATTTCCGCGCCCTTTGTTCACCTGCTGGCGAAATCCACAAACGCCATTCTCCGGCCGCTGTTGCGCTTGCTGCGAATAAAAACGCAGGAAAGCGGGCCGCAGGCGTTGTCAGCGGAGGAGCTTCGTACTATCGTTCTCGAATCATCCAACATCCTGCCGAAGAAGCATGGCACAACACTGTTGAATCTGTTTGAGCTGGAGGACATCACGGTGGATGATGTGATGGTGCCGCGCAGCCAGATTGAAGCCATCAATCTATCTTTGCCACTCGAAGAAATTACGCAACAGTTGACGACCTCGCATCACCGACGCGTGATTGCTCACAATGGGCAGTTCGACGAAATCGCAGGCATCATCCGTATTCGGCATGCGTTGAATCTGTTGCATCGTGATGAGTTGACGGAAGAATCGCTGCGAAAACTGGTGCGTGCGCCATTTTTTGTGTTGTCCGGCACGCCGTTGTTCACACAATTGCAGACGTTCCAGGAAAGCCAGAATCGGCTGGGTTTGATCGTGGATGAATACGGCGAGTTGCAGGGGCTGGTGACGCTTGAAGATATTCTGGAGGAGATTGTGGGTGAATTCACCACCAACTCTCCGATGCGCGCTGGCGGCTATTCAAAGCAGGGTGATGGCAGCTTTTTGATCGAAGGCAGTACGCCGTTGCGCGAACTGAATCGCAAATTGGGATTCTCATTTCCGCTGGATGGACCGAAGACGCTGAATGGTTTGTTAGTGGAGCATTTTCAGGACATTCCCGAGCCCAACACCAGTGTCAAAATCGCAGGCGTGCCGCTGGAAATTGTGCAAACGCAAGGGCGAGTGGTTAAAGTTGTGCGCGCCATGCAGCCGGACCAGGAAACGACGCAACAGCCGACTGCACCGGCACCTGAATAGTCTTTACAAATCAACTTAATAGAGGCATTATTAAGAGATTGCGCTAACTCATTGGTTAGATTGATCATTTTTTGAGTGAACATAGTTTGAAAAATGCGTAAGACATGGGCACGGATTGCACTAGCGTTGAACGAATAAGAGGGGGAATTGATGGCTACTGCAGCGGCACCAAGAAAAGGCGCGGTCGTCCAGGAAGCCACTTATTTGTGGACCGGCAAAGACAAAGCGGGCAAAACCGTGCGCGGCGAGATACGTGCCAACGGTGAAGCGCAGGTCAACGCCACCCTGCGGCGGCAGGGAATCAAGATTGATTCGGTCAAAAAGCAGCGGCTCGCTCGCGGTGGCACTGCTAGCGACAAAGAAATAACGTTGTTCACTCGCCAGCTGTCGACCATGCTGAAATCGGGCGTCCCGCTGCTGCAAGCCTTTGATATTGTCGGCAAGGGGCACGAAAATCCAGCGGTAGCGCGCCTGGTGATGGATCTAAAAAATGAAGTGGAAACCGGTTCCAGCCTTAAGCAGGCGTTTGAAAAACACCCCTTGTATTTTGACGCGCTATTCTGCAATCTGGTCGGCGCAGGCGAGCAAGCCGGTATTCTCGAGAGCTTGCTCGACCGCCTAGCAACGTACAAAGAAAAAATCCTGGCCATCAAGAGCCAGATTAAATCGGCGCTGTTTTACCCGATATCGATTATTGTGGTGGCGTTTGTTATTACCGCCATTATCATGATTTTTGTGATTCCGGCGTTCAAGCAGGTGTTTGCCAATTTTGGCGCTGAATTGCCTGCGCCGACTGTGGTTGTCATGACAATATCTGAGTATTTCGTGAAATACTGGTGGCTTATATTTGGCAGTATTGGTTTTGGCGGCTATGCATTTTTCTATGTTTGGAAACGCTCGGTAAAAATGCAGATCATCATGGATCGTGTCATGTTGCGCGTTCCTGTATTTGGTGATCTGGTTCGAAAGTCTTCGGTAGCGCGCTGGACGCGTACGCTATCGACGATGTTCGCCGCAGGCGTGCCCTTGGTGGAAGCGCTCGATTCCGTTGCCGGTGCAGCCGGAAATTACGAGTACTACGCGGCTACCAAGAAAATTCAGAGTGAAGTGGCTACGGGGTCGAGCCTGACCGGATCAATGCAAAATACCGGCGTGTTCACCAATATGGTGGTGATGATGGTGTCCATCGGCGAAGAATCCGGCTCGCTGGACGCCATGCTAAGCAAGGTGGCAGATTTTTATGAAGCAGAAGTCGACGATTCGGTTGCCGCATTGTCCAGCCTGATGGAGCCGATGATCATGGTCATATTGGGAACTTTGATTGGCGGTATGGTGATTGCCATGTACATGCCGATTTTCAAAATGGGCTCGGTCGTTTGATGGCGCTGTGGGCGTGCAGGCACAAAATTCGGCTGCGCCGTACAGCTTCAAGTTAATAGCGCAATAGTGTAATGGCTACGGCGAGACCGGATATCCCTTGAGTCTGATTTCCGACCCCACTATTACCGTATTGGTTGCAACGATGCTGGGGCTGGCTATCGGCAGCTTTCTGAACGTTGTGATCCACCGTCTGCCCAAGATGATGGAACGGCAATGGCGCGCTGAATGCGCAGATCTCGATTCTGCTTCGACCGTTTCGCCAGTTGAAATGCAGGCCGAGGAACGCTACAACCTGTTTGTTCCCCGCTCACGTTGCCCTTCGTGCGCGCAACCGATTTCTGCCATGCAGAATATTCCTGTGCTGAGTTACCTCGTGTTAGGTGGAAAATGTGCCGGGTGTAAATTGCGTATTTCCCCGCGGTATCCCTTTGTTGAAGCAATTTCGGGTGCACTAGCAGGCTACGCGGCCTGGCGGTTTGGCTTCACGACGGCGGGCATAGGCGCGTTGATTTTTGTGTTCGCGATGATTGCGCTGACTTTCATCGATTTGGACACGTTTTATTTGCCTGACGACATCACGTTGCCGCTGCTGTGGGCCGGACTGCTGATGAATCTGGGCAATGCTTTTGTGGATTTGCCGTCGGCCGTAATCGGTGCTGCGTGCGGTTATCTGGCGCTGTGGTCGGTGTTCTGGATGTTCAAACTTGTCACCGGCAAAGAAGGCATGGGTTACGGAGATTTTAAATTGCTGGCCGCTATTGGTGCCTGGTTAGGCTGGCAGATGCTGCCGCTGGTTATATTGTTGTCCGCAACCGTCGGTGCAATAATCGGGATTGCTCTGATGGTATTCGCGCGGCATGACCGCGAGACACCGATTCCCTTCGGGCCTTACCTTGCGATAGCAGGCATCATTGCATTGTTTCATGGGCAGGTTATCAATCGCCATTATCTGAATTTTCTGTGACTATACCTTACTGTGTGGGACTCACTGGCGGCATCGGCTCTGGTAAATCAAGTGCCGCACGGATGTTTGCCGCGCTGGGTGCGGGCGTCGTCGATGTCGACGATATTTCTCATACACTCACCAAATCGGGTGGTGCCGCCATCGCGGCGATACGCGAGCAATTCGGCGCAGAATTTATTGCATCCGACGGCAGCATCGATCGCGCACGCATGCGTGAGCGCGTATTTGGTGATGCTGCGGCGAAGGGGCAGCTCGAAGCAATTCTTCATCCCTTGATCAATCAATCCGCGCGTGAGCAGGCTTTGCACGCCCCCCAGCCCTACCTGTTACTGGTAGTGCCGCTATTGCTGGAGTTGGGCGCGTATGGTGATCTTACCCAGCGCGTCGCAGTAGTGGATTGTGCTGAGCAGATGCAAATCGCCAGAACCATGAGCCGTAGTGCGATTTCCGCAGACGCGGTGCGTGCCATCATGGCGGCGCAATTGCCCAGGACACAGCGGCTTGCCGAGGCGGACGATGTTCTGAACAATGATGGCGGTGAAGGCGATTTAAAGCGCCAAGTGGAAGCGCTGCATGCGCGGTATTTGGATCTGGCGGTCGCGTATCGTGCCAGCCGCAAGGGTGCGGACACGAATATAAGTTCGAATTTAGCCAGGTAAGCCCCTTTATTTATTTCACATTTTGGTGAATACTTGTCCGCATCTTTAACCGCCACGGCTACGGCCCCGGACGCCTTGTGATCAGTTACGAGTATCCGCTTAGCGAGCGCGTGCGTACCCTTTTGCGGTTTGAGGATTTGTACGACCGCGTCGAATACTTTCTTGAAAAATCGGACGCCCTTGAACACCACTCCGCGCTGGTGTCTATTTTTGAAATGCTCGAAGTTGCCAGCCGTGCAGACCTTAAATCAGATCTTTTGCAGGAACTTGAACGCCAGAAGCAGACATTGGATTCATTGCGTGAAAACCCCGATGTCTCAGAGGCGGCACTGGACGATATTCTGTGGAAAATCGATCAAGCTGCATCCAAACTGTTTCAGACCTCAGGCAAAGTGGGACAGGATCTGCGCGAGAATGAATGGTTGATGGGCATCAAGCAACGCACCAGCATACCCGGTGGAGTTTGTGAGTTTGACCTGCCTTCGTACCATTTCTGGTTGCAGCAGAACAGCGACCAACGCCGTCATGATTTGAATCAATGGCTCGCGCCTTTTGTGCCGATACGCGAAGCCATCGTGATCGTGCTGCGCCTGCTGCGTGAGAGTGGTAAACACACGACGCTGGTTGCGCATCAGGGCGTGTATCAGCAAATGATGGCGGGGCGTGTGGCGCAAATGCTGTGCATCCGCCTGTCGCGCAGCTATCAGTGTGTGCCGGAAATCAGCGCGAACAAATACGCACTCAACATACGCTTCACCAGTAATGAAGGCGGTCAGCGCCCGAAAACGGTGGAGACAGATGTTGAGTTTGAATTGACTTTCTGCAACTTGTAGACCGGCCTCGATTCATGGTTGATCGATTGGTAAATTGCCCTCGATGCGGCACCAAGGTCGTCTGGAGTACCGACAATCTCTGGCGGCCGTTTTGTTCTGAGCGCTGCAAGACGACAGACCTGGGTGCATGGGCAAGTGAGTCTTACCGCATACCGGTGGTTGAAATGGATGACATGGACGAGCAGGCATTACCGTCAGACGGCCCTGCGCTGAATTAGTGGTGCCCTACATCCATGCGCCACGCAGCATCGCCAAACCATGTGCGCCTGACTGACGTGCCTTGAATAAATCATGCGGCTGCATGCCGCCCAGGGCGTAGACGGGAATCGCACTGTTCGCAACACATTGAGCGAAACCCGCCCACCCCAGCACAGGCGCACCGCGGTGCGTCGGCGTTGCAGCAACCGGGCCGACCACTAAAAAATCCGCGCCTAGCTGGGTAGCCCGATCGATTTCTTCACGGCTGTGGCACGATGCCGCGACCCACTCACAATCAGGGCGGTGCGATACCGTACGCAACTGCGCCGAGGTCAAGTGCACACCATCTGCCCCTGTAGCGTGCGCGAGTTGCGCATCGCCATTGATCAACACGCGTGCGCCGTGGCGGTGCGATAACACGACGACTTCTTCTGCAAACTGCCGGAGTGATTCGGCAGGCAGATTTTTTTCGCGCACTTGTACGAGTTTCAAGCCGCGCTCTAATGCCACGACGAGCTTGCGCTTGAAAAGCACCATGCCGAGCGCGTCTGCCTGCGTGATGCCATAGATATCCGGTAGCTCAAGCGCACGCAAAATGGGGCCGTTCGCAGGCAGTATCGGCGCTACGTTGGGCGCGCGCGCACTTTGCGTGATCTGCCAGGTGAAGCGCTGGCCTTCACGCCCACGCAGTTCGCCAAGCCATTGATAGATGCGAAAAAAACGCAGACGAACCGATGCATGCGCGTATTCAAAATCACGTGTGAGCCATGGGTAAACGGCATTGACTTCAATGCCGAGTTCTTCATGCAGTTCTCGGCGCACGGCGTCGGCTGCAGATTCCCCTGGTTCGACTTTGCCGCCGGGGAATTCCCAATAGCCTTCAAACGCTTTGCCCGCTGGACGCTGCGCGAGCAAGAATCGGGCAGCGCTATCGTGTATTACTGCGGCGGCGACTTCAATGCGGTGACGCGCTTCTGCCATTGTGCGATCAGCAGGTATTTACTTCTTGCGCGCGAAGCGTTTGCGGCCTGCCCAGTCGCGCGCGAACTGCCACGCCACGCGACCGCTGCGCGAGCCGCGCTGCAATGCCCATTGCAGCGCGGCATGTTTTACTTCATCCGAAAGCGTATCGGTGACCTTGAAATGGTGCAGCCACACGCCTGCAATGCGCAAATATTCGTCCTGATCAAACGGATAAAACGATACCCACAAACCAAAACGCTCTGACAGTGACACTTTTTCTTCGGAGGTTTCGCCTGGATGAATTTCTTCGCCGACGTGTTTGTATTCAAGATTTTCGTTCATGAATTCCGGCATCAGATGACGCCGGTTCGATGTGGCGTAAATCAGGCAATTTTCCGAGGCCGCGGCTACAGAGCCGTCAAGTATGACTTTAAGCGCCTTGTAACCCGGCTCGTCAGCCTCAAACGAAAGATCATCGCAATACAACACAAAGCGTTCGGGCCGTTCGCCAATCAGTTCTACGATTTCCGGCAGGTCAATCAAATCCTGTTTTTCGACTTCGATCACGCGCAAACCACGCGGCGCATACTTGGTCAGCAGCGCCTTGATCATCGAAGATTTGCCGGTGCCGCGCGCGCCGGTGAGCAGTACATTATTGGCGGGATAGCCTTCGACAAACTGTCGCGTGTTTTGCTCGACCAGTGATTTTTGTTCGTCGATGCCGCGCAGGTCTTTGAGTGCAATGCGGTGAACCTGATTCACTGCTTGCAGCAAACCCCGGCCATTGATTTTCCGCCAGCGAAACGCGATAGAGGCTTTCCAATCGGTAGGCGCGGCTTCGGCGGGGAGTAATTTTTCCAGCCGCGCCACCAGCGATTCTGCGTGCGCCAGCAGTTGGCTTACATCAGTCATATACAGCAACTATTTGTTTTTATTGAGAATTTTATGTTCTGTATTCTGCGTTGATCTTGACGTAATCGTACGAAAAATCGCAGGTCCACACGGTTTGTTCTGCGTTGCCACGTCCCAGCGCAACATGCACGCTAATTTCCGCAGGCTTCATCACGCGCGCGCCGTCTTCTTCGCGATAAGCCGGATCGCGCCCACCATTGAGTAACACACGAACATCGCCGAGCCAGATCGACACTTTCGCGACATCCAGTTCAGTCACGCCCGCGTTACCAATCGCCATAATCAAACGTCCCAGATTCGGGTCGGAGGCAAAGAAAGCTGTTTTCACCAGCGGGGAATGCGCGATGCACTTGGCCACGCGCGCGGCTTCTGTCTCATCAGCCGCGCCGCTGACGCGGATGGTGATGAACTTGGTTGCGCCTTCACCATCGCGCGCGATGGCTTGCGCCAGCGGCACGGCCACTGCGAGCACAGCCTCGCGCAACGCGGTGTAATCGGAAGAATCGGCGCTGGTGATCTCGCCATGGCCTGCACGGCCTGTGGCGATTAGCACAAACGAATCATTGGTCGAAGTATCGCCATCCACCGTCACGCGGTTAAACGAACGGTCGGCAACTTCTTTCACCATGCGCTGCAACACGGGTTGCGCGACGGCGGCATCGGTGGCGATGTAAGTCAGCATGGTTGCCATATTCGGTTGCAGCATACCGACACCTTTGGCGATGCCAGTGACGCGCACCGGCTTGCCGCCGATGACGGCGCTGGCCGATGCGCCCTTGGGCACAGTGTCGGTAGTCATGATCGCTGCGGCAGCATCGGCCCAATGATTGGCCGCCAGCGTTTGCACGCAGGCTGGCAGCGCGGCTTTGATACGCTCCACCGGCAGGTGTTCGAGAATCACGCCGGTTGAAAACGGCAGCACAGCTTCGGGCGCACAACCCAGCAGTCGCGCGGTGGCTTCGCACGTTTTGCGTGCGGCGGCCAAGCCTTGTTCACCGGTGCCACAATTGGCATTACCGGCATTGACGACAATGGCGCTGATTGACTGGTTAGCCGCAAGGTGTTCGCGGCATATCTGCACGGGCGCCGCAGCGAAACTGTTTTGCGTGAACACGCCCGCCACACGCGAGCCCTGCGCCAGACGCATCAGCATTAAATCGCGGCGCGCGGCTTTGCGTATGCCCGCTTCCGCGAAGCCTAGTTCTACACCACTAATCGCGGAGAGCTTGGCAGGGTCAGGCGCTGAGAGATTTACGGCCATGAGAGAGTTCTGTAACTATTTGTTTTTAAAAAATAATCTGTTGTTGCTGATTACGTTAAACGGCCGTGACAAACCTTGTATTTCTTGCCCGAACCACACGGGCACGGATCATTGCGGCCTACCTTCTGCCCCGTGCGTACAAACGGCTGCGCTGACGGTGGGGTGTCGCCGGGCGCTGCTTCTGCCTCGCCACCACTACCATCAAAATTGGCATGTTGGTACTGCACGTTGGTGAGTGCTTCGTGTTCTTCCACCGCCTGCAATTCTTCGGCGCTACGGATGCGCACGGTCATCAGCGTTTTGGTGACTTCGCCTTTGATGGTGTCGAGCAGCAGCGAAAACAACTCGAAGGCTTCGCGCTTGTATTCCTGCGTGGGATTTTTTTGCGCATACGATCTGAGATGTATCCCCTGCCGCAGATGATCGAGCGACGACAGATGCTCACGCCAGTGGGTATCAATGCTTTGCAGCATCAAGCCGCGTTCGTACTGACGCATCGCCGGCGCATCCACCGTCGCTATTTTGTCGTGGTACGCCTTATGCGCCGCCTCGACGATGCGCTTGCGCAAATCTTCTTCCTCGAGGCCGGATTCGTCTTTAAGCCACTGATGTACCGGCAGCGGCAGCATGAGTTCACTGTCCAGCGCGCGCTCCAGGCCCGGCACGTCCCACTGTTCTTCGAGGCTGCCTTCGGGAATGTGCTGCGCGACGTAGCCGCTGACGACATCGGCGCGCATGGCAGTCACGGTTTCCGACATATCTTCTGCGTCGAGCAAATCGTTACGTTGCTGATAAATCACCTTGCGCTGATCATTGGCAACGTCATCGTATTCGAGCAGATGCTTGCGAATATCAAAGTTACGCGCTTCAACTTTACGCTGCGCGTTTTCAATCGAGCGGTTGATGATGCCCGCTTCAATCGGTTCGCCTTCCGGCACTTTCAACCGCTGCATGATCGACTTCACACGCTCGCCGGCGAATATGCGCATCAGCGAATCGTCGAGAGATAAATAGAAGCGGCTGGAGCCAGGATCACCCTGTCGTCCCGAACGCCCGCGCAACTGGTTGTCGATGCGGCGCGACTCATGCCGCTCGGTGCCGATGATATGCACGCCACCCAGTGCGACCACCTGATTGTGCAATATCTGCCAATCGTGCTGTAGATCTGCGAGACGGGTTTTTCGTGTGGCGTCGTCAATCGACGCGTCGTTGCGTATCGCTTCGGTTTCGCGATGGATGCTACCGCCGAGCACGATGTCCGTGCCGCGCCCTGCCATATTGGTGGCGATGGTGACGATTTTCGCCCGACCCGCCTGTGCGACAATTTCTGCTTCACGCGCGTGCTGCTTGGCATTCAGCACGTTATGCGGAACACCCTCTTTTTGCAGCAATCCCGCCAGCAGCTCCGAACTTTCAATCGACGTGGTACCCACCAGTACCGGTTGGCCGCGCTGGTAACAATCCTTGATATCTTCGATCACCGCTTTGTATTTTTCCGGTGTGGATTGATACACCAGATCGTTCTTGTCCTTGCGGATCATCGGGTGATGCGTCGGAATGATCACGGTTTCCAAACCGTAAATCTGCTGGAACTCGTAAGCCTCAGTGTCCGCCGTGCCGGTCATGCCAGCGAGTTTTTTATACATGCGGAAATAATTCTGAAAGGTAATCGTCGCCAGCGTTTGATTTTCCTTTTGAATCTCCACGCCTTCTTTGGCTTCAACCGCCTGATGCAAGCCCTCGGACCAGCGCCGACCCGCCATCAAGCGCCCGGTGAATTCATCGACAATGATGACCTCGCCGTTTTGCACCACATACTGCTGCTCGTTGTTATAGAGCGTGTGCGCGCGTAATGCCGCATTCAGGTGATGCATAAGGCCAATGTTTGCCGGATCGTACAAACTGGTATTTGGCGGCAACATGCCTGCCTGCTCCAGCAATTCTTCCGCATGCTGATGGCCTTCTTCGGACAGCATGACCTGATGCGCTTTTTCATCAACCCAATAATCGCCTTCTTCGCTCTTTTCTTCTTTCTGGCGCGTGAGCTTGGGTACCACCACATTCATTTTGATGTACAGCTCAGTGGTGTCGTCGGCCTGGCCGGAAATAATCAGCGGCGTGCGGGCTTCATCAATCAGGATGGAATCCACTTCATCCACAATGCCGAAGCTCAGGACGCGCTGCACTTTCTCCGCATTTTGATACACCATGTTGTCGCGCAGGTAATCAAAGCCAAACTCGTTGTTGGTGCCGTAGGTAATGTCTGCCGCGTACGCCTGCTGCTTGAGATCGTGCTCCATCTGCGACAGATTTACGCCGACGGTGAGGCCGAGGAACTTGTATATTGTGCCCATCCACTCTGCGTCGCGCTGCGCGAGGTAATCATTGACTGTGACGATATGCACGCCACGTCCGGTCAGCGCATTCAAATAGGCAGGCAAGGTGGCCATCAGCGTTTTACCTTCGCCAGTGCGCATCTCAGATATTTTACCGCTATGCAGCGCAATGCCGCCCAGCATTTGCACGTCGAAATGGCGCATGCCAAGGGTGCGCTTTGAGGCTTCACGTACGACCGCAAACGCTTCGGGCAGCAGTTCTTCCAGCATTTCGCGGCGTTCGCGATCCTGCGCTAATTCCATTGCTTCCTTGCCACGGGCCGCACCCGCACCTTCTTCGAGCCTGGCGAGTTGGGCTGCGATGCGGCTGCGGAATTCATCCGTTTTAGCGCGCAGGGCATCGTCTGAAAGCTTGGAAATGCCTGCTTCCAGCGCGTTGATGGCTATCACCTTGCGGCGATATTGTTTTAGCAGGCGATCATTGCGGCTGCCAAATATTTTTTTGAGAATTCCGGTAACCATGGACTGCTACACGCTCCTGCGCAAATAAAAAAAGGGGCGGGGAAATCCCCACCCCTCGCATTTGATCTTGCGATCGTAGGCTGGTTCAGCCTGGCAACTGCAAAAACTGAGCAGGGTTCACCGATACACCGCGTTGGCGCACTTCAAAGTGCAGGTGCGTGCCCGTTGAGCGACCAGTACTGCCCATTTCAGCGATTTTGGCCCCGCGCAATACCATTTCGCCCACTTTGACATGCAATTTTGATGCGTGAGCGTAACGCGTAATCAAGTCGTTGCCGTGATCAACTTCCACCATATTACCATAGGCCGCGTGGTATTCCGCGTAGACCACCACACCGCCCGCTGCCGCCAAAATGGGTGTGCCCAGGCCGCCTGCAAAATCAATGCCTTCGTGATAGGAGTGCTGACCGTTAAACGGATCAATACGCCAGCCAAAGTTGGAGTTGTAGCCGCCGCCGATCACCGGCATCATGGTCGGGATCAGCTTCTTTTTGGCGCTTTCGCGGGTGAGCAGTGATTCGAGTATGCTGAGTGTATCGCCACGGTCATCCACTTGGCGTGTGAGTTGGTCTACCTGCCGCGTCAGATCGCCCAGCGAGGCATCACGACTCGGCACCGACGATGGTGCACCGCCGCGACCGGGTACTTCGTTGAACTGAAAATCCTGGGGTTTGAAGCCAGCCAACTTAGCTAGTCGCTCGCCCAGCGTATCGAGACGCAGCAGTTGCGCCTGCATCTGGCCCAAACGCTGCGCCATGGCGTTAAGATTGTCGCGCATGTACGATTCGTTCTCGGTTTGCTGCGTTTGCTGAATCGACAACACCTGATTTTTCATGAAGGGCAGGTCTGAAGCAAAACGCATCATGACGAAATTAATCGCACAGGCGAGAACCACTACGGACAACAACACACTGCCAGCGGCACCTGCGATATGCTTGGCACCCAAATTGATGGTGCGCGCTTTCGCCAGGCGTCCAGAAACGAGAATAATGTTCAACGCTTACCTCCAGGCAGCTACTTATGCCGTTGCATGATATTCGGCGCCTGATCGGCGCTTCAAGCGAACTTGATGCAGTGCGCAAAAAGGCACAGCGACAGGCGATATTGCAACAGGCTTACATGGACTATTTTGGCTACGCCCCGGTCGAATTCGCCTCTCTCTCCAAGGCAAGTCGTGTGGGTTACATCAAGGCAGGTACGCTTTATTTGCTGGCAGACCAAGCCGCCGTTGCGGCGAAACTGCGCCAACTGCTACCGCGCTTGCTGCCCTTATTCAGTAAACTGGAAGCGGAGGTTACTGTAATTAAAGTGGAGCTGCAAGTGAATTTCCCTCAGCAAAAGCCGGTAGCGCGGGTTAAAAAAAACAAGTTAACCATTGATTCTATTGAACAATTTTCAAAATTGTCGAAGGCTGTACGTGATCCTTCCCTAAAGTTAGCCTTAACTAACTTGGTCAATAACAGAACTAAATCAGGCGATTAAGAGCAGTTTCGCGCGCGGTATAGCGCACCAGCTTACGCACCAGCGGTCTGCGGTTGCCAGGTAATGAAGTGGGGGGCTTCTTCGGGCTTGTTGAAACTGCAAAACTCCCATGCTTGGCTGTCTTCAAGCAGCGCGCGCAATAGTTGGTTATTCAACGCGTGGCCAGATTTAAAGCCGCTGAACGCGCCGATGATCGGGTGGCCGAGCAAATACAAATCGCCGATGGCATCCAGCGCTTTGTGTTTCACGAATTCGTCATCGTAGCGCAGGCCATCACTGTTCAGGATACGGTATTCATCCATCACAATGGCATTTTCTAGACTGCCGCCCATCGCCAAGCCCTGCGCGCGCATGGCTTCCACATCCTGCATGAAGCCAAAGGTGCGGGCGCGGCTGACTTCTTTAACGTAAGAGGTGGACGAAAAATCAAAGCTCACGGTCTGGCGCGAGCGATCAAATACCGGATGGTTGAACTCAATACCCAAGTCGAGCTTGAAGCCGTTAAACGGCGCAAGTTTCACCCATTTATCACCGTGACGCACTTCAACCGTTTTGAGAATGCGGATAAAGCGCTTGGCGGCGTTTTGCTCCTCGATGCCCGCCGATTGCAGCAAAAACACAAACGGCCCCGCGCTGCCATCCATAATCGGCACTTCGGCAGCGGACAAATCGACGTAAGCATTGTCGACGCCCAAACCAGCCAGCGCAGACATTAAATGCTCCACCGTGCCCACCGACGCGCCCTCTTTGACCAGACAAGACGCCAGCCGTGTGTCGCCCACCGCATACGGATCCGCCTTGATTTCCACCACCTGCGGCAAATCAACGCGGCGGAATACAATGCCGGTATCAGCGGCTGCCGGACGCAGCGTCATATACACCTTTTCACCGGTGTGAACACCGATGCCTGTGGCGCTGATGACGTTTTTAAGTGTGCGCTGCCGAATCATCGCTTTATCGCTGAAGATTGTCTGCGGTGACCCCGCAGCAAACCCTTTAAATTCAATAAGATACAGATTATATCACGCACAAGGCGGCGACTGAAAGCATTGTGTAACAAAACACTGCCCCGCCAGCGTGGGTTCGGGATCGATGCAACGCAACGGGTATGGTATGTTTGCTGCCCCCGCGCTTGGGGTCGTTTGAAAAATGAAAACACAGTATCGGAGGAGTTGATGCGTCTAATGCGTAATTTTATGCGCAGTTTTGCTGTTGCCGTAACCCTGCCTTGTGCCATGGCCGCGTTCGCGCAAGCACCCGGCGCAAATTTCCCCACCAAGCCGATACGCATGCTGGTCGGTTTTCCGGCGGGGGGGCCGGCAGATTTTTTTGCGCGCACCATTGCGCAAAAAATGACTGAAGTCATCGGCCAGCAGGTCGTCATCGATAACCGTGTCGGCGTCAGCGGCATGATCGCCGCCGAACACATTGCGCGTACCGCGCCAGCCGATGGCTACGCAATCTATTTTGCGGGCACCGGCGTGTTGACCTTTGCGCCCAATTTATATGCCAAGCTGCCGATTGATATTACCCGCGACCTGGCGCCAGTGACGCTGGCTGTCACCGTGCCGGAAATGCTGGCGGTGCATCCGTCGCTACCTGTGCAAACCACCAGGGATCTGGTCGCGCTGGCCAAGGCAAAACCCAAACAGCTGGTTTATGGTTCCACCGGCAGCGGCGGCATGCCGCATCTGGCAGTGGAGTCACTGCGCGTGGCGGCGGGCATAGATATTATCCATGTGCCATACAAGGGTGCCGCACCGGCGGTGATTGATCTTCTGGGCGGGCATGTATTGTTCACCATACTTGATGTGCCGGTTCTGCTGCCGCACGTGAAGGCGGGCAAAATGCGCGCGCTGGCGGTCGCTACCGCAAAGCGGCAAGCCACACTGCCGAATGTGCCCACCATGACTGAGGCGGGCTACCCCAGCGTGCGTGCCGACAATTGGTACGGTGTGGTGGTTGCGGCAGCGACGCCCAAAGACATCGTGGCGAAATTGCACGCAGCGCTGGCGAAATCGCTGGACGCGCCGGATACCAAAGAGCGCTTGATGTCACAGGGTGCTGAAACGCGTTCAACCACGCCGGAACAGTTTGCCGCGTTCATCCGCGAAGAAACCGTTACCTGGGGAAAAATTATCAAAGCCGCTGGCGTTACGCTTGAATAATTACTCAATAAAATCAATAGCTTATGAAATAAGGGATAACCGATGAAAATCACCCGCATTGAACCCATACTCATCCGTACGCCGTTGGTGCTCGACGGCGCAGTGCCACAAGCGAGTGGCGCACCAAAAAATGATGTCCACACCTTGCTGGTCAAAGTCGAGACCGACGAAGGCATCACCGGCTGGGGCGAGGCGTTTTCCAACGCGGGCTGGCTCGCCACCCGCACCGCAGTCGAGCAAATTATTGCGCCGCGTGTGATCGGCAAAGATCCCTCGCAGATTTCGCAAATTCAGGCCGACCTGCATCGCGGCCTTTACAACACAGGTCGTAGCGGTGCGGTGGTGTTTGCCGTCTCTGGGCTGGACATCGCACTGTGGGATATTGCGGCCAAGCGTGCGGGCTTGCCGCTGTATAAATTGCTCGGCGGTAGCGCACGCGCTACGCTGCCCGCGTACGCGAGCCTGCTGCGTTACGGCAACGAAAAAATGGTGGTGGATAAAATTGCCGAGGCGCGCAGTCGTGGCTACCGCTTGATCAAACTGCACGAAAATAAAACCGATATTGTGCGTGCGGCGAGCAGAGCCTGCGGGCCAAATTTGCCACTGATGGTCGATTGCTCCTGCCCGTGGACGGTGGACGAATCCATCGGGATCGCGCGCGAGTGGGCCGACATGAAACTCGCATGGATCGAAGAACCGATCTACCCGCCGGACGATCACAGCGGCCTCGCGCGCTTGCGCACCGCCAGCACCACGCCGCTGGCGGCGGGCGAAAACATCTCCAACTTCATGGAATTCAAACGCCTGCTCGAAATCGGCGGCGTCAGCATCGCCCAGCCCAGCATCACCAAAATCGGCGGCGTTACCGAAATGCGCAAAGTGTTCGCGCTGGGCGAAGCGACGGGTATCACCGTCGTGCCGCACTCGCCATACTTCGGCCCCGGCCTGCTGGCGTCGATACACGTCTGCGCCGCCGCCGCGCGCGAAATCCCGATTGAGCGCTACTACTGTGACTTCGCCGAAACGCCATTTGGCGAGCAGATCATTCCGAAGAACGGCGACTTTGCGGTGCCGCAGGAGCCGGGGTTGGGGAAAGACCCGGATATGCGGATTGTTGAGCGGCAGCGGGTGGCGTAACGCGGGTTGTTTCAACGTCGCAGCCATTTGCCTGCAGATTCCGACAGATTATCTGTGGCGCTGATACAGTAGATAAAGGCAAGTTTTTTTGTGCTAGTTTTAGCGGCATTTATAAATGCAGAGGAGTTCTGTAAAGCTTTGTTTTTATGGGAATATCATTGAATTCCGAGTGGGATGTTAATGGGTGCGCCCGGATGTTAACAGGCGCTTTTGCAGGTTAAAACTAGTCGGGACGCTCGTACCCTATGTCGCACGAAGTCCTGAAACATCCACGTGCCGAGTTGCGAGCTGCTGCGAGATCGCTCGATGGCATGCGAAGCGCCAAATCGCTTGATGTGTTTGAGGCCGAATGGAAGGTATTTCTTGCCTGTCTCGAAAAAGTTTGGAACAAAGTTGAGCGTAGTTGCCAATCAATACGTAGTCGTTTTGAGCCATGGCAGGGCACTTATCATCGTCTAAGAAAGAAGGACATGCTGTTGCGCTACCTCAAGCAGGCGCGCGAAGCCGATAATCACTCCATCCAAGATTTCACAAAGATTGAACCCGGCTCACGCAGCATTCGGTTCGTCAATCCTCGCGGCGGTTACATAAATCATATGGAGATTCGTGGAGGTGAAATCACAACCTACGAGGGAGATCCCATATTGGTGGAAGATAAGGCCCCACAGCCGGTGGCTGTCTCTGTGAAGAACAATGGCGAATGGTTCAACCCACCAACTAGCCATCCGAACAGCCAGTTACAAATCATCACCCGGTTGCACTTGCTGAACTTGGGCTTAAATTTTACGAGGGGTATGTCAATGAAGTTGAGCGACAGTTCTTCAAAGTGCTCTAACTCTGTGGTCAAACGGGACTGGATTGCAGCGGGCTTCGCCCGACTCTTGGGCATGGGCAGAACTCGTAGGGCGCATTAGCCGAAGGGCAATGCGCCGTATGCGGATTACAAATGTGTCATGCGGCGCAATGCGCTACGCTTATTGACGCCCTACTCGGGATAGGGGCGGCTCTTGCGGCGAGCAAGGGTGGGCACGAACTTTGTGCCCACATGTACAGCCTTTGAACGCTTACTTCAACGTAGCTGCCACCTTGCGCACTTCATCCGGCGAACGCTCACCGCCCAGCGGTGTGCCCGGTATCAGATGCTTGCCCATGGTGGCGAGGTTACCCACCAGAACCGGCTCGTAGCCCACGTCGCGCACCAGCGCGGAGACGGTATCGATGGCGGCTTTGTCATCACCCGCGATAGGCATGCCGATATTTTCTTTTTTGCTGGCGGCTTCGGCCATGCGTGCGGCGCCGATGGCGTTGAAGGCACGCACGATGCGCGCGCCGGGTAAAAAATCCATTGAAGACTGACCCGCGCCTTTTTCGCGTGCAGCTACGGCCATATCGCCATCGCGTGCGACGATGGGGTTAGAGGTATCAATGACGATCTTGCCTTTGAGCAGTTCGCCAAGGTCTTTGCCAACACTCGGCAGCGCCTTGTAGGGCACCGAAACCACCAGCACTGTGCCGAACGCGGCTGCTTCACGCGGTGTACCGGCCTTTGCACCTCCGCCGAGGCTGGCGGCCAGCTTTTTGTCGGCTTCCAGATCAAGCGACGAGAACATCACTTCGTGCCCGGCCTTGACCCACGCGCCGCCGACGGCGCTACCCACTCTGCCGGAGCCGATAATGCCGATTTTCATTTTGTTACTAGCGCTAGGGCTTGCGCCGTACTGTGCGAATGCCACGGTGGGCAGGCTGCTGAGCGCGATCACAGCGGTTGCCACACGCATGAATTCGCGCCGCGAAGTGTTTTTGTAACTTATTGATTTCATTAAAATTTTCCTTAAGTGGTTGGTATGAATGCTGGGCTGGCGTTCCGCCTACGCATGAGTACGCGGTACTCTTTATACACCGCTTTACGTGCTGCGCTATAACCAGGGTAAACATACGGCTTGCTCGGTGTATTTCCGCATCAAGTCGTGCCGTGATAAGCATTGCGACTAAAATCGCGCTTCGTCTCTGAAACCCATTTAAGCGGAAGGATTCACCATGCTGCATGAGCTGCGCTTCTACGAAATCGCGGCAGGACATTTGGACGATTACATCAATCATGCGGGCAAGGTGGCGGTGCCGTTTCGTGGTGACGACTACGGCAAGTTGCTGGGCTTTTGGGCGTGCGAAATCGGCGCAGTGAATGGTGTATTTAACCTGTGGGAGCATGAGTCGGTTACCACGCGCGAAGTGTTGCGCGCCAAATTGCAAGAGCAGGATGTGTGGCGCAACGAGTATCTGCCGCACTCGCAACCGCTGATGCGGCGGCAGGTGTCGCGCCTGCTGACGCCGTTGGCGGAACCTAATCTGCCGAAGCTGCCGGATAATCTGTATCACCTGCGGATTTTTCGCACACGGGCCGGCAAGACTGCAGCCTTTGCCCGGCTTTTGCAGGATGAATTGCCTGCGCCCTTGTGGGGTGCAACGGTTGCCGTATGGACGGGCAACAGCGGCGACGTGAATGAAGTCGTGCATTTATCCGCGCACGCCGCCACGCAGACGCCAGCACAGATCATGCAAAGCGCCGAGTGGCGCGCGTTCCTGAAGCAGCACGGCACGATGGTGGAGGACATTCAATCGAGCCTGATGACACCGGTGGCTTTTTCCCCGTGGTGCTGAGGCGCGCTGCTTTAGCCCCTGCAGCGCTGGTCTTTGCTGGCAGCGTGACTGGCGCCCATGCTTTTCCGGAACGCCCCCTGCGCGCGGTGATCCCTTATGGCGTAGGCGGCAGTGCGGACGTGCTGGCGCGGATTATTGCGCCGGGCATATCGGCCAATCTGGGCCAGTCGCTGGTGATCGACAATCGTGGCGGTGGCGCGGGATTGCCTGCATTCACACTGGTGGCGAAGGCGCAGGCGGATGGTTATACGCTGCTGATTTCCGCATCCAATCTTGCGTCGAACCCGATCCTTTTCAGGAAATTGCCGTACGATGCCGAGAAGGATTTCGCGCCGGTGAGCCTGATCGCCGTTGTGCCTGCCGTGCTCGTGGTGCATCCCAGCGTGGCCGTTAAATCCG
The DNA here is from genome assembly GCA_947486575.1 of Betaproteobacteria bacterium. Lineage (GTDB taxonomy): Bacteria > Pseudomonadota > Gammaproteobacteria > Burkholderiales > SG8-41 > UBA5216. The sequence continues at coordinate 51,422 of CANKUB010000007.1, read as the reverse complement.
CCAACGACCTGATTGCGCTCGCCAGGGCGAAGCCCGGTGTACTCAACTATGGCTCAGTCGGCAACGGCTCGGGTAATCACTTGGTAACCGAGATGTTTGCCAATGCAGCGGGATTGCAGTTGTCGCACGTGCCTTACAAAAGTGCTGGCGCCTTTATGACAGACCTGATGAGCGGGCGGTTGAACTTTGTGTTTGCAACCATCCCCGCTGCGTACGGCGCGATTACTTCCGGCCGGGTGCGTGCGCTGGCGGTCAGCAGCCTCAAGCGCAGCAGTACCCTGCCGGATATACCAACCATCGCCGAATCCGCGTTGCCCGGTTTTGAGGTCAATACATGGCTCGGAGCCTTTGTACCGCACGGAACCCCCGCTTCCGCGATCAATCGTTTGAATGGCGCTATCGTTGATGCCGTGCAAAAGCCGGAGGTGCGTGAACGCATGAAAACTGTCGGTGGCGAACCTGTGGGCAGCAGCCCGGCGCACATGGCAACCTACCTCAAAGCGGAACTCACGCGCTGGTCCAAGCTGGCAAAGACCGTAAAATTCGAAGTCTCCAACTGAAAGGAATTCCCATGTTTTCCGGCATGTTTGTGTTTACAGCAGTAGAGCGTATTGTTTACGGCCAACCGGCAGCGCAGGCCTTGCGTGCTGAAGCAGAACGTCTGAAGGCGCAGCGTGTGTTTCTGCTGGTGAGCGGCACCATGAATCGCACGACCGATGAAATCAGCAAAGTGCACGACGCGCTGGGTGACCGTTTCGCCGGATTGTACGACCGCATGCCGGCGCATACGCCGCGTGATGCCGTGCTGGATGTGGCGCAGGCCGCGCGCGCGGCGGATGCTGATCTGATTGTCACCTTTGGCGGCGGCTCGGTGACCGATGCAGGCAAGATGGTGCAGATTTGCCTGCGGCACAATATTACGAAGCACGAAGAATTTGACGCATACCATGTTGATGTCAAAGCTGATGGCACGCGCAGGGTGCCCGAGTTCGACGGCCCGAAGGTGCGCCAGATTGCCATACCCACCACGCTTTCAGGCGGTGAGTTTCAGCCCGGCGGCGGTTGTACTGATAATCGCACGAAGGTGAAGCAAAGTTACCGCCATCCGCTGCTGATACCGCGTGTGACCATACTGGACCCTGCCCCGACTGTTCACACGCCGCTGTGGGTTTGGTTGTCGAGCGGCGTGCGCGCGATTGATCATGCCACGGAGGCGATCTGTTCCGGCAGTTCTAATCCGGCGAGCGATGCGAGCTTTCTGCATGCGCTGAAGCTGCTCAGCCAGGGGTTATTGCGCGTCAAAAAAGATCCTGGCGATCTCGACGCGCGCCTTGATTGCCAGTTGGGCGTGTGGCTGGCGATGCAGGGGCGGCAGGGCGGCATTAATATGGGCGCGAGTCATGCGATTGGCCATGTGCTGGGCGGCAGTTGCGACGTGCCGCATGGCCATACTTCCTGCGTGATGCTGGCGCCGGTGCTGCGCTACAACCGCTCCGTCAATGCCGCACGGCAGAAACTGGTGGCAGAAGCCATGGGGCGACCAGGCGCCGACGCGGCCGACGTGATTGCCGATTTCGTCAAGGAATTGGAGCAGCCGGGCCGTTTGTTGGAGGTTGGCGTCACGCATGACCAGTTTGCGATGATTGCGGATCACGCCATGCACGACAGCTGGCTGCATACCAACCCGCGCAAAATAACCAGCGTGGAACAGGTCTACGAAATTCTCGAATCGGCGGCTTAAAAATAATAAATGAAAACAATACGTTACATCTTTTTGGCGAGTGCGTTGATGGCGGGTCTTGCGCAGGCGCAGACAGCTGCAACCGGCGCGGGTCAGCCCTATCCCACCAAACCCATTCGATTCGTCGTCGGCTTTGGTGCGGGTGGCGGCAACGACATGATTGCCCGCACCTTGAGCCGCAAGATGACCGAAAGCATGGGTCAGCAGGTAGTGGTGGACAATCGCGCAGGGGGCGCCGGTATTGTCGCCGCCGTGCTGGTGGCGAAAGCACCGCCGGATGGCTACACGCTGTTTGCGGGCAGTATCAGCACGCTCGCGACCAACGTCAGCATGCACAGCAAGCTGCCTTACGATCCGCTGCGTGACTTTTTGCCGGTGACTACCACTACATCGAGCCCTTACCTGTTCGCGGTTAACCCCGCGCTTCCTGCTGCCAGCATCAAGGACTTTATCGCGCTGGCCAAAACACCTGCCAGCAAAATCAATTATGCGTCGGCAGGCAGCGGCGGTGGCAATCACCTCTCGCAGGAATTGTTCAAGACGATGACGGGCGCGAACATGACGCACGTGCCTTACAAAGGTGCGGCGGAACAACTGACCGCGCTGATTGCGGGAGAGGTACAGATGAGCTGCATTCAGGTGCAGGTGGCGTTGCCGCAGGCGCGCGCCGGACGCATACGCGCGCTGGCGATGACCAGCGAACAGCGCTTGCCCGTGGCCCCGGATATTCCAACAATCGCCGAATCGGGCGTGCCGGGTTTCGAGGCGGTGTCATGGCAGGGCGTGGTGGTACCTGCGGGCACGCCGCTCGTCATTGTCAACCGGCTGCATGGCGAAGTGGCCAAGGCGCTGCTGTCACCTGAGGTATCGCAGCGTCTCATCGCCGAAGGCACAACGCCCGGTGGTATCCCGCCGAACGTATTTGCAGCCTACATCAGGAGCGAAATCGCCAAATGGGCGAAGGTGGTGAAAATCGCCGGCGCCAGAGCAGATTGAGATGAAGAAACAAACGTACAGCAGCGCACGCGTAGGTGATCTCGATATTCACTACGAGCTCGCGGATTACACGCCGCCGTGGCGCACAACGCCGCCGGAAACTGTCCTGCTCTACCATGGTTACGCGCGCAACATGATGTTTTGGCAGGCCTGGATGCCGTTGCTGGCTGCTGACTACCGCGTGTTGCGATTTGACGCGCGGGGTTGCGGTCAAACCAGCGTGCCGCCCGCAGGCAGCGTGTACACCTTTGATCAACTCGCGAACGACGCAATAGGACTTATGGATGTACTCGGTCTTGATCGTGTGCGCTGGGTCGGAGAATCGTCGGGCGGCATTGTCGGCATGACCGCTGCGCTGAATCATCCGCAGCGCCTGCAGTCGTTGACCTTGTGCGACACGCCGTTCAAACGCTCGTCGCAGATTGCGTCCACCTATACGCTGGGTGAAAAAACGCGCGCGGCGGCATTTGAGAAATTCGGCGTGGGCGGCTGGTGCCGGCAAACATTGTCCTACCGCATCGACACCAGCAGGGCATCACCCGAGTTGTGCGAATGGTACATCGCGCAGATGGACGCGACGCCCGTGCATGTGGCGAACGGCATGGACAAGGCTGTCGCAGCCGGCGACCTTTGGCCACGGCTGCCCGAGATACAGACGCCAACCCTGATCCTCGGCGGCGCCAACAGCCAAATCGCTGATAATTCACACCGCAGCGCCATGCGCGAACGCATGCCGCGCGCGAAGGTGGTGGCCTTTGAAGGTTATGGTCATGGTGTCAACCTGCTGGCCCCGGATCGGTGTGTGGCGGAATTGAAAGCGTTTGTGCGCGCAGCGCATTGACGTTCACCTGGGGAAATCATCGTGAAGCGAACATCAATGCTTTTTGCCGCGGTCAGTGCATTGACGGTGATGAACAGCGTCATGCCTGAAGCGCAGGCGCAGGCCTATCCCGCCAGACCGGTACGCCTGATCGTCTCTGTGCAACCCGGCGGCAATCTCGATCTGATGGGGCGCTCGGTTGCCGACAAGGTCAGCGAAGGCTTGGGCCAGCGTATGATTGTTGAGAACCGTCCGGGTGCCAACAGCACCATAGGCTTTGGCAGCGTGGCGCGCGCGGCGCCGGATGGTTATACCTTCATCATGGTGGCGCAAAGTGCGCTGGTGGCAGCGAAAATGATGCGCAACCCGCCCTACGACCCGGTGCGCGATTTTGTGGGCGTGAGCCTGATTGCCACCTTGCCGCAAATGCTGGTGGTGCATCCGTCGCTGCCCGCAAAAAATCTGAAGGAATTTATTGCACTGGCGAAATCACGCCCCGGCGAACTGAACGGCGCGACGTCCGGCAACGGTTCCGGGTCGCATCTGGCGCTGGAGCTGTTTGGCCGCATGGCGGGCGTGCGCATCATGCGCATTCCGTACAATGGTGACGGCCCAGCCATCATTGACTTGCTGGGCGGACAGGTGCCGGTAAAGTTCGACAATCTCAGTACCTCGCTGGCGCACGCGCGCGGCGGCAAGTTGCGCGCGCTGGGGATTACCAGCCCTGTGCGCAGTGCGCTGCTGCCAGACTTGCCCGCTATCAGTGAAATCGTGCCGGGCTTTCAGGCGAGTATTTTCAATGGCATGCTGGCGCCTGCGGGCACACCGCTGGAAATCCTGACGCGTGTGCACGGTGAGATCGTGAAGTTCGTGCAAACGCCCGATATCCGCAGCCGCTTTGCGAATCAGGGTGTTGAATTGCAATCGAGTAGTTCTCCGGCGCAGTTCACCGCTTACATCAAATCCGAATACACGCGCTGGGCCAAAGTGCTGGACGATGCTGGCATCAAGGCAGAGTAGAGCTATGAATAATCATTTAAAAACAGATGGTTACAAATATAATGTGCGCCGTCGTCGTGCGCGTGCGAGGTGATTGCAATGCCACGGCCACAAGTCGATTTGCAGTACCTGCTGGATAAAACCGCCATTCATGAAGTGCTCACGCGCTACTACCAGGGTCTGGATCGCGGGCTTCCTGATCAGGTGCGCAGCTGCTTCACCGAAGACGTGAAGGCCTATTACGAAGGCCGCTCGCCGCTGCATGGCATTGAAAATCTGATGGCCTCCATGAATACGTTCCGGCGGCTGGCTGCGGGCGAGCTGCTGGCATCCACGCATTTCATGGGTAATTTCACTATTCACGTGCTGGAGAAAGATGTTGCGGAGACCGAAACCTACGCCATTGCGTTTCTGGTGCGACCGGACAAGCCGGCGGAGCAGATCGCCATGCGCAGCCTGCGATATCTTGACCGACTGCGCCGTGTGAATGGTGAGTGGCGCATCAGCGAGCGGCGGCACACGCTGGATTGGAGTACAGCAGCTTCAGCTACCTTTGCTGCCGCGCTGGCGCAGCGGTTGATGGCTTGGCCTTAATTTATCGGGAATCGTTTATGCAATTCTTCATGCAAAAAGTTCCATTGCTGATCGCCGCTCTGCCGGGCATGGCATTTCTCAATGCCGCTGCACAAACGCCTGCAACGCCTTACCCGGCAAAAGCGATCCGTTTTGTCGTGGGCTTTGCAGCAGGCGGCCCCAATGACACACTGGCGCGGTTGATCGGCGTGCGGCTGACTGAAAGCCTCGGCGTGCCGGTAACCGTCGACAATCGCGCGGGTGCTGACAGCATCATCGGCACAGAAATCGTTGCCCGCGCGCCTGCGGACGGCCACACCATCGGCATGATCAGCTCTGGCGCCACTATCCATCCGAATGTCTATACCAATCTGCCCTACAGCCTGGCCAAAGATTTTGCGCCGGTGACTGTGCTTGCGGCGAGCAACTTCGTAGTGGTGGTGAACTCGCGCGTGCCCGCGAATTCCATCAAGGAACTGATCGCGCTGGCCAAAGCGCGGCCGGGGCAGTTGAACTTTGCTGGTTCCGGCGTGGGCGACACCATCCATCTGGCAGGCGAGTTGTTTAAATCGATGACTGGCATTGATATGCACCTCATTGCCTACAAAGGCGGTGCGCCTGCCATGACCGAAGTTGTGGGCGGACAGGTTGAAATGATGTTCAGCCCGATGGGCCTCGCTGCACCGCATATCAAATCCGGCCGGCTGCGCGCGCTGGCGGTGACGGGCGGAACACGCTGGCACACCATGCCCGACACGCCCACTGTAGCGGAAGCCGGTGTGCCGGGTTACGACGTGACCGGTTGGTACGGCGTGATTGCCCCCGGTGGCACGCTGCGCGCGAACATAGAACGGCTCAATGGCGAGATCGCAAAATTCTTGAAGATGCCCGAGGCGCGCACGCGGCTGCTGAGCATGGGCATGGATCCCATCGGCAACACGCCCGATCAAATGGCGGCGCACATCAGCAGCGAGCTGATTAAATGGGCACGGGTGGCGAAGATAGCGAAGCTGACACAGCGGTCGGTGTTTTAGGAGGGCGTTTGCAGTATGCATCCGGATCACTTGCGATAGCAGTAGGCCGAATGCCTGTGTTACCGGTTATCGCTTAACGAGCCAAGCATAACGATGACAACGACGGTGACGATGATGCGCGCTGATTGCGACTGTGACGGTCAGGCGACCGGGATATTTTTATTGATGCGTTTACCCATGCTAATGCGCTTCTCCTCGGAATAGCCGAGCGAGGCTTAGAATGCCGCGACAGCCCCGTTTCCCTGCATAATCTGCAAATTGATCTTCGTGCAACCTCGCGCGGCCAATGCGCGCTCTGCATGTAACACGAGATCAGAGCCGATGCCGTTCTTGCGATCATTGGGTTGCACTGCGACCACGTAAAGCCAGCCGCGATGCCCATCGTATCCGGCCATAATCGCGCCTACGATCTCAACGTCAGCGATGGCAACAAAGAAGAGTCCGTCGTCGATAGCGATTTTTTTGTCGATGACAAGATGGGGGTTGTTGTGGGCGGTCTCGTAGCCGAACACAGCCTCCCATAACGCGACAACTTTCTCGCGGTGACTGAGGTTCTCGAACGGCTTGATCGTGACTAATTTCATGTGTGTGCGAAGTCGGCTGACCGTCAATGTAGAGACCTGCATCTCTCTTCATCAAGAAATGAAATTCCATGGGCAGAAACGCGTGAGCAAATTATAGGGCCGCCTGAGATGTTGTGCATTCCTGCTACGCATGCCAGGGCTCCAGTGCATCCGCATGAATACCAAATGTTTCAATAGCCCGTGATACCGTGGCCGCAGGCAGTGCTTCCTGATCGGCCAGTGCTTTCAGCGCAGCAACGGTGATGTGCGCGCGATCGACCTCAAAAAACCGGCGCAACAGCTCACGTGTATCACTGCGGCCGAACCCATCGGTGCCCAATACCGTGTACGGGCGATCCACCCACGCGCGTATGGGTTCGGCGAAGGCCCGCACGTAGTCGGTGGCGGCAATAACAGGGCCGCTGTGCTCTTTCAGGCATTGCTCTATCCATGTGACGCGGGGCGGGGCTTGCGGGTGCAGCCGGTTCCAGCGTTCGCACGCCGTGCCATCGCGCGTGAGTTCGGTGAAGCTGGTGACGCTCCATACGTCGGCAGCCACGTGGTAATCATGTTCGAGGATTTCTGCCGCGGCCAGCACCTCACGCAGGATGGTGCCGCAGCCCATGAGTTGCACGCGGTGTTTCGCACTGCTGCTGCCAGCGCGCAGCAAATACATGCCGCGCAGAATGCCTTCGTCCACCCCGGCGGGCATAGCCGGCATGCGGTAGTTTTCATTGGTGACGGTGAGGTAGTAGAACACATCTTCCTGCTCGTCCAGCATGCGCCGCACGCCGTCCTGCACAATCACAGCGAGTTCGTAGCCGTAGGTGGGGTCGTACGAGACGCAATTGGGAAATGTCGCCGCAATAACGTGGCTGGAGCCATCCTGATGCTGCAAACCCTCGCCGGAAAGTGTTGTGCGCCCGCTGGTTGCGCCGATCAAGAAACCGCGCGCGCGACTGTCGCCTGCTGCCCAGATCAAATCGGCCACCCGCTGAAAGCCAAAAATGGAATAGAAAATATAAAACGGCAACATGGTTACGCCATGCGCGCTGTAGGCTGACGCTGCGGCGATCCACGACGACATCGCACCTGCTTCCGTGATGCCTTCTTCAATGATCTGGCCGTTTTTGGCTTCCTTGTAATAGAGCAATTCGTCGCGGTCTTCGGGCTCGTACATCTGTCCGGTAGACGAGTAAATAGCGAATTGCCGGAACAGCGTTTGCATGCCGAAGGTGCGCGCTTCATCGGCTACGATGGGCACCACGTGTTTGCCAATGTCGGGGCTTTTAAGTAGTTGTGACAGCAGCGCGACGAAGCTCATAGTGGTGGATTCTTCGCGTTCGTTTGAGCCTTCGATTACGCGGGCGAATAGCGACAATTTGGGTGCAGGCAACGCCGGTGCTGTTTTGACGCGCGCCGGGATTGCGCCGCCGAGCGTTTTGCGGCGTGACTTTAAGTATTTGATTTCTTGAGAGTGTTCGGTGGGCTTGTAAAAGCGCAAGGCAGCCACGTCGTCATCTGAAATCGGCAGCGCAAAGCGATCCCGAAACGCCAGCAGCGCATCGGTCTCCAGTTTTTTGGCCTGGTGCGCGGTCATCTTGCCTTCGCCCCACTGGCCCATGCCGTAACCCTTTTTGGTTTGCGCGAGGATTACTGTGGGGCGCCCGCGCTGGCGTGTGGCGGCGTGATACGCGGCATGAATTTTCAGTGGATCGTGCCCGCCGCGCCGCAGCCGGTCGATGTCGGCGTCGGATAAATCGGCCACCAGCGCCTGCAATTCAGGATACTTATTGAAGAAATGCTCGCGGTTAAACCGCCCATCGGTGGCGGCGTATTTCTGCAATTCACCATCGACGGTTTCGTGCAGGCGTTGCAGCAGTATGCCTTCCTTGTCGCGTGCAAACAGCGCATCCCAGTCGCTGCCCCACAGCAGCTTGATGACGTTCCAGCCCGCGCCGGTAAACAGGCCCTCCAGCTCCTGAATGATGGAGCCGTTGCCGCGCACCGGCCCATCCAGCCGCTGCAGATTGCAGTTCACCACAAAAATCAGGTTATCCAGTTTTTCGCGTGCGGCGAGCGACAAACCCGCCAGAGATTCCGGTTCATCCATTTCGCCGTCGCCGACAAACGCCCATACCTTGCGATCCGACGGCGGGCGGATCTCCCGATTTTCCAGGTAGCGCATAAAGCGCGCCTGATAAATCGCATTAATCGGCCCCAGCCCCATCGACGCGTTCGGAAACTGCCAAAAGTCCGGCATCAGCCACGGATGCGGATACGACGACAAGCCACCGCCGCGCGTTTCCTGCCGGTATTTCATTAGTTGATCTTCAGAGAGTCGCCCTTCGAGAAACGCGCGCGCGTAAATGCCGGTGGCTGAATGTGGCTGAAAATACACCAGATCGCCATTCTGTCCAGCGCGGAAAAAGTGGTTGAGGCCGACTTCAAACAAATCGGCAGCGGACGCGTATGTTGCGATGTGGCCGCCTAATTCTGGATGTTCGCGATTCGCGCGCACCACCATCGCCAGCGCGTTCCAACGTACGAGCGCCGTGATGCGTTCTTCCAGCGCCAGATCGCCAGGGTAGGGCGGCTGCTCCGACAACGGAATGGTATTGCAGTAGGCGGTGGTGGCGTTGAATTTGAGGCCACGGCAACTGCGTCGCGCGGTATCGAACAACTGCTGCAGAATGAATTCTGCACGCGCTTCACCTTCGTTGCTGATCAGCGATTGCAGGGATTCGACCCATTCGCGGGTCTCCTGAGCGTCGGGGTCGGGGATGTAGTCCATGAGCGTTGTTATCCTGATGAATCGGACGATTTTGCAGAAATAAAACTTTTCGTTGCATTTTGGCGAAGCACCCAATGGTAGGCGGTTGCGTTGGGTGTGTGTTTGCGTGTTTTGCTTGAAAAGTAAGTCTGTAAGCAATAATATTCTTTAATATGAATACTAAAAAGCAGGAAATTGCTGATTTACAGAATTCAGTGACGCTGGATGAAACGGACTGGCGCATTCTCGCGGCGCTACAACACGATGCGCGACTGACCAACGCCGATCTGGCGGAGAAGATATTTCTGTCACCGTCGCCGTGTTTGCGCCGCGTGCGCGATCTCGAACAGGCGGGGCTGATACGCCGCTATGTAACGTTGTTGGACCCGATCAAGCTGGGCCTTACCGTGAGCGTTTTCATTCAAGTCAGCCTCGAAAAACAAATGCGCGATGCGCTCGACACGTTTGAAAACTCGGTGCTGGCACGCGACGAGGTGATGGAGTGTTACCTGATGACCGGTGACGCCGATTATCTGCTGCGTGTGGTGGTGTCCGATATGCAGTCGCTGGAGCGTTTTATCGTGGATTATCTGGCGAAAATTCCGGGCGTATCCAACATTCGTTCGAGCTTTGCCTTGAAGCAGGTTAAATACAAAACCGCACTGCCGTTGCCTGCCAAGGTTGCAAAAGTTTCAAATTCACGCCGCTATCGTTCTAAATAGCTTGCAATAGAGGCAGTTTATGCGGCATTTCCGGGCCATTGCCAAACCGGGAAAGGCTTACCTGTCAGATACCAAAATTTGGCATAATGTCATGGTTAATCAACTCATTGTTAGCTTGAGGATGGCATGAGAAACATCAGCAATAACGCGCGCGAAGACTTGCTGGCGCTAACCACCCATAACACCCATAAGCCGCATTGGTCGCGTCGCGATTTTATGGCGGGTTCCATGAGTTCCGTGGTGGCGGGCTTTGCGCTGGCCGCGCAACCGGTTTGCGCACAAACGATGGTTCACACCGGGGCGCTGAATCTCACCGTGCGCATGGTGCAGGTGCCCACTGATAACGGCACTATTCCGGCGTACTACGCCATGCCTAGCATGATGCGCACGCCGGCTTCGCCGTCATCGCTGCCCATCATGGTAGTGGTGCAGGAGATTTTTGGTGTGCATGAGCACATCAAAGATGTGTGCCGCCGCTTTGCGCAGCAGGGTTATCTCGCTATTGCGCCGGAATTGTTTCACCGGCAGGGGGATGCGTCGAAACTGAAAGACAACAAGGAAATTTTCGAGCAAATTGTCAGCAAGGTTTCCGACTGGCAGGTGATGCGCGATATTGACGCCACTGTGCGCTGGGCAGAAATCAACGGCGGCAGTCGTTATAAACTGGGCATTACGGGCTTTTGCTGGGGCGGGCGCATCGCCTGGCTGTATCCCGCGCACAACGATTACGTGAAAGCCAGTGTGGCATGGTATGGCCGTTTAACCGGAGACATCAGTGCTGCGACGCCGATGCACCCGCTGGATGTCGTCAACAACATCCGTGTGCCGGTGCTGGGTTTGTATGGGGCCAGCGACGCGGGGATACCGATCAAGGACATCGAGCAAATGAAGGCCGCACTGAACAAAAAACTCATGAGTGAGCCATCAACGATACACATTTATCCGGACACACCGCACGCGTTCTTCGCTGACTATCGCACCAGTTACCGCGAGAAAGAGGCTATTGACGGGTGGGATCGTTGTCTTGCATGGTTCAAGCGCAACGGTGTCAACGCATAAGATGTTGGCACTTATCATCAGGAGTATCCCGTGAGCTTTTTATGCGGCCTGTCAAAGTCTTTTGCGCCATTGCTCGGGCGCATTTTGCTCGCGTTTATTTTTTTGCAATCGGGCTTTGATAAAGTGCTCAGCTATGGCAAAACCACTGCACTGATGGCCGCGCGCGGCATACCGGAACCGCAAATTCTGCTGCCACTGGCGATTGCCGCGTTGTTCATCGGCGGCACGATGATTCTGGTCGGCTGGCGAGCACGCTGGGGCGCATTGGCACTGATCGTTTTCATGATCCCGACCACACTTTATTTTCACGGCTATTGGACGTACCCGGAGCCGCTGCAACTCAATCAGTTTCACCACTTCGTAAAAAATCTCGCCATCATTGGCGCACTGCTGATGATTCTGGGTATGGGCAGCGGTGCGTTGAGTGTGGATAGCGACGAGGCCTGTTGAAAATAGCCGAGAATCCTGCATCCGTCGGAAGAAACGATCAGTAGTGCTCTCGTGACGCCATCCGTTTCTCCGCTCGCGCACCGCATGCGCGGGATCGAGCCTTTTCATGTGATGGAGCTGCTGGCACACGCCAGGGCGCTGGAAGCGCAGGGGCGCGACATCGTTCATATGGAGATCGGCGAACCGGATTTTCCAACACCACGCCCGGTGTGCGAGGCGGGCATCCGCGCGCTGGAACACGGCGAGTTGTTTTACACGCCCGCATTGGGCATACCTGAGTTGCGCGAGGCCATAGCGGGCTTTTACCAGACACGCTACGGCGTTGCGCTGGATGCCTCGCGGGTGGTGATTACCTCCGGTTCATCCGGCGCGCTGTTGCTGGCGATAGCCGCACTGGTGAATCCGGGCGATCAGGTGCTGATGGCAGACCCTGGCTATCCTGCTAACCGGCACTTCGTACGCATGATGGAGGGTGAGGCAGTCGGCATCCCTGTCGGCCCCGCCACGCAGTATCAATTGACGCAGGCGTTGATCGAACAACATTGGGGTGCGCGTACCGTTGCGGCGCTGGTTGCGACGCCTTCTAATCCGACCGGCACACTGATTACGCAAACGGAGATCGCCGCGATGGCGGCTTTCGCGCAGGGGCGTGGCGGCGCGTTGATCGTCGATGAAATCTATCATGGCCTAGTCTACGAAGGCATCACGCATACTGCCGTGGATGCGGGTGAGAATGTTTTCGTCATCAATAGCTTTTCAAAGTATTTTAATATGACAGGCTGGCGGCTGGGCTGGATGGTGGTGCCACAGCGCTACATTCGCGAGCTGGATAAACTGTCACAAAATATTTACCTTTCTGCGCCCACGCCCGCGCAACTTGCTGCACTAGTGGCTTTTCAGCCGGAAACACTCGCCATCTGCGAAGCGCGCCGCGCGGAATTTCGCAGGCGCCGTGACTATCTGGTGCCCGCGTTGCGCGAGCTGGGATTTGATATTCCACACACGCCGCCCGGCGCGTTTTACGTCTATGCCGATTGCTCACGCTTCACCCACGACAGTCACGCTTTTGCGCTGGATATGCTCGAAAAAGCGGGTGTAGCCATCACACCCGGCATCGATTTTGGCGCGCATCGTGCGTGCGAACATGTGCGCTTTGCCTATACGCGCCCGGTAGAGCGGCTGCGCGAGGGGGTGCGGCGCATCGGTGAATACCTCGCGCCATTGCGCAGCACGCGGGTGTAGTATCGACACCATGCGTTGCCCGAATATGCCCCTCGTATCTCGTATGATCTGCGAATGAAAACGCCCTCACCCTCGTTAATGCTGCAAAGCATACAAACCCTGATCGAGCGGGAAAAGGGCGCGCCGCTGCCGCCCGCCGTGCGCCAACAACTTGTACTGGCATTGAAGGATGCGGTCCATAGCGCGATGGGTCTGAACAACGGCGAAACATTTTCATCGCGCGTTGTTACCATTCTATTTACGGATTTGCGCGGATTTACCGCGATTCTGGAATCCCATCCGGCACCTGAACTGCTGGAAGTATTAAACCGCTATCTGGTCAAAATGAGTGAAATCGCCTTTGACCACGGCGGCACGGTCGATAAGTTCATCGGTGATTCGATCATGGTCTTGTTCGGTGCGCCGACGAGCCGCGACGACGATAGCATCCGTGCGGTTTCCTGCGCGGTGGATATGCAGCTCGCGCTGTTTGAGATCAACAAGCAGCATAAAAAGAATGGCATGCCGGAATTAAACATGGGTATCGGTATCAACACCGGCACCGTGATGGCCGGCGTACTCGGTTCGGAAATTTACGCTGAGTACACCGTGATCGGCGAAGAAGTGAATCTCGCTTCACGCATTGAGGCCTACAGTTTACGCGGGCAAATTCTGGTGAGCGAAGCCACTTTTATGCTCGTGCGCGATTTCGTCACGGCGGCATTGCCGACGGATGTGTACGTCAAGGGTAAGAAAAATCCGGTCAATCTCTATGAAGTGTTGGGCATACCGTCGGCGAACAAGATTGTGCCGCGTCAGGAAATCCGCAAAAGCCCGCGCGTGGAAACCAATATTTCCTTTAAATTTCAACTGCTAAAGGGCAAATCAGTCGCGCCTGAAATGTATAGCGGCACGATTCTGGATATCAGCTACAACGGTGTGCTGGCCTTGCTGGATATCGAGGTGCCGGCGCAAGCTGATATCAAGCTCGATCTGAATCTGGCGATCGCAGGTACCGCAGCAACAGACCTGTATGCAAGAGTATTACGCATGATTGAGCGAGACGGCCGCCGCCTTGCCGGTATTGAATTTACATCCGTGAGTACGCAAAGTAACGTGAATATCCGGCGCTTTGTACAATTGCTGATACAGGGCGGATCGACGACTTAGCCCGCAGTCGGGCCGCAATCAGCCCGCAATCAGCTTGCAACCGCGCGCACGATGAGTGAAGTGCCACTTAACAGCAGCAATCCGCCAATAATGCGTATCGCCTGTTCGCGCGAGAGCCGTCCGTGCAGCCGGTGGCCGCACCACAGCCCCAGTGCCATCACCGGCAACAATGCAGCGGCGGCAATGACCATTTGCGTGTTGAACAAGCCCACGCTGGCGAAGATGGCGATGCGCGCGACGGTGGTAAATGAAAATACTGCGGGCACGGTGGCGCGTATTTGTTCGGGCGTTGCACCGCGCGCGGTAAAATAAAACACATAGAGCGGGCCGCCGACACCAAATGCAGACGATGTAGTGCCCGCGAAGACGCCAATGGGTGCCACAGCCCAGCGCGGCAGCCTGATGCGTGATTTTCGGTCGATCAGGTAGTTCATGCCGAATAGCAGTACAAATCCACCCAATATCAGCAGTAGCCACTGTGCAGACACATTCATCAAAACAAACGCACCGATAAACAGGCCCACCAGCAGGAACGGCAACATGGGGATGAATTCGCTCTTCCACACATCCGCACGCAGCTTGACGCCCATGCTGATGGCGCTGACACAATCAAGCAAGACCACCACGGGGATGACGAATTTCAGCGGCATCAGGTGTGCCAGCACCGGCACCGCAATCAGCGTAGAGCCGAACCCGGATATGCCGAAAATCAAATAGGCAATCAGCACGACTAGCGGCGCAAAAATCAGGACTTCAAGTGGCGGCATGGTGAAAGGCGTGGCGCGCGGCAACAATCGGATGAGCAGCGGTGAGTATAACCAGAACCGTTACAATGACGCGTTAACCGATGGTTTGGTTACTGCGTTATCAGATTTTGGGTTTTTAACTCGCAAGAAACCATGCGCAGAATATTTTCAATCCTGATGCTGGCACTGATGCTGCTGGGTTCCCAAGCTGGCGCGCAGCCGTCCGTCCCCGGCATTCCGGTGGCCCCGGCGCTTGCGGCAGACAGTAAGCCGACGCTTCAAGCCAACATCGCAGCGGCCCGGCAGCAAGTAGCGCAAGATCGGACGCAGCTTAAGCGTGATCGCGCAACACTCGAAGACATTCGCAAGAGTGGCGACAAAGCGAGAATCGATAACGCGAGTAGCCGCGTGCGCGTAAGTCAGAGTCAGTTGAGCCGCAGTCAGGCCGCGCTCAAGCAGAATCAGGAAGCGTTAGCGAAACTAGAGGCGCCCGAATTGGCGGCGGCGAAAGCGCGCGGTGACGCAGCGCGAGCGGAACAAGCCAAAGCACGCGCTGAACGCGCCAAGGCACGCGAGCAGCGGCAGGCGCTGGCTGATAAGGCGCAACGTGAGGACTCGGAGAAAAAAACGGCTACCAAGGCCGCGCGCGACGCAAAGCGTGATGCGGAAGCGCCTGAACGTGAGGCGGCAAAAGCACGCGGCGAAGAAACACGTGATGCCCAGCGCATGCAAAAGGAGCAAACTGCGGCCGAACGTGAGCAGGCCAGGCAGTTACGCGAGCAACAGGAGGTCGAGCGTGCAGCGGCACAAAAAAAGCGTGAGCAGGATAAGAAGGCGGGCCCGCCAAAAAATTCATTTTTTCTATTTTGATGATTTTAGCTAAACGTGAGATAGTGGGTATCTGTATCACAATACATCGCAACCCATTGTTTTAATGTATATTTTTTGACTCGCTCATCACCATCATATTTTGCTGAAGGCAGAAGGGTAATCCCGAACATGACAGAAATGATTTTGATACGCCACGGTGAAACCGCGTGGAACCGCGAGCGGCGTATGCAGGGGCAAACCGATACACCACTCTCTGACATTGGCCGCGCGCAGGCCGAAGCGGTGGGGCAGCGCATGGCGCAGCATTCATTTACGGCACTCTATAGCAGTGATTTGTCGCGTGCGTATGAAACGGCTGCTGCCATTTCGCGTGCGAGTGGTCGCGACATTCGGCGTGATCCTGCGTTGCGCGAACGCACCTTCGGTATTTTTGAAGGGTTGACCTATCCGGAGATGACGCAGCGTTACCCGGAAGAACACGCGCGCTTTTCGCAGCGTGATCCCGACTACGCTGTGCCAGGTGGCGAAAGCCCGCGCCAGTTTTTTGACCGCAGTTTGGCGTGTCTGAATGCGATCGCAAACGCGCACCCTGATGAATGCGTCGTAGTGGTCACGCACGGCATGATTCTCGACACCCTGTACCGTGCTGCGCGCAACATGTCGCTTAGTGAAAAACGCGATGCGCCGCTGTACAACGCGAGCTTGAATACCTTCCGTCGCGATGGTGGCGCGTGGGTGGAAATGTCGTGGGGCGATATTACGCACCTGAGCGAAGCGGGCGTGACGCATTTTGACTGGCGCGCCGCGTAACGATTGCGATAGGACTGGCCAATGCCTGTTAAAGAGCACGTAGTGCTGGTTCACGGGCTATGGACGCATGGCGCGGTAATGGCATGGATGGCGCGCCGTATTGAGCACAACGGTTACACCGTGCATTGCTATACCTATCCCTCGGTGCGCATGAACATGGCGGAAAACGCGAGCCGCCTTGCCGCGTTTTGTCAGACGCTGGGTGCCCATCCACTGCACCTTGCGGGTCACAGTCTGGGTGGCTTGCTGATTGCGTGCATGCTGGATGAGCCGCATCGGCTGGACATCGGACGCGTGGTATTCATGGGGTCACCGTTTGCTGACAGTTTCGCCGCCCGGCGGTTGTCACGCCTGCACTTCGGGCGTATGGCGGTGGGTGCATCCATAGGCGAATGGCTGCGTGGCGCGCGTCCGAAAAATCTTGCGCGTTATGAAATTGGTGTCATTGCAGGCAATCTCGCTGTCGGCCTTGGCATGATGGTGGTGCCGGATTTGCCCAAGCCGCACGACGGCACGATCTGTGTTGCAGAAACACAGGTGCCCGGCGCGCGGGATCATATCGTGCTGCACGTCAGCCATACCGGTATGGTGATATCGAAGTCGGTCGTGCGGCAGGTGTGTGAATTCTTGCGCCGTGGAAAATTCTCGCGGGGTGGGCGCTCATGATACTTGCGCGCACGCTGTGGGCGTTATGTATCTTATTGTTTTTATTGGGTTTTTCAGGTTGTGCGCAAATGGGCTATTACGCGCAATCGATACGCGGCCAATTGGATATCTGGCGCCGTGAAAGACCGATTCCCGAGGTCATCAGCGATGCAGCGTCACCACCGGCGCTGCGTGAAAAACTGGCGCTGGTGCTAAAGGTGCGCGCGTTTGCGAGCAGCGACTTGGGCTTGCCGCAAAATCAGAGTTACCAGCGCTATGCAGATTTGCAGCGCCCGTTTGTGGTGTGGAATGTTTTTGCCACGCCAGAGTTTTCAACGCGGCCGGTGCAATGGTGTTTTGTGATGGCGGGTTGCGTGAGTTATCGCGGCTATTTTGCAAAAGCCGATGCCGATGCCTTCGCTGCCGAAGCTGCCAGCGGACAGGATGTGTACGTCGGCGGCGTGCCGGCGTATTCCACCCTGGGTTGGTTCGCCGACCCTGTGCTCAACACCTTTGTGAACAGTGCGCCAGTGACACTGGCGCGCATTATCTTTCACGAATTGTCGCATCAAGTGGTGTATGTGAAAGACGATTCCGTGTTCAATGAATCGTTTGCGGTTGCCGTTGAACGCGAGGGCCTCAGACGCTGGATTGCCCTGCACGGCACCCCGCAGGACCGCGAGCTATTCGAAAAAAGTCAGGCGCGCCGCGCGGATTTTGTTGGGCTGGTGCAAACCTATCGCACGCGGCTCAATACGCTGTACAAGCAAGGCGGCGCACCTGCGGTGATGCGCGCATCCAAACAGCGGCACTTTGATGAAATGCAGCGAGATTACGAAAAACTCAAAATATCATGGGGTGGCTTTGCCGGCTATGACCGCTGGTTTGCGCAACAGCCGAACAATGCTTTGTTGGCGTCAGTGGCGATTTATACACAGCGCGTACCGGCGTTCGAGGCCATGTTGCGCGAGCAAGGTGGTGACCTGCCGAAATTTTTCGACGTGGTGAAAGCGCTCGCACGGCAGGATCGCGCGGCACGCGACGCGGTGTTGCGTGGCTATACGCCTAAAGTTGCGGCTGAGATGGTGGCGCCAGCCAGCGCGCTGTAAGTTCTGTAAATCAGCGCTGCTCTGCACCCTTCTCCGCACCTTTATCCGCGCAACGCTGCTCGCGTTTTTCCTGAATGTTTTTCTGCCGCTCGTCGCGCTCGGCTTTAAAGTCTGCCTGAACTTCCTGCCTTGCCTCTTTTTTCAGCTCACGCGATATTTTCTTATCTTCCTGGCGCAGTTCCATATTTTCCTTGCGCTGTTCCTGTCGTTGCTTGCGGCGCTCATCGATACGCTGGTGCATGGCCTCGCGTCGCACGGCAACGCGGCGGTCGAACGCCGCCATGCGTCTGAAGAATTGTGGCTCACCATCAAGCAGCCGTGGCGCCAGCCGCCGGTTTTGCGACATGAAGGCTATACGCCCGCGCCGCACTACAACTTCCTGCCCGCCTTCGTTGCGGATAAACGTTTCGCCGTCGTTGACCTTGTCGAACGAGCCCGCTTCCTGGTCGCGGACCTCGGCATCGCCGGGCGGGTAATAGGCGGGTTCGTGGTCAGTGCCGCGTACACCGATGGTGGCGGTTGCCGTTTTGACGGCGTAGCCCTGACGATTGCTTTGCCCGATCAGGCCAGTGATCATGCGCAATGCGCCCTTGGTCAGATCAATAAGGCTGCTGTTTTGCGCGGCGGGGCCATCTTCCGTGAAACGGTATTTGCTGATGCGGATTTCAGTGAGCGGGCGCAGCGTGATCGACGCGCCATCACTCATTTCAAAGAGGGCCCAGGAATTGGCCCCTGTGCGCACGTAATCGCCTTCATTGATTTCGACACCCGCTACCGCGCTTTTGGTGATGTTTTTAGCGGTAATCTTGACATCGCCTTCGAACGAATCAAGCTTGCCCGCGGCGGCCCACAGCAGCGTGGGAATGAGGCAAAGCATTAAAATCAGTATTCGTGTCATGACAAATTGCCCGTTAGAAAAATAACTGTTGCCGTTGCACTATTTTAGGGTATGCGTGCTACGTGCATGCACGCGCGTGTTGTAGAATGCGCGCCTTCAACAATTGGCCTTGCCATGCGACGCACCCCGGCTGAAATAGAAGAACGGCTCGCCAATTTGCCGCAACCGGCTTACCCGGATGATTTGCCCGTGGTGGCGATGCGGGATGAAATCGCGCGCGCGATTGGTGAAAATCAGGTCGTCATTATCTGCGGCGAAACCGGGTCTGGCAAGACCACCCAGTTGCCGAAAATCTGTCTGGATTTGCAGCGCGGCGTCACTGGCCTTATTGGCCATACACAGCCACGGCGCATCGCCGCGCGCACGGTGGCGACGCGCATCGCGCAGGAGCTGAAAAGCCCGCTGGGGCAGGCCGTGGGCTACAAGGTGCGCTTCTCTGACAAGGTATCGCGTAACACCTATATCAAGCTGATGACCGATGGCATTTTGCTGGCGGAAACACAAGGTGATCGTGACTTGCGTGCGTACGACACGCTGATCATTGATGAAGCACACGAGCGTAGTTTGAATATCGATTTTCTGCTGGGTTACCTGAAGCGCCTGTTGCCGCGCCGACCGGATTTGAAAGTGATTGTGACTTCGGCCACGATTGATGCGGAGCGGTTTGCCACGCATTTTGGTCACAACGGAACAGCGGCGCCCGTGATTGAGGTTTCAGGGCGCATGTTTCCGGTGGAGGTGCGGTATCGGCCGCTGAAAACAAAGGCTTCCTTCACCCCCGGCCCCTCGCTCAAAGGAGGAGGGGAGAAAATCGTGCAGGAAGACGAAGACATCGAAACGGCCATCCTTGATGCCGTGGACGATCTCGCGCGGGAGAGGTCAGGCGGCGATATTCTGGTGTTTCTGCCCGGCGAACGCGAGATACGCGAAACCGCCGAAGCGTTGCGCAAGCACCACCCCAGCGGCGCGGAGATTCTGCCGCTGTTCGCCCGGCTGTCGTTTGAAGAACAGGACCGTGTGTTCAAACCGCACGGCAACCGGCGTATTGTGCTGGCGACCAACGTAGCGGAAACATCGTTGACGGTGCCCGGTATACGGTATGTGATCGACCCCGGGCTTGCGCGCATCAACCGCTACAGCTATCGCAACAAGGTTGAGTTGCTGCAAGTCGAAAAAATCTCGCGCGCCTCCGCCAATCAACGTGCGGGCCGTTGCGGGCGCGTGGCGGCGGGCGTGTGCATACGTCTCTATGACGAAGAAGATTTCGCCGCGCGTGACGAATTTACTGATCCCGAAATTTTGCGATCTTCGCTGGCGTCGGTAATTCTGCGCATGAAATCGCTGAAGATTGGCGACGTGGAGGATTTTCCGTTTCTGGAACCGCCGCCGCCGCGCATGATCGCTGACGGTTATCAACTGCTGGCGGAACTGGGTGCGGTAGACGACGAAAATCAACTCACGCCGGTGGGCTGGCAACTGGCGAAGTTTCCGATGGATCCGCGTATTTCGCGCATGATCATCGCTGCCAGGCAGGAGAACTGCCTCAGTGAAATGCTGATTATTGCCTCGGCCTTATCCGTGCAGGATCCGCGCGATCGACCGTTTGACCGCACCGAGGCCGCCGATCGCGCGCATCAGCCGTTTCAGGATGAGCGCTCGGATTTCATGGGCTATCTGAAAATCTGGGCTTTTTTCGACGAGGCCATCAAGCATAAAAAATCCAACCGTAAACTGGCTGAACAGTTGGCAGAGAATTTTCTCTCGCAGCGCCGCTTGCGCGAATGGCGCGATATCCACGGCCAGCTTGCCACGCTGACGGCCGAGATGGGCTTGAGCGAGAATCAAATCCCTGCCACGTTTGAACAAATACATCGCGCACTGCTGGCCGGGTTGCTGGGAAATCTGGGGTTCAAGAATGACGAAGGCGAATATCTCGGTGCGCGTGGCATCAAGTTCACGATTTTCCCCGGCTCGGTGTTACGTAAGGCACAGCCAAAATGGGTGATGGCAGCAGAATTGGTTGAAACGGCGCGACTCTACGCGCGCTGCGTGGCGAAAATCGATCCCGATTGGATCGAGCGCATCGCGGGCGAAATGGTCAAGCGTCATTACTTCGATCCGCATTGGGAGAAGGATCGCGCCATGGTGACCGCGTACGAACGCGTTACGCTGTATGGCTTGACCATCGTGCCAAAGCGCAGCGTTCACTACGGGCCAATAAACCCATTCGAGGCGCGTGAAATATTTATTCGCCGTGCACTGGTTGAAAGTGATTACCAAACCAGCGCAAAATTTTTCATTCAAAATCAAATAGTTATAAAAGAAGTGCAAGCGCTGGAACACAAGGCGCGCAAGCACGACGTGCTGGTTGACGAGCAAACGCTATTCGCTTTTTTTGATGAATTGATCCCGCCAGAAATACACAACGGCGCGGCGTTTGAGACATGGCGCATAGCGGCTGAGCAAGTAGATCCATGTAAGCTGTTTCTCACGCGCGAGTATTTGATGCGGCACGCTGCGATGGATATCACCGAAGCGCAGTTTCCGGAATCGTTGTGTGTTGGCGATGCAAGCTACAAATTGCGTTATCGATTTGAGCCTGCGCATCCACTCGATGGCGTTACGGTAACAGTGCCGTTGCATCTGCTCAATACGCTGGAAGACACGCCATTTGACTGGCTGGCGCCCGGCATGATTCGGGACAAGGTGGCGACCTATTTGAAAGCGCTGCCCAAGAATTTGCGTCGTCACTTGTTTCCGGTGCCGGAACAAGTGACCGCATTTCTCACCGGAAGTGATTCACGCAAACCCTTCGTTGAGGCGCTGGCGAATTTTGTCAGGCAGCGCGCGGGACAGCCGGTAGGGGCGGAGGTGTGGGATGGCGCTGATATTCCTGTTCACCTGAAAATGATTTTCAGAGTTGTTGACGACGCCGGGCGTGAAATGGCGAGCGGGCGTGACCTGGCTGCGTTGAAAATTCAACTGGGACAAGCGGCGCAACTGACATTTGGCAAAATGGGTAAAGCTGAAACCGGCATTGAGCGCGATAACATCAAAGTATGGGATTGTGGCGATCTGCCGGAGCAGATTGCGTTTACCCGCAATGGCCGCAAGCTCACCGGCTACCCAGCGTTGGTGGATGAGCGTGAAAGCGTGGCCATTCGGTTGTTTGATGTCAAGCGTGCGGCGGATGAGGCCATGCGCCTGGGTGTTATCCGATTGATGCGTCTGGCGCTCAAAGAGCAGATGAAGCAATTGGAAAAAAACCTGCGTGGTTTCGAGCAGACGGCCATGCAGTTACGCAGCGTGGCGGGCGTGGAAGAGCTGCGGGAGGACGTGCTTGCTGCGATTACCGATCGGGCATTCATCGGTGAAGATCGTTTACCACGCACGCAGAAGGAATTTGAGGCGCAATTGAAGCGCGCGCGAACGCGTCTGCCTGCGGTAAGTGAAGGTGCCTGCCGACTGCTGGCGGTGATCGCTGCGGAATATCATCAGTTGTCGATGCTGTTCAACTCCGCCAAAAGCCCTTTGGCGCGGCCTGTGGCTGACCTGCGGGCGCAGTTATCACGATTGATTTTCAAGGGTTTTTTCAACAAGACGCCATGGGAGCAGATCGCTCATCTACCGCGCTATATGCAAGCCATGGCGCAGCGTCTTGATAAATATCCACGCGATATTGAACGTGATGCCAGGCATGCCGCTACCATAGGCGGGTGGTGGAAGCGCTACGAGGAATTAGTGCAAAGGCATGAGCAAGCTGGAACGGCAGATCCACGCCTCGGCGAATTTCGCTGGCAGATCGAAGAGCTTCGCGTATCGTTGTATGCTCAGGGCTTGAAGACGCCGTACCCGATTTCGTACAAGCGACTGGAAAAATTCTGGACGGCGATGAAGTGAACGCCTTGTCGCCGTGTCCGCGCTGACAAACCATCTCATTGACAGGTATACAGGAAGGTCGCTATGACTTTGAGTTTCACGCATTCAGGTCTGATGCCGATGGCAATTGTCGCAACCGCGCAGATTGCGGAACCGGCGCCCGATACACCTGAAGCCTTCACCGAGTACGTGCAGCAGGAAATCGTCCTTTGGGTTAACGTCATACGTGCGGCAGGAATCAAAGCGGAGTAGCCATGACAGCTGAAAACCCAACACTGAATATTGCCGAACGCGTGTGCCCGATCAAATACGCCGATCTGGATCGGGATGCGGTAGCGATGGTGAAGCGGCTGATTACGGATGGCATCGCCGTTGCCATAGCCGGAAGCATGGAAGAGCCGCCGCGCATATTGGCTGACCATGTGTTGACCCAAGGCGGTGCTGCGCGTGCGACGGTATGGGGAATCGGCTACAAAACCACGGCAATGCGCGCGGCGTATGTCAATGCGGCATCCATGCATGTGCTGGATTTTGAGCCAATGTCCAATCCACCCACGCATGCGGTATCGCCCACAGTGCCGGTGGCGTTTGCGCTGGCTGAGACGCGGCACTCCGATGGTCGTGAAATTATTACAGCGTGTGCCAAGGGTTTCGAAATGCAGGGTCGCGTGCTTGCGGCAGCCGATCCCAAGCGCGGTTCGTTGCCTTTTCATACGCCGGGTGTGATTGGCGTGATGGGTTCTACGGTGGCGGCAGCGCATATGATGCAGTTGAATCCGCAACAGCTTGCGCACGCGTTCGGTATGGCGGCATCGCGCTGCGGCGGGTTGTCGGCCAACACCGGCTCAATGGTGAAATGCACCCACTGCGCCAATGCGGCTGCGGCGGGTCTGGAAGCGGCGGCGCTGGCCGCCCGTGGATTTACTGCCCATCCGTCGATATTCGATGCGCCGCGTGGTTACGTTGAAACATTTTTCCCGACGCATTTTGACTACGACGTGTTGATGCAGTACGGCAAACCGTATCGTTTTGTCGATCCCGGCATGGCGATCAAGTTTTATCCGTCAAAATATCCGACGCATTTTGCGATTGCGGCTGCGCTGGAAGCGCGCGCTGATGTGGGCAATGCGGGCGGGGTGGCTGACATCCGGTCAGTGCGCATCGTCACGCCGGAAATCGCCGATGCCAATCGTTCCAAGCCACGCAATGGGTTGGAGGGGAAATTCAGCTTTCAGTATGTTGCAGCGGCGGCGTTGCTGGATGGCGTGGTGGACAGCAAAACGTTTACCGACGAGCGGCGCTTCAGCGCGGATATGGTTGCGTTGCTGGATAAAATTGCGGTTGAGCAAGACCCGAATATTCCCAAAGACACCCGCCGCATGCACGTGGTAATTGACGTCACGCTGAGTGACGGCACTGTGATCAGCCGCACTTGCCGCAAGCCGCCGGGCGCCTGGGGCGAGCCGATTCCCGATCAACTGCATCGCGCAAAAATTCACGATTGCCTTGCCACGCGTCTGGCAGAGCCGACGCTCTCACGCGTGATTGATATGCTGGATCATCTTGAAAGATTGGCCACGCCCGACGTCGCGGATTTGTGCGCGTTGCTGGCCTGCAAATCAGAATAAGGGATAAGCAAATGTCAAAAGCAGTTGTTGCCGGTGGCGAGATTCAATATGAAGACGTGGGCCAGGGCGAGCCCGTTGTTTTCGCCAGCGGGTTAAATGGCGTAGGCCGTTATTGGACGCCGCAGGTGCCGCTGTTTTCAAAGCACTTTCGTGTGATTACCTACGATCAGCGGGGCACGGGCGGCAGTGATCGCATCCAGCGTGAATTCTCGGTCGATCAAATGGCGGAAGAATTGGTCGGCTTGATGGATGTGCTGCAAATCGAGCGCGCGCATATTGTGGGTATGTCCACCGGCGGCGCGATCGGGCAGACGATTGCGATAGAGCATCCTGAACGTGTAATGAAACTCGCGCTGTGCAGTACCTGGACGCATTGCGATCCCTGGTTCCGGCGGTTGTTTCACGCGCGGCGTGACATGTATATGCAGGCGGGGCCGGATTTGCATGCGCAGTTTCATCCGTTGTTTTTGTATTCGCCGGATTATGTCAATGCGCACGATGCCGAGATCGAAGCGGAGCGGGCGCGTGCGCCGACGAAATCATCGCCGGTGGAGGTGTCAATCGGGCGCATCAACGCGCTGCTGAAATTTGATCGTCGCGCGGGTTTGTCCAAGATCAAGGCCGAGACGCTGGTGATGGGTAGCGACAGCGATTTCATTACGCCGAGCTATTTTTCGGAGGCGCTGGCGCAGGCGATTCCTGGCGCAAAATTGTTGATGAGCAAAGGTGGTGGGCATTCGTTCACGACCACGCGTGCAGAACAATTCAACCGCGATTTGATGGCGTTTCTGCGCGGCACTGTTTGATGCGACAATCGCGGCAGGCATTTTGTAACTAGCTGTTTTTATTAAGTAATTTTTGATTAATGCCCTATGCGTTATAGCTGCGCTGAACGCCGCTGTGAAATTTGCTTAACGCCTGCACTAGGCTTACGATTGCCGTGATTGGCTGTAACAACAACGAGTTACAACAACGAGTTTAATCTGGGGGGATTCATGAGAATCAAAATGCTTTCGCTGTTGCTGCTGGTGTTTGCGTGCATGCCGTTCACGGCGTCGGCGCAGTCTGCGTTGTCGGGTGTAGTGTCGTCTGTCGAAGAAGGCAACATGGAAGGTGTGCTGGTCAACGCCAGACGCACCGGCTCCAACATGACTATTACCGTGGTCACCGATGACAAAGGGCGATACCAATTTCCAGCAGCGAAGCTGGAGCCGGGCAAATACGCGCTGTCGATACGCGCGGTGGGCTACGATCTGGCGCGCCGTGCGATGGTGGATGTCGCTGCTGGCGGTGACGCGCAAAGCGATCTTAAATTGATTCGCTCACGCGATATTGCCTCGCAGCTTACCAATGCGGAATGGCTGCACAGCATGCCGGGCAGTGATCAGGATAAACGTCCACTGTTAAGTTGTGTGACGTGCCATACGCTGGAGCGCATTCTGCGTTCTAAATACGATGCGGATGGTTTCCTGCAAACCATTGCGCGCATGGGTACCTACGCTAATCAGAGTACGCCGCTGTTGCCGCAGCGCCGTTTGACCGGGCGTGACACCGATCTGGTAGGCGAAGACCGTGCGCGCATACTGCGCTCGCAGGCGGCGTATTTTTCCAGCGTGAACCTTAATTCGCACACCACCTGGGAATATGATCTGAAAACGTTTCCGCGTCCGAAGGGCCGCGCGACAAAAGTGGTGATCACCGAGTGGGATTTGCCGCGCCCGACGATTGAGCCGCATGATGTAGTGGTCGATTCAAAAGGCATGGCGTGGTTTTCCAACTTTGGCGAGCAGACCATCGGCAAGTTTGATCCGAAGACCGGCAAGCTGGTGGAAATACCCATACCCATCCTGAAAAAAGGCTCGCCACTGGGCGCATTGTCAATCCGCATGGATCGAGACGAGAACATGTGGCTGGGCAATATGTATCAGGCGGCAGTACTCAAATACAACACCAAAACTGACAAGCTCGAACACTGGGAAGCGCCGCCGGAATGGAACCGCCCCAACACGCAAATCAACATGACCAGCCCGATGAACATCGGTGTGGACGGCAAAGTGTGGGCGCAGAACAACGGCTTTGCTGGCGTGCATCGCATTGATCTTAAAACTGGCAAGTGGGAAGTGTGGGAGCCGTACAAGGCGTCGCCGCAAGGCCACAATATCTATGACGTGATATCCGATTCGCAAAACAACGGCTGGTTCACCAACATCGGCAATCAGCATATCGGCCGCATTGATGCCAAAACCGGCGAAGTCAAAATTGTTGATTTGCCGACTAAAAACTCCGGCCCGCGCCGCGCGTCAATGGATGCGCAGGATCGTTTGTGGATAGGTCAATACCGCGGCAATCGCATCGCCATGCTCGACACCAAGAGCATGGAGTTCAAGGAGTGGCTGGTGCCGACACCGTGGGCCGCGCCCTACGACGTGGCGCTGGATAAAAACGGCGAAGCGTGGACCGGCTCGATGCTGAATGACCGCGTGGCACGCCTGGATACCAAAACGGGCGAGTTCGTGGAATACCTGTTGCCACGCAATAACGTCAACATTCGCCGCGTGTTTGTTGAAAACCAATCCGGGCCACGTACAACCTTCTGGATAGGCAGCAACCACGGCGCATCGATTATCAAGCTTGAGCCGCTTGATTGAGTTTGCAGGCTAGTTTTCGTTCGATACGGCTGGTGGTGTCCGATATGGCGGGCACCACCGTCAAGGACAGCGGCGAAGTCGCGCGTGCTTTTACCGCAGCGCTCGCCGATCACGGCGTTGAAGCCTCGGCAGAACAAATCAGCGTCGTGCGTGGCGCATCCAAGCGCGAGGCGATTGCGCGCCTGATTGCGCCGAGGCACGCAAATGAGTACGGCAGCGATGCAGCGCGCGTAGAAGTGGTTTACGCCTCGTTTAAAAATCACCTGCAGCGTGTGTTCACGCGCGAAGTCGAGCCGGTGGTGGGCGCTGTTGAAACGTTCGAGTGGTTGCGCGCGCACGACATTAAACTCGCCCTCAACACTGGCTTTGATCGTGACATCACAGAAATTCTGTTGGATGCTTTGCGCTGGCGCGATGTGGCCGCCGCCGTAATCTGCGGTGATGATGTGCCCCAGGGCCGCCCTGCGCCGTACATGATTTTTCGTGCGATGGAGCTGACGGGTACGATAAACGTGCGTCATGTGCTTAACGTTGGTGACACCATTTCGGATTTGCAGGCGGCGCATAACGCAGGCGTGGCGGTAAGTGTAGGTGTGCTAACGGGCGCGCATACACGTGAAAAACTGGCCAGTGAGAATCATTCATATCTAATTGATTCTATTAAGAACTTACAAATGTTATGGGGCGTGTAATGAAAGCGCACGCAGCGATATCGGGCGCACTGTTAGTGGCTTTGTGTGCCTTGTCATCTGCCGCCAGTGCGCAGCCCTTCCCGCAGCGCGCGTTGCGTCTGGTGGTGCCATTTGCACCTGGTGGTTCAACCGACACGCTGGCGCGCATTGTCGGCGCACGTTTGACGGAAAGCCTGGGTCAGGCAGTGGTGGTGGATAACCGTCCGGCGGCGGGCGGCATTGTCGGCGCTGATCTCGTCGCCAAAGCGCAGCCCGATGGTTACACCTTATTGGTTGGCGCGATTTCTACCATGGCGATTGCCCCCACGTTATTTGCCAAGCTGCCGTACGACCCGCAGCGCGATTATGCGCACGCGGGGCTGTGGGTGACGTTTCCACTGGCGTTGATTGTGAGCAGCGGTTCTCCCCTCGCCAGTATGAAAAGCCTGACCGATCAGGCGCGTGCCAAACCAGGTGCGCTGCGCTTCGGCGCGCAGGGCATCGGCACCTCGTCGCATGTGTTTGCGGAGTGGATGAACAGCCTGGCAAAAATTAAAGTGGTGATCGTGCCGTATAAAGGCGGCGGCCCTGCGTTGACCGGCGTGCTGGCGGGCGAAGTGGAATACGCGATGGTGGCGGTGTCCACGGCGATTGCGCAAGTGCAGGCGGGCAAGATACGCGCGCTCGGCGTCACCAGCGCCAAGCCCACGCCGCATCTGCCCGGCGTGCCGCCGATTGCCATTGTGGTGGCGGGTTACGATGCGCTGAATTTTCACGGACTGCATCTGCCCGCGAATACGCCCACCGCCATCGTCACGCGCCTGAGTGAAGAATCCGCAAAAATTTTAAAGCGCGCAGACGTGGCTGAAAAACTCAACGGTTTTGCCATGGATATCGTAGCGGGCACGCCGGAGCAGTATCGCGCATTCATCAAAGCGCAGATCGAGCAATGGCGGCCCGTGGTGAAAAGCTCCGGCATGCGTGCGGAATGAGTTACCGGCGCACATTGATGGCGGCGTACATGGCCGGTGTGGCGCAGGTTGTTGTCGCGCAGGCCTACCCCAACAAGCCCATCCGCGTGGTGTTATCCGTTCCGGCAGGCGGCACGCCAGACGTACTCGCTCGCACCGTAACGCCGGGCATGTCTGCATTGCTTGGCCAGCAATTGGTGATCGACAATCGCGGTGGTGCAGGCGGGCGTATCGCCGCTGAAATGATTGCAACGGCCACACCGGACGGCTACACCGTGTTCATGACCAGCCCGCCGTGCCTGACCATCGTGCCGCATATGTCCAAGGTGCCGTACAACACGTTGACAGATTTTATCCCGGTGAGCTTGATTTCCACCGGCGCCATGTTGCTGCTGACGCATGCCTCATCGCCAATTACCAGCACCAGGGATTTAATCGCCCGCGCCAAGGCCGCGCCAGGCAAGTTAAACTATTCCACCGCAGGCAACGGCACCGCCAATCACATCGGCATGGAGATATTCAAAGGCATTGCAGGCATCAACATCACGCATGTGCCGTACGCGGGCGCGCCGCAATCGGTGATTGATTTGATCGCCGGGCGTGTGGACGTGATGCTGAATTCGATTCCGCCCGCGCTGCCGCATGTCAAAACCGGCAAGCTGCGCACGCTGGCATTAGCTGGCGCGGCACGTTCGTCGCTGTTACCCGATGTGCCGACGGTGGATGAAGCCACAGGGCTACGCGGTGTTCAGGCCGGAAGCTGGCTGGGGCTGCTGGTGCCCGCTAAAACGCCGCGCGCGATCGTGATGCGGCTTAACGAAGCAGCCATGCAAGTGGTGCAAGCGCCCGAAACACGCGCGCGTTTGATCGGGCAGGGCAGCGACCCGGTAGGCAATAGCCCGCAGGAATTCGCTGCTTTCCTGCGGGCGGATTACGACAAGAACGGCGCTGCGGTGAGGCAATCGGGGTTGCGTGTGGAGTGATGCAAGTGCGTCTCGGTGCGCGAAGGCTATTCTTCTACTGGCGCGGCGGATTACGCAATTGAGTACGCGACTGAGTACGCAACTGCGTTTTTCCGAATCGCAAGGTGTGGGTGGCGAGCAGCGTTTCTATCAAAAAGAACACCAAGGCCAGCACGAAGATGGCCACCGCGCCCAGGAATGTCCACGGCACCAGCCGCTCGGTGAGCGGCAAACTGGTTTCGCCCAGAAACAGCGCCATCACCGTTGCGCCGATCAGCATGGCGCAGACGGCGAGAAAACCCACTGACCAGTTGCAGAAGCGGCCACGTAATTTCAGACGGTCAAGTTCCCAATGGGCAGCCTCTGCATTTATTTGAGCGCCGGATTCCAGCCGTTCATCCAGTACGCGTGCGCGATCGATAATGCGTGCAAGCCGCGTCGCCACGGCGCCGATCATCGCCGCCACTGCCGCCAGCATAAACACGGGTGCTACGGCCAGTTGAATGGCGTGTGAAACCAGTGCGGAAGTCATGCTTGATTAAACGCAAAATCCATTGCGTCCCTGCAGTGCTGTGTGGCCTTCATCACATTATTCTCCAGCAATAGTAAAAAAGAAGGCATGGGCAATTCAAAGTCGTAAGGAGGTTGAGAAAATATTGGGGCGACTGGGGTAGTTTCCCTACCTTCTTGAATAGCGCGGCGAGGGCATTTTGGTGCGGCATTGTCTCTACATCTTCCCCGGAAACCGAACAATAAACCCATCCCGGTTCGGCATGCGCACTTTCGGTAGTGTCTCGGCGTTCATCACATCGCTCTCACCAATCACTTTATTCAATACCAGCAGATAAGCAGTCAACGCATAAACCTCATCATTGGTCAGCGTCTTCGGCTGCTGCCACGGCATCGCGCGGCGGATGTAGTCGAACAGCGTGGTTGAAACCGGCCAGAAGTTGCCAATGGTTCTTTCGGCGCCGTTGATGCTGGTGACCGGGCCTCTGGGCAGCAGTGCTGAGGCTGTGCCGCCCTTGCCGTTTTCACCATGACACGCCGCGCACTTTTGCGCGTAGATGGGCGCGCCTTGTGCAGCAGTGCCGCTGCCTGCGGGCAGGCCGCGTCCGTCGGGCAGTATGCTGATGTCCCATGCGGCGATGTCGGCGGGCGTGACAGGCGTGCCGAGATTGGGGCTGTCCGCAGCGTACGCAACGCTTGCGCTCATAACCAAACCGATGCCCAGGCATTTACGCGTAAACATGTTTCACCTCGCCCTTGGCGTCAATCGCCCAACTGGTGATGCCGTTGAAGTGCTGATTGGGGAATGCGGCGGGCGGCAGCGGCGCTTTGAGTTCGCCGCGCTCGGTGACGAATTCGGCGCGTGTGGGTTGCACGTTGCCTGCGTCGTCGTACGCGCGGCTTTGCAGGATGGCGGGGCTGCCGTCCCAGCGCCACGGCAATCTAAATCGCGTGAAGGCTTTGTCCTGCACCGGCGCTTGCAGCGCCGCTTGCGCCCATGTTTTGCCGCCATCGGCCGATACCATTACGCGCTTGATGCAGCCTTCGCCGGAGTACGCGATACCTGAAATTTCATAGGTGCCGGGGCCATTCATGGTCAGCCCCGGTGAGGGTTGTGTGATGAACGATTTCACTTCTTCCACAAAATAAAACTGATACGCCTTGCCGTTGGGCAAAAGCTGCGTGTAGGTTTTGGATTCGGGGAACGTCATGCCCGGCGTGTCCGTCACCTGAATGCGCCGCAGCCACTTGATGCTCATATTGCCTTCCCAGCCGGGCAAAAAAAGCCGCATCGGGTAGCCGTTGGCGGGCATCAAGCGTTCGCCGTTTTGATACAGCGCGATCATCGCGTCGTCGAGGCCCTTTTTGAGCGGCACGCTGCGCGTGAGGGTGGGTGCGTCTGCGCCTTCGGCAATCAGCCATTTGGCTTCCGGGTCAACGCCCGCTTCCGCGAGCAGGGTTGACAGCAGCACGCCTGTCCACTCAGAACACGACACCATGCCGTGCAGCGTTTGCAGGTTGGCTTGTATCGGTTGCGGCGAAAACATCGGCGCGCTGTTGCCGCCGCATTCGATAAACGCCATGCGCGACACCTTGGGGTAGCGCTCCAGCGCATCCAGCGTAAACATCAGCGGGCGCTTTACCATGCCATGTATCACCAGGCGGTGTTTGGCCGGGTCGATATCCGGTGCGCCGCTTTGCGCCACTACAAAATGCAGGCCGTTGGGCGTGACTGTGCCCTGGCTTAAGTGCAGCGGCGTGCGCGCATTCTGCACACGTGCTTCGCCCTTGGGGTTGGTGAGCGTGCGCGTGACTTTGGCTTCAAAGCGTGAGCGCTGCTCGTACGGTGGCGTGGTGGCACCGGGGATAAGGCTCCACGAATCGTCCGTAAGTGGTTGGGCGGTTGCGCCTTGGGTTTCGGTGTAACCGCTAAGCGTTGCCGCGAATGCCGCGCCGCCTTTGATGAAGGTGCGGCGGTCGAGCAGGCCGTTGGCAGCGATTGCTATGGGTTCAAGCCCTTTTGTCATAGATACTCCCGCTCAATTGCATGAATGGAGCGACGATAACCTTGCCGTTTAGACTACGCAAGCGGATTGCGTGGCGTTGTTTTTGCGCTTTGTGACAGAATAGCTAAAGGTTGATCCTGCCAAGGAGGAGAACATGCATTCAATCATGCAGCGAGCGGGTTTCGCGGTGTTATGTCTGCTGTCATTCACAGTGATCGCGCAGGGTTTACCGCGCGCGAAAAACCCGGAAGAAGTTGGCATGTCATCCGAGCGTCTTAAGCGCCTGACCGATGCCTTCAAAGCGGAAGTCAGCAAAGGCATCATGCCCGGTGCGGTGCTGCTGGTGGCGCGTCGCGGCAAGGTGGCCTATTACGAGACGATGGGTGTGCGCGATCCACAGACCAATGATGCGATGCCGCTGGACGCTATTTTTCGTCTGGCGTCGATGACCAAGCCGTTTGTGTCGGTGGCGACGATGATGCTGGCCGAAGAAGGCAAGCTGGTGCTGAATGATCCGGTGTCGCGCTACTTGCCGGCGTTCAAAGGCATGCAGGTCGGCGTTGAGCAAAAAAATTCCGCTGGGCAAACTACGCTCGCACTTGAACCCGCGCGGCGTGAAATGACCATACACGATTTGCTGCGGCATACCGCCGGTTTGACCTATGGCCAGTTCGGTGCAAAGACACTGGTGAAAACCGAGTACGACAAAGCGGCTATTTCCAGCGCTGAACTCACGGCACCTGAGTTCATTGCGCGATTGTCGAAAATTCCGCTAGCGCATCAACCCGGCACCACGTGGGATTACAGCGTGGCAACCGATGTGCTGGGGCATTTGCTCGAAGTGATTACCGGGCAAGACCTTGATACCATTCTGCGCGAGCGCATTTCCAAGCCGCTGGGCATCCGCGATGCAGGGTTCTCCGTGCCGCAGGCGAATCATGGCCGCATCGCTGAATCGCACATCGATAAAGCCACGGGCCAACGCCTGGCACCGCGCAACGTGCAAGTGCCACCGCAGCGCTTCGGTGGTGGCGGCGGCATGGTGGCTACGGCGTCGGATTATGTGCGCTTTTGCCAGATGCTGCTTAACGGTGGTGAACTCGACGGTGTGCGTATTTTGTCGAAGCACAGTGTAACGATGATGACCACCAATCATTTGCCCGCAAGCACACGCTACACGCCGCACATCATCACGCAGGGTGCAGCCGGGCCGTCGCCCGATGTGGGGCAGGGCTGGGGCCTGGGTTTTGTGGTGCGCACCGATCAAGGTAAAAATCCGTTGCCGGGTTCGGTGGGCGAGTATTACTGGAATGGCGCTGCGGGCACCGCATTCTGGGTTGATCCGAAGGAGCAAATGATTGTGATCATGATGGTGCAGGCGCCAGCGCAGCAGCGGTTGCGCGCGCTGATGCGTCATCT
The DNA here is from genome assembly GCA_947486575.1 of Betaproteobacteria bacterium. GTDB lineage: Bacteria > Pseudomonadota > Gammaproteobacteria > Burkholderiales > SG8-41 > UBA5216. Next base: position 17,568 of record CANKUB010000007.1, on the reverse strand, counting down.
GGTTTATCAGGCGCTCGTCCATTAGCGGAATTGTTCCATGGGTTGTTGATAGCGGGAATCGTAAGCTATTGTTTTATTGTATATTTTCGTAAAATCCTATTGTGGGCTGGCCGGTGGCGCCCAGGCTTCACCGGGCTTCTTGGGATGGCGGTACATGTGTCCAAGCTGCATGTCGGGAAACTGCACACTTTCTGCGGCGGCGCAGCTCGTCTTGCAGGCGGCGATCAGTTCGTCCTCGGCAGCATAGGCAAATGGGTCACCTAGCTGGCGCTCGATTTCGCCGCCGGTCTGTGGGCGATTGGCGGCCAGCCAGTCCACTGACCGGGCGAGCGCTTCGGCGGGCGTCACAAGATCGCGGTAACCGAGCTGGGTCTTGATTTTGCTGATATCAAACTCGATGGTGCCGTCGCGCAAGGTGGCCGTGCCGCCTTTGTAAACGCGCTGCGCCATTGCGGGCGGCACCTCGACAACTTCCCATTCGTGGCGCATGTGCCGCGCGATGAATTCGACATACTGGCGCTGCGTATATTGCTGTTCGTCTCGGATGTTGTAGATCTGGCCGCTGGATACGGCGGGTTTGTCCACCGCAAGCAGCAGTGCGTGCGCTACATTTTGCGCGTAGCCGCGCCGCTTCAGTAAACCGTTGGCCGCGATCAGCAGGTGCTTGCGGCCATCGAGTATCCTGCGCACGATGCCCCAATCGGAATTGCCCGGTGCGTGAGGGCCGTAGAGCAAAGGGTAACGAAAATAGGTGGCGTTGTAGTGGCCATCACGATGCGCCTGCATCACGGTCTCTTCGGTTACCCACATCAGATGATTGAATTTCAGCCCGGCAGGATCATCGCAGCGTGGGCTGTCTTCAGGCACCTGCATCGGTTGCCCCAACGGCCCCCAGCGCGAATCGCTGCGCGGCGCATACACACTGGAGCCACCCGCGCCGATAAAGCGCTTGGTCTTGCCCTTGAGCAACTCGGCAATGATGCGCATGCGGCCATACGTTGCCAGCACGATATCGAAGGTTCGCCCGGCGAGCGCAGGCGTCAGCGTTTCGGCGAAATGCGGGTCGGTATGGATGTGTGCGACCGGTTGATTGAACTCAACTTCATGCTGGCCGCCGTGCAGGATGGTGACTTCATAGTTGCGCGCCAGCAGCCCGTTGACGATATATGGGCCGGATGGGCCGGTGCCGCCGATGACCAGTGCTTTCATATCTTGTTATCCTCGACTATTGCGGGCTGTCAGCTTCTGCTGACGTTTACTCTGGCGCGATATTGGCTGACCGCACAATCTCGCCCCAGCGCTTGATATCGGCAGCCACATTTTTTTGAAACACTGCGGGCGGATCGGCTACCGGCTGGTAACCCGCCGTCGTGAAAACGTCGCGCATTCGCGGCGTTTGCACCGCTTTTTGTATCGCGCCGTAAATCTGATTGACGATTCTGTCTGGCGTTTTCGGCGGTGCGAACCACGCATGCCAGCCAGTATCAATCTGGAAGCCAGGCAATCCGGCCTCGCTGATGGTCGGTATATCTGGCAGGGTGTCCAGACGCTTTGCGCCGCTGTAGGCCAGCGCACGCAGCCGCTCGGCCTTCACGTAAGTCGTGGCGGTGAGCGGCGGTACCACCATCACCTGGGATTCCGCGCCCAGCAGCGCCACTAGTGCCGGGCCCGCGCCTTTGTAGGGCACGTGCAGCATGCGTATGCCCGCGCGCGCGTTAAACGCCTCGTTGATCAGATGCAGCACATTGCCGATACCTGGCGAGCTGAATACGAGTTGCTGTTTTTTGGCCACGGCAATCAATTCGATGACGGTGCGCGCTGGCACGGACGGATGCACCAGCAGCAACGCCCCGTTGCCGACGATGGGGTTGGTAATCGGCGTAAAGTCGCGGATCGGGTCAAACGGCAGCTTTTTGTAGGTGCTGGGGTTGATCGCGAAAGCCACGGAGATGTGCATCATGGTGTAGCCATCCGGTGCGGCCTTGGCCACGATATCGCTGCCGATAATGCCGTTGGCGCCGCTACGGTTGTCAACGATGATCGATTGACCGAGTGAGGTTTCCATTTCTTTTGCCAGTGCGCGCGCATTGGCGTCTGTCGCGCCACCGGGCGGGAAGGGCATGATCAGGCGGATGGGGCGCTGCGGCCACGCTTGTGCCGCAGCGTTGCCAGCCAGAGTGAAAGCGCTGGCTGCAACAGCAGTGGCCAAAACGGGTAGCGCGATTCTGGTTCTCAAGGTGGCCTCTCCTGGCGCTAATCCACGGTGCGCGGCATGCGCGTATCGATAGCCACCCTGGTCCACTTGGCAATTTCGGCGGGGATGAACTTGCGCATTTCTTCCGGTGACTTGAGATCGAGCACGGCGCCCAACGTTGTCACCTGCTTTTGCACTTCGGGCAACTTGAAATAGCGCTCGATTTCGTTGTGAAGCTTGGCGATGACCGCTGGTGGCGTGCCGGCTGCTGTTGCGATGGCATACCAGTTCGAGGCGTCATAGCCCTTGATGCCGGATTCGTCGAGCGTGGGGATATCCGGCAGCAACTCGGTGCGTTTCAGGGTGCCGGTGGCAAGCCCCTTCAGCTTGCCGGAGCGCAGATGCGGCAGCGCGGGTACGCTCACGGCAAAGGTGACATGGGCTTGCCCGCCAATGACATCGATCATGGCAGGCACCGCACCTTTGTAGAGCACGATGTTGAATTCGTGTTTCGACAGACTGGCGAACAGTGCCGATGCAAAATACTGAAAGCCGCCAGAGGTGGTCAGCACCAGTTCGCCCGGCCGGCTTTTCGCAGCGGCCAGCAAATCCTTGAGATTGTTTACCGGCAGCGACGGCCCGGTGCTTAGCACGGTGAAGCTCGCGCCGAGCTTGGCGATGAAATCCATCGCCTTGATGGAATCGTAAGGCATCTTGCGTACGGCGGGATTCATTACGTAAGCAGACGACACCAGCAGCAGCGTGTAACCATCGGGCGGCGCCTTCACGGCGATTTCGGTGCCGATCAGACCTTCGCCGCCTGCGCGGTTATCAACAATAACGCTTTGGCCGAAGGTCTGTGTCAGATGCTGCGCAATCATGCGCGCGAGCACGTCGTTGGTACCGCCCGGTGAAAACGGTACGATCAGGCGTATGGGTTTGGTGGGATAGGTGCCAGATGTACCAGAGGCACCAGACGCAGCCTTGGGCTGCGCGAGCGCAGCACCAGCCGTCAGCGTAATCAGGCTTGCGATCAATACACACGGCAATCTTGAAAACACGGGCTCCTCGGATGTTTCAGATGAAACGTGATCAATGCACTATGGTATGACTTTCTCGCGCCGGTAGTAGTCGAACAGATCGATGAACATGCGTCCGGTGTCCATGGCGTCACGAAACCCAAGCTGTCGCGCCTTGATGGTGGAAGACATGATGTCTATCGCAGGGCCAAAAACAAAGTCGCCGTAGGGCCACACCACCAGCTTGTCGTATGTTACATAACTATTTGTTTTTAAATGATATTTTTTGACTATTTGCGCCCACGTCTGCGCGGCCTGCGGCGTTGTTGTGGTGTCGCCCAGGCGCTGCGTATTAACGCCGCCGAGCGGCAGGCCGAAATAATCTGCGAACAGCGGCCACAAATTTTTCCAGCGGATAAAGTCGCCGTTGGTGATGTTAAACGCCTGATTGGCGCAGGTCGGCTCGGTACTCATCCATTGAATCGCGCGCGCGAGCAGCTTCGCTTCGGTACATTGATACAGCGCGTTGTAGTTGCCTACGGTGCCGGGAAAGGAGAGCGGCTCGCCGCGCGCTTTGCAGATCGAAGCGTAAACCGCAATCAACAGGCCGAGCGCGCGTGCGAAGCCGGTGGAGAAATCGCAGATGGCGTGCGGACGGCTGGCGCTCCATGACCAGCGCTGGCCACTCGACTGCTGGCGCGCGACGAGAAAATCTTCCTGGGCGTAATAGAAGTTCGCGTTGTTGGCCACGCGCGGATCGGATTCCAGCGCCGGTGTCTTGTACGATGGCAAGTTTGAGCCGTAGTACTTTGAGCCTTGCACCATGTGTATGTGCTGCAGGTTCGCGGCGCGTGGTTCAACCGCGTCGACCAGATGCCGCAGCATATTGGTATTGAGATCGATAGGTTCGGGCGCGGTAGTCTTGTGATCGTAACGCGCCGCGTAGAAAATGTGCGTGGTATCGGTGAGTGTGCCTAGTATGGCCTGGCAATCGGCGGCGTTGGTGAGATCGACGGCCAGGGTTTTGAATGCGACATTTGCAGGCGCTCGGCGCGAGAGGCCAGTCACTTCCCAATCGGGCAATGCGGCAAGGTGCGTGGCTAAACGGCGGCCCACGACGCCCGACGCGCCTGCCACCACCGCGTAAAAGCGCGCAGTTTTCTCCCGACTCATTGTGGCTTGAACTGAATGGTGATGCCTGCTGCGTATCGTATTCCGCCAACAGTTCGCAAACGATTCTTCAGAAACGTTACGCTATCTGTGCCGTATCGGCGCCCAGCACCTTGCGTGCCCAGTCGGCATAGGTACCGGTGTCGATCATTTTCGTGCGCACTACAACCCGCAGCGCGCGCAGCTCTTCTTCAGTGGGCGCGGGTGTCTCTGCTATGTCGTCATTGACGCCCAGATCGAACCCCGTGCAATCGCGGATTTCGTCCATGGTATAGCCCGGCTGAATGGTATCCAGCTGCAGTGTACCCACGTCTTTTTCAAAACGGAAGATGGCCTTGGGCGTGATCACTTTGGTGGGATTGCCATAGCGCAAGACATCCGGCGGCGAACTTCCGCAGGCGGAGATGTAATCAACCTTTTCCACCAGCGAGCGCACGGTATGCTCGGTACGGAACACCACGGTACGGCGCGCGCCATAATAGATCATGCCGCCGCCGTAGCCGCCCGGAAAGCGTACTTGCGGATGATCCGGGTCAGGCCCGATCTGATGCAGGTTGTAATTGCCGTGGCGATCAATTTGCACGCCGCTGGCGAAAAACAAACCGAGATCCCCACGCTGCGCCAGAAAATGAAACTGCTTTGAGGTGCGAAACGGATTAAAAACAGAATTGAGAATGATCAATTCTGCATTGGGCGCATGCGTCGCCTGCGCCAGCAGCAGGCCAGCAGCGGGAATATGCGATAACGCACCGCAGGCGGAAACTTCGCCGTCGCGCACTTCACGCGACAGCAGAACAGCCAGCAATTCAGCCTCAGAGTAGTTCATCATGTGCCCACCGCGCGCACCGGATCGCGCCATTCAAGCGGCACGAATTGCTCGACATATTGCTGGTGACTGGTGACGCCATGCACGTACTTTTGCAAATACGCCGCGAACGATTCGTCATCCTTTGAGGCCACCACATACTCGCGCATATGCACCTTGTCCGGCGCATACAGGCCCACGCTCCCGGCGGGATGTGCGCCAAACGGCGCATGCACTACCGCATCCACGTGTATGCCGGGGATGAACGTGCCTTTGGCGTCTTTTTCCGTCAACCGGTCGACAATGCGCTCGGCGGTGACGATGACGTGTTTCGAAGCTTCGGCGAGCATCACCACTTCGGCATCATAGCCACACGACACGTTGCCATGCCGATCTGCCGTTTGCACATGAAACAGCGCGACATCGGGCCGCAATGCTTTGGCCACAACGGTCTTTGTTTTGCCATCGAACGGATCAATGGCGATCACCATGTCGTCACGGCGCTTTAACAAGTCGGTTCCAATCAAACCTACGACCGGCACGTAGGGCACTCCCATAGACCCAGCCTGGGCCTGTGAATAGAGAACCCCTCAAGTATTATCGAGCACGCGCAACCGGTTAGCGGTTACGTATCGCGCAAAGTTGGGCCCGGTGCGCGCGAATTCCCCCAGCGTAACGCTGCACGTATCGAGCACATCCACCATGCCCGCACCCACCACAAAATCGAGATTGAGATCACCGCCCACCACGCCGATCACACGCAATTTTTGCGTGCCCTGACGCACCAGTTGGCGCAGCAGGGCCATCGGTGCCCGCTGTATATTGGCGGACATGACCAGTTTGGAACCGGTTTTTATAGCAGTCGCAGCTTGTTCAAGCGTCGTTAATTTTTCACGCATTGCGTTCTCCATTTAATCGAATACCAATCGTGGCGAATCGTGGATTCGGGTTACTCACGCCTGTTCAGACAGGGCACGAGCTTATATCAGCGAGCATGGTACCACGCGTTGGCAGTTGAGCCTTCTGCTCGCGTGCAGGGTAGACATCGCATTGACTGCAATTGGTAAATTAAAAAATGTTTAAAATCAAATAGATATATTGATGGGCTTGACACTGTCTCTCTGTTTTGAGATTCCATTTTCTTGCCTGTGACTTTTCGCCATACTGGCGTTCACACCGAACTAAAGGAGCACGCCGTGTACGAAGACCCGCTTAAACACGCCTCGCTGGAAAACTCAGCAGCAGATACCAGTGCCGCACGGCGTTACCCGCGTGTGATCGACGCGCATATGCACTGGTATCCGCAAGAGTTCGTCGATCTGATGATCAAAAAAGGCCCGGCCCACGGCGCGGTCATGGGAGAGGACGCCAAAGGCAACCCAGTGGTGCTGTCAGTGCCTGATGGCACGCAGACTTCAGTGATGCGCAAGACCATGACTCGTCTCGACGACATCATCGCGGACATGCAAAAGCGCCAATGCGATACCTACGCGCTGTCGATGACCAACCCGCTGATGTACTGGGCGCCGCCGGGTTTTGGTCTGGAACTGGCTGCCGCGCACAACGATGCCTGCGTCGCGGCGCATCGCAAATATCCGGACAAGTTTTACGGCTGCATCATTCTGCCGATGCAGGACTTGCAACTCGCCGCGCAGGAACTCGAACGCATGGGCAAAGAGCCGTGCATGCGCGCGGTGTTTATTGCCGAGCACATCCTCGGCAAGAATCTGCACGAAAAAGAATTCTGGCCGATTTACGAGCGCGCCGAAGCACTGGGTCTGCCGCTGTTTCTGACCAACCTGTATCCGTCCGGCGTCGAGCGCATGAAGGATTACTTCATGATCAACACCCTCGGCAATCCGCAGGAAGCGGGCTACGCCGCCACCAGCCTGATGTGCGGCGGCGTGCTCGATGCCTTTCCGAAGCTGGAGGTTTTTCTACCGCATGCGGGCGGCACCTTCCCGTGGCTAATCGGCCGCATGGAACTCGCCCAGCACGTCACGCCGCATCTGAAGCACCTGAAAAAGCCCGCCGGCGAATACCTGCGGCGCTTTCACTACGATCTGATAACGCATCACCCGCAGATCATGCGTAACCTGATCGATCTGGTGGGTGTGGACCGTATCGTTACCGGCACCGATTTTCCTCAGGCCATGTCAGTCAAGCAGCCGGTGGATTTTGTCGAATCCATACCGGGCCTCACCCATCGTGATCGTGAAATGATCCTTTGCAATAATCCAGCGCAGTTGTTGAAGATCGACGCGACGCTAAGCAATTAGCGTGGTGGGGCTGGTGCGGGGTTAGCTTACAAGTGTGGAAATCAGAATCCTACCTGATAGGCAGTTTCCGGTGGTTTCTAACCTCAAACACGCTCAAGTGCGGACAGGGAGCATTATGCATAGTTGATCACGGCGGACTCAAATCGAACCGGTCGTTCGCAGCGCCTGATTTTCGTCGTTACCTGCGTTGCTCCAGCGCCTCGCGCACCATCACCGCCATACGATCTGCGTGCGTCCCAGGCGGAAAAAAAGCGATGTACTTGCCGTTGCGGTCTATGAGGAACGTATACGCGGTGTGATCGACGAAGTAGGTGCCGCCTTGTGGCACCTTCTCATAAAAAACCTTATAGCTCGTGGCGATTTTCTGCGTCTCCTCCTCACTGCCGCGCAGGGCGATAATCCGCGGATGGAATGCGGCGGCGTATTCCCTGATCAACGTCGGCGTATCGCGCAGCGGATCGAGTGTGATGAAAAGGGGCTGTACCGCCGCTCCCTCGGCACCAAGCGAATTCATCATGGCCGCGATGCGGGCGAGGTCGGTAGGGCAGACGTCGGGACAAAAAAGATAGCCGAAGTACAGCAGCACCAGCTTGCCGCGAAAATCGGCAAGTGAACGCAACGTGCCGGAACTATCGGCGAGCGTGAAGGGCCCGCCCACAGGTTTCTTGCCGGACATCAGTTCATTCATCAGGCGGGCCGCGTCGGCACGCCTGTCTACTGGCTCTTCCTGCAAGAAAAAATGCGCGGCCGCCGCCAACAACGCGACGACCAGTCCGATGCCGCCGAGTAGTTTCAGGCGCCGAATGTAAATTCTGTACCCGTCGTCGAGGTCAGCAGCTTGCCCGGTGAAACCGCCCGCACCACGTTGACCATGTCCGGGCCCGAACAATGCAGCGGGATGAGAACGTCCGGGTTCATCGTCTCCAGTTCGGCCACCACTCGCCGCACATAGGCTTCGTCTGCGGGGAATAAATGGAACCCGCCCATGACGGCGTGTACCTTGCTGACCCCGGAAACCGCGATTGCCTGGCGCACCGAATTAACAATACCGGTGTGGCCGCAGGAAGAGATGACCACTAGGCCGCGGTCCTTTACGTTGAAGCAGGTGGCGTGTTCGTGCAGGTGATTGTCCTGCACCGCATAATCGCCCTTCCACTTCGCGTCCTCGGCCGGCATATCACAGCCCACGCCGTCGGCGCGTTTGCGGTAAGAAACCTGCGAACTCGGGAAGATCGTCTCAAAGCTCTTACGCGGAATGTTGCCAGTGGTAAAAGCGTGACCCTGGATCACCGTGGGCTGCTCGCAGAGCACGACCTTGACTTTTAGCCGAGCAAGCTCGCGCCGGTCCAGCACCCCCCAATCGCTGAAGTGCCCAGGTACGCCTGTGCCGGCCTTGCGGTTGCAGAAATTCTCCTCGCCCCCGGCGTACAGCGTCAAGTCAGCTGGCAGGCGGCTGCGGTACTTCTCCAGAAACCCGATCAGCCCGCCAAAATGATCGAAGTGGCCGTGGCTCATGATGAGGCCCTGAATCTTCGAGGTATCCACGCCGATGAACTCGATGTTATTCAACAGCGTTTCGGGTGTGTAGCCATAGTCGAGCATCAGATTGCGCGTATCGGAACCGATGCGCGATTCGAGCGTCATCGCGAGGCCCCATTCGCTGTGCAGTGTTTTGATGCTGGGCGCGGTGGTAAACCCCTTGCGGCGCACTTTGACGAGTTTGTGCGACATCGGACGCGGGGTGTCGTAACTACTATCGGTGACGATCTGCACCACCAGAGAATCGACGACCGGCGTCTTAAGCGCGGCGGCGGACTGGCCGAAAGCGGTGTAGGCACTGCCACCAAGTGAAAGGGCTGCGGCCGAACCCAGCACGAACCTGCGACGGCTGACAAAGTGCTTCATGGTTGTTTCCTCCTCAGAAAAACGTGAGTCTAGTTGAATTTGAATCGAACGTCTTGCAAGTGTGTTCCGCCGGTATATGCTGGCCTATCTGTAGTTTTGGGAGAACCCAGTCCCTTCGGACTGTGCCATGTCAAACCAATGGAACGATTGGACCGCGCCCATGACTGGCGGGTTATCGCCGGTTGTTTCGGCTACCAAGTACATTCCCCGAGCTATCTAGGTGCCCGCTTTAGAGATCAACGTTCGATCCTGTCTGACGATGCCCGTCAGATCAGCTTCCGCAGTCCAAATCTAAAGTCACGCAATTCCGCCATCGCTTACTCGGCTTTTACCCCCGCCATTTTCACCACCTTGCCATAGCGCTCGTAATCTTCACGGACTATTTTTGCGTATTCCTCCGGCGTGGTCCACGCGGGTTCTTCGCCTTGTGCAGCGTAAAGCTGCCGCACTTCGGCTGTTTTCAGTGCCTGCACCAGCGCGCTGTTGAGCCGGTCGATGAGGGCGCGCGATGTGTTCTTGGGCGCGAGCACGCCATTCCATCCGAGGAATTTGAACCCCGGCACGCCGCCTTCGGCGATGGTCGGCAGGTCGGGAAATAGGGTCGAACGCTTTTCGCCGCTGACCGCGATGCAGCGCGCGCGGCCGGTTTTCCAGGCTGCGAGATACGCCGATAGCGGCCCCAGCGCCCAATGCGCTTCCCCCGCACCGATGGCCGCAGCGGATGGGCCGCCACCCTTGTATGGCACGTGGGTGACTGCTATGCCAGCTGCGGTGGTGAACATCAAACCGGCGAGATGGCTGGTGGAGCCAATGCCGGCCGAGGCCATCAGCAGTTTGCCCTGACGCACACGTGCAAGTTCGATGAGTTCGCGTGTGGATTTCACCGGCAATGCGGCGTTGACGCACAGGCCTGCCTGCGTGATGGCGAACAACGACACTGGCGCGAAGTCGTTCACCGGATGGTACGACACATTTTTGTAGGTGTGCGGCGCTACCGCGAGCGTGGCAAACGACGTGCCCAGCAGCGTGTAGCCATCGGGCGCGGCGCGCGCAACGATTTCCACACCGATAGTGCCGCCCGCACCTGGCCGGTTATCGACAACGATGGGCTGCCCCAGGATTTCTGCTGTGCGTATGAACGCAATACGGCCAAGAATGTCGCCCGCTGACCCCGGCCCGTTGGCGATAACCATGCGAATGGGGCGTGCGGGATAAGCATCTGCCGCGTGCGCGGTGAGGGCAAGCAGACTGGATAGTCCCGCAGCTACTGCGCACAACGTTTTGCTGATCATGTTATGCCTCGCAATTTAATTCACGCTGCCGATGTTACCGGATGCTATGGTAAATTTGTCCCGACAGATTATGTGAAAAAGGTGCCATCGTGCAATACATCTACGGTTACGAAGAACTCAATACCGCGCCTGACAATCCGACCAGCGCCAGGGTCGCGCCGCGCCGCGTACTGTCGGGGCCGACTATGGAAACTGGCAAGTCGTCCACTATCGGTGCCGTGCTCTACGGCGAGCACGTCGCGGTGGCGTTGGCGATGCAGGCGGCAGGTTCGGGCGCCAAGGCGCATACGCATCCGAATGAGCAGTTTAATTACATACTGCAGGGTGTGATGGTGTCGGATATCAATGAGGCAATGAAAACGTTCGGCAAAAAAGGCATGATCGTACATACGCCCTCGATGTCGGTACACACGGGGCAGGCATGCCCCGACGAAGACATGTACTTTTTTGCAATGAAAGATACGCGCCACGGCATCACCGGCCCGCCGGTTGATGGCAAGTATGACGGGCCGTTTTATTTGCCGGGGTTTGGCAAACGCGCGGATGAGCCCAGAAGAACCACTACCCAGATGATGACTGAATCAGGCACTGATCCGCAGGGCGAAAAAACGCGCTATGTATATGATTTTAATGATCTTTCGGAAAGGGCGGGGCGCGGCAGCAGCGCACGCATGGTGCCGGGTTTGCAGTTGGCCAGTGGTGTGAGTGGTGGCTTGTTGATTAGTGAAAAACTGCAAGTGGCGGTGCTTGATCTCGCACCCGGCGCCACCTTGCCCGCACATGGGCACGAGAATGAACAATTTACACTGGTAGCGGAAGGCGATGTGCAGGCGTCCGTTGCGGATAATTCACATCACGTGAAAGAACGCTTCGTGATTCACGTGCCGCCACAGGTTTCGCACGGCATTGTTGCGGGAACGAAAGGCGCGCGTATCGTAACGGTGCAGGATACGCGGTTTGCGTTTGCGGGATGATGCGTCGTTTCGTCAGATAACTTTGCGATCGCGCAAGCCTTGTATTTCTGTTGCGCTGTAGCCGATCTCTTTTAACACGGCGTCGTTGTGTTCGCCGAGTTCGGGCGCCACACCGATCTTCGCTGGCGTTTCGGAAAATTGCCACGGTGATCCATGCACTTTCAGCTTCTTGCCGTGCTTCGGATAATCCACCTCGGTGATATAGCCGTTGGCGAGCACGTCAGGATCGCTGGCGGCTTCGAGCAGCGTGTTGATGGGTGCTGAAACAATATCGGCAGCGCGTAGAATCGCCACCCATTTGTCGCGCGGGCCGGTTGCGAACAGGCCATCGAGCGTCGCAAGCAATGTCTCGCGCTGTTCATCGTTGCCGATCACCACACCGAGTTCGGCAAACCCTGCGTGTGACAGCGTGTCGTAGAAGCCCAGCGCCGTCATCGCCTGCTTCCACTTGGCAGCGCCGTTGAGTTGGAACACCAGCGGCTTGCCATGGATGTCGTTAAAACTGGCCGAGAGGCCGGGCCGCTCCGGCGTGCCGTTGACGCGCGCCTGCCCGGTAACGGGCGGGCGATTGCGCCACATCGCGGTGGTCAGCGTCCAGCCCATCAGGCGTATCTGTCCGCCCAGTAGTGAACAATCAACCTTTTGCCCGATGCCCTGTGTGCGGGCGCAGTGCAGTGCGGCCAGCATGCCGCCAAAGGCGAGAATCGCGCAAGTTTCATCTGCCACCGACACCACGCCAGCGCGCAGAGGCTGGCCCGGTGTGGAATAAGCTTCAGCAATGCCGCCCAGCGCCTGTGCCATCGAATCGGTGCCCGGTAGCGCGGCGTTCGGGCCTTTGGGGCCATAGCCGGAAATCGACACGTACACCAGCTTCGGATTGATCTTTTTCAAATCCTCATAGCCAAAACCGTTTTTCTCCGCAGCACCGGGGCGAAAGTTCTGACCGAAGATATCGGCACGCGCCACCAGCTTGTGCAGAATCTCACGCGCTTCCGCAGATTTCATGTTGAGCGTAAAACTCTTTACGCCACGGTTATTGGTTTCAAAATAGGTGCTGGGCAAACCGGGAAACACGCTGGACGTGCGCGAGTTGTCACCTTTGCCGGGCACTTCGATTTTGATCACCTCAGCACCCAGATCAGCCATCAGCATGTAAGGCACCGTACCGGCCTGCGCAGTTGAGCAGGCTACAATTTTTACGCCATCTAGCGGGCCGCGTGGTTGCGTCATGGTGATAATCCTCTATCTTTTCTGGTGTCTATGTTTGCTATGCCGTAGCGCCAACCTCATGCGCAACGGCCATTTCCCGCAGGAAAAAGGCCGCAATCGGATCACGTGCGGCCGCTGTGGTGCGCGCAGCCTGATCAACGTAGAGCAGATCAATCGCGCCACCGGCTTTGCGATAAATTGCTGTGAAACGCTCCGGCTCATTGAGTGCAACAGGCGACTCAGGATCGCGGTAATCGTGTACCGGATCAGGGCGTCCCTGCAGCCACAGCGCGGGCGGCAGGGATACTTTCTCGCCGCGTTCGAGCATCAGCACCGGATTGCCCTCGATCATATTCTCGTCGTTCTTCCAGAATGCGCTTTGTCGTTCCGGTATATCGCCAACCCACGCCGTGCCTTTGGCGCGTTCGCGCAGGGCATTGCGATAGCGTGATAGCGGATTGATTACCGGCCATGCCATGGCGACGCTGCGTACCGTGGCATCAACGGCGGGTGACCCCGCGGGCAATGCAATCGCCGTGTAACGCGGATTATGTGGCAGCATCGCCGCCAGCATCGCAAGATGACCGCCGCTCGATTGACCGCAAATACCCACCCGATCAGCGCGCGTGTGGAGCTGCGTGGCCCGTGATTTCAGCCAGCGAATCGCGTAGTTGATGTCCACCAGCGCTGTCGGATACCCATCCTTGCCGTCACGGAAATCGAGCGCCGCGACCAGCAGCCCGGCGCGCGCTAAAACCTCGTCGCGGCCCGCGCATTCTTCGAAACTACCCTTGCCCCATGCGCCACCGTGTAAATCCACCACCAGCGGAAATGGGCCTGCGCCTTGCGGCTTATAGAGTCGCAGCTTCAGCGCCCGCTCGCCGTGACGCAGGTATTCGATGTCTTCAGTGATGAATTCGCAGGTCTTGGTCATTGCGTGTCTCCACAGTTGGCGGCGTAGCCGGTGTCATTGTAATCCTGCGGGTTATTGTAGACGCAAAATGACTACGCTCATCCAGCTTGAGCGTGCGCGCATGGACACTGAACTGCAACCAAGCGTCGAGAACCGGCTCGCGCGATACGCGCGTGCCATAGATGATGATCAGATAGAAGCGGGGCCAGATTTCATTGTCGAGCAAGCGCGCTATCGCGCACTACCGCAGAGAACCATCAGCGCTGTCTGCCGCTGTCGCTGCCACGACCGCCTACACGTCGCGGGTGAAAATGGGCGCGCTCAATTCGAGGAGCGCATCGTAGTGATTGACGGTCGACGTGTTGATACGTGGATGGCAATACCGTTATGACGGACAGGAGTGCTATAAAAAAGTAATAAAAACAATAACTTACGATGGGTCAATGCTGCGAGGCTATCACGCTGGCTTTGGGTATTGGTAAGTCCGTCTGCTTACTTGAGGCGGCCCAAAGTACTGATGGGTGTTGTGTCATACAGTACGATGCGATGATCGAAGCCGTCTCTGTTGCCATCGTAACGGGCCTTTTTTTTGTCGTAGTACTCGCACGATTTTCCGATCAGCCTGTCCTGCGAATACTCTCCGCTTTTGATCACCGAGCCATCCTGTCTTTTGAATGAAACAGTGAGCATGCCCTTGCCGCTGATGAAATCCTTGCGCACCGAAACGTCTACGCTGACCGTATCGTCGGTCAGATCATAATAAATGGTGCGCGGAAACCAGTCTGTAAACACATGCTGCAAATCCTTGAGGCCGCTCTCGCTCAGGTGATACCCGTCGCTCACACGAGAACGGATCAGGAGACTTCGTTCGGGAGTATTTTCTGCCATATTGAGCCCATGCATGAATGGAAGGCCGGTTGGCCTCTGCGCGATCATTGTATCCATTGTCATTGTACTTGCCTCTCGAGTTGATAGCAATTCTTGCTGGAATTGTAAGCAACCTGACTTGCACGATGAGGGGCGAATAGGGCTGTGTTCCCGGGTCAGTGCGTTGTAATGGTGTCCCAACGGTTAGCACCGAAGTGCCGCAGGCGAATGATTCTGCTGGCAATTTGCCAGGTCACGCTACTCCGCTTTTGCGCCGGTAACCTTGACCACTTTGCTCCAAAGCCCGTACTGCGTGCGAATATAGTCACCGAAATCAGCAGGTGTTCCGGGCACGGGCTTTTGTGCCAGCGGCTGCAGGCGCTTGTGTACATCGGGCGCATTCAGCGCGCGCACCAGCGCCACGTTGAGCTTTGCCACGGCGTCGGCCGATGTTGCGGCGGGCGCAAGAATGCCGTACCACTCGCGCGCATCGCCGTAATCCTTGAAGCCCGCTTCAATCATCGTGGGCACATCAGGCAGGCTTTCATCGCGCTTCATGCCGGAAACCGACAGCGCCCGCAGCTTGCCCGCGCGGATGTGTGGATTCACAGAGCTTGGTACGGAGAACATGATCCCCACATGTCCGCCGAGTAGATCAATTACCGCAGGCCCCGCGCCTTTGTAGGGCACGTGCACCATGTCTGTTTTGGTCATCAGACGAAACAGTTCGCCCATCAATTGCGGGCCGGCAGAGGTTGAGGCAAAAGTGAGTTTGCCCGGATGCTGCTTCGCGAGTTGCGCGAGTTCGTTCATCGTTTTCGCCGGTACCGAAGGGTGCAGCACCAGTATGTACGGCATCTCGGTGCCGCGCGTTACTGGCGCAAAATCTTTCAGCGTATCATAGCCGGGGTTGGAATACATGTGCGGATTGATCGCAAGCGCACCCGAATGCCCGAGCAAAATCGTGTAGCCATCCGGCGCAGCCTTGGCTCCGAGCGCGGTGCCAAGGCTGCCTTGTGCGCCGCCACGGTTATCGATGATGACTTGCTGGCCCCACGACTCGGTGAGTTTTGAGGCGAGGATGCGCGCCAGCGCGTCGGTGCCGCCACCCGGCGGAAACGGCACAATGAAGCGCACCGATTTTTCGGGGAAGTCTGCGGCGAGGCAGGTTACCGAGAGGCAAGCAGAAACGATTGCAGCGACGAGGATGCGGTGGTGCATGAATTCTCCGAAGATAGAGCCTGCAATAGTGTCGAGTAAGCGATTAGTCTTTATCACCTGTCGAGACATAGGCCCATAGGGCTTCAATCTCGTCGGGCTTGAGTTGTCCGCGCCATGGCGGCATGCCGTTTTTGCCGTTGGACACGGAATTAATGAAGCGGTCGCGCTCGCTTTTTGGAAATTCACGCAGGTTGAACAACTCCGGGTTGCCCATGCGTTCACCGTGGCACGGTGTGCAGAAGTTGGCGAAGACATTCGCGCCGCGCTGTATTTGTGCCGGCGCGAATGCGCTGCCGCCGGGCGCCTGTGCGTAACCCGCACCACTCGCGAACGCCAACACGGGAAGCAATAAAAACCATTTCAAAAAAAACACGTTGCCGGATTCCTGTCGTTTAGTCTTGCATTAGTGCAAAGGTCCACATCGATCCACCCAGCGGCACATTGCCGCGCGACATGGCGCGCGCCGAGTTGCCGCCGAGGCCCGAGGCGATGCTGATGTATTGCCGGCCTTTGTGTGTGTAGGTGACGGCCGTGGCATTGATGCCTGAGCTGGTCTGGAATTCCCACACGGTCTTGCCGGTTTCTTCATCGAGCGCGAGGAACTTGCCCTCCACCGAGCCGGTGAAAAGCAGGCCACCCGCAGTGGCCAGCATGCCTGAAGAGTTGGTGCGGTCCACCAGCGGAATTTCCCATTTTTTCTTGCCGCTTACCGGATCAAAAGCAATGTGGTGACCTACCACTTCACCGGGTTTCGCCACGTAGGGGCGCGCGATCACCCCGGTCGAGCGCTGACCGATAACTTGCGGCTTTCCGGTTGGCGGTGCGACCTTGAAGATGCGTGGGATGGCCCATGAACTGGTGTAGGCCAGCCCAGTCTTGGGGTTATAAGCGATGGGCACAGCGTTCACGCCGCGCTGCGGATAAACCGACACTTCTTCGCCCTTGAGAATCTGATCGTAAAGCTCGGCGTTCACTACGGGCCGACCGGTTTTAAGATCAATGCGTGAGGCCCAGTTCACGCGCGTGAAAGGGTGCGCAGCCAGCAGTTTGCCGTTGGTGCGATCAATGGTGTAGGCAAATCCATTCTTGTTGAACTGGAACAGTACCTTGCGCGGCTTGCCTTCAAACGTGATATCCGCGAGCACCGGCTCGTCGGTGGCGTCCACGTCCCACACATCGTTCGGCGTGTACTGGTAATGCCAGACAATTTCACCAGTCTTGGGGCGTATCGCGAGCAGCGTGCTTGCGTACAGACCGTCAAGCGCATCACGGCTTTTGGCCGTCCACGGCGCCGGATTGCCGGTGCCCCAATAGACGAGATCGAGTTCGGGATCGTATGCGCCACTGCGCCAGGTGGGCGCACCGCCATACTTCCAGGCTTCGGTGTCTTTCGGCCACGTTTCCGAACCAGGCTCGCCAGGCGCGGGGACGGTGTAACGGCGCCACAGGTGCTTGCCGGTTTCAGGATCCCAGCCATTCAGAAAGCCGCGCGTGGTGTATTCGCCGCCTGCCATGCCGGTGATCAGCACGCCATTGGCGATCAGCGGCGCGCTGGTGGCGGTGTAGCCTTCCTTGTGATCGGCGAATTTCTGTTTCCAGATTTCCTTGCCGGTTTTCATGTCGAGCGCCAGCACGTGATTGTCGAGCGTGACGCGGAACAGTTTGCCGTTGTAAATGGTGGCAGTGCCACGACTGATCACGCCGCAGCAGGCTTGCGCAG